>NZ_JBYSWT010000013.1:0-173588 GCF_058781435.1 Pseudomonas sp. FW507-12TSA
GAAGAAGTTGAGATCGTGGGTCTGCGCGATACTCAGAAAACTACCTGCACCGGCGTTGAAATGTTCCGCAAGCTGCTGGACGAAGGTCGTGCTGGTGAGAACTGCGGCGTTCTGCTGCGTGGCACCAAGCGTGACGACGTTGAGCGTGGCCAGGTTCTGGTTAAGCCAGGTACCGTTAAGCCGCACACCAAGTTCACTGCTGAAGTTTACGTTCTGAGCAAAGAAGAAGGCGGCCGTCATACTCCGTTCTTCAAAGGCTACCGTCCACAGTTCTACTTCCGTACTACTGACGTGACCGGTAACTGCGAGCTGCCAGAAGGCGTTGAAATGGTAATGCCAGGTGACAACATCCAGATGACTGTCACTCTGATCAAAACCATCGCGATGGAAGATGGTCTGCGTTTCGCTATCCGTGAAGGCGGTCGTACCGTCGGCGCTGGCGTCGTAGCCAAAGTCATCGAGTAATCGACGACTCATGAAAAAGCCCCCGCTTGCGGGGGCTTTTTTATTGGGTTGACACTCTGTGGGGCCGTCTATAGAATTGCGCCTCCTTTTAACGGGCGTATTGCGCCCGGTGGGAATAGCAGCCTGGAGTCTGAAATCCAATGCAAAATCAGCAAATCCGTATCAGGTTGAAGGCTTTCGACCATCGCCTGATCGACCAATCCACCCAGGAAATCGTGGAAACCGCGAAACGTACTGGTGCTCAAGTGCGTGGTCCAATTCCACTGCCTACTCGTAAAGAGCGGTTCACCGTTCTGGTCTCCCCGCACGTCAACAAAGACGCGCGTGACCAGTACGAGATCCGTACTCATAAGCGCGTGCTGGACATCGTTCAGCCAACGGATAAAACCGTTGATGCACTTATGAAGCTTGATCTTGCGGCAGGTGTGGAAGTGCAGATCAGCCTCGGCTAAGACTCGGTCTTGGTCGTGTAACGCTCTGAAATGGGCGGCCATAGCGGGTGAAAGCCCCGTACACTCATGAGGTTTACAACATGACTATTGGTGTAGTCGGTCGTAAGTGCGGTATGACCCGCATTTTCACCGAAGAAGGTGTCTCCATTCCGGTCACGGTCATCGAGATCGAGCCGAATCGTGTCACCCAGTTCAAAACTGAAGAAACCGATGGCTATCGTGCAGTGCAAGTCACTGTAGGTGAGCGTCGTGCTTCGCGCGTGACTGCTGCTCAGGCAGGTCACTTCGCTAAAGCAAATGTTGCTGCTGGTCGTGGCGTTTGGGAATTTCGTCTTGAAGAAGGCGAGTACCAAGCTGGCGATCTGATCAGCGCAGAAATCTTCGCAGCTGGCCAACTGGTAGATGTTACCGGTCAGTCGAAAGGTAAAGGCTTCGCCGGTACCATCAAGCGTTGGAATTTCCGCGGTCAAGATAACACCCACGGTAACTCCGTTTCCCACCGCGTCCCGGGCTCTATTGGCCAGTGCCAGACTCCTGGTCGTGTATTCAAGGGCAAGAAAATGTCCGGTCATATGGGCGCTGAGCGCGTGACCGTGCAGTCCCTCGAAGTAGTGCGCGTCGACGCTGAACGCAATCTGTTGTTGGTCAAGGGCGCTGTTCCTGGCGCTACTGGCGGCAACCTGGTTGTGCGTCCGGCGGCCAAGGCTCGCGGTTAAGGGGAAGCTGACATGCAATTAAATGTAAATGACGCTCAAGCGATCGAAGTTTCCGAACTGACATTTGGCGGCGAATTCAACGAGACGCTGGTTCACCAAGCAGTCGTGGCCTACATGGCTGGCGGCCGTCAGGGTAGCAAGCAGCAAAAGACCCGTTCCGACGTTTCTGGTGGCGGTAAGCGCCCATGGCGTCAGAAAGGTACTGGCCGTGCTCGTGCTGGTACTATCCGCAGCCCAATCTGGCGCGGCGGCGGCACCACTTTCGCAGCTCGTCCTCAAGATCACTCCCAGAAGCTGAACAAGAAGATGTATCGCGCAGCAATGCGCTCCATCCTTGCTGAGCTGGTGCGCACTGATCGTCTGGTCGTGGTTCAGGATTTCGCTGTCGAAACTCCGAAAACCAAAGATCTGCTGGGTAAGCTGAACGGCATGAGTCTGACCGACGTTCTGATCGTGTCTGACGCTGTTGATCAGAACCTGTACCTGGCTGCTCGTAACCTGCCTCACGTTGATGTTCGTGATGTGCAAGGTTCCGATCCAGTTAGTCTGATCGCATACGACAAAGTGTTGATCACTGTGTCGGCCGTGAAGAAATTCGAGGAGCTGCTGGGATGAACCAGGAACGCGTATTTAAAGTTCTGCTTGGCCCGCATGTTTCCGAGAAGGCTACGGTTCTGGCAGACAAGAAAGGCCAGTTCGTTTTCAAGGTTGCTACCGATGCAACCAAGCTGGAAATCAAGAAGGCCGTCGAAAGCCTGTTCAGCGTGAAAGTGGAACGCGTTACTACCCTGAACGTTCTGGGTAAGAGCAAGCGTACCGCACGTGGTCTGGGCAAGCGTAATGACTGGAAGAAGGCAGTTATCTCCCTTCAGCCAGGCCAAGATCTCGATTTCAGCAGCAGTGCTGAGTAAGGAAGGGGCGCATCATGGCAATCGTTAAATGCAAACCGACTTCCCCTGGCCGCCGTTTTGTGGTCAAGGTGGTCAACCAGGAGCTGCATAAAGGCGCTCCTCACGCACCGCTGATCGAGAAAAAATCGAAGTCTGGTGGTCGTAACAACAATGGTCGTATCACTACTCGTCACGTTGGTGGTGGTCATAAGCAGCATTATCGTCTGGTCGACTTCCGTCGCAACGACAAGGATGGCATCGCTGCCACCGTCGAGCGTATCGAATACGATCCAAACCGTACTGCTCACATCGCTCTGCTGTGCTACGCCGATGGCGAGCGTCGCTACATCATCGCCCCTAAAGGCGTGAGCGCTGGCGACCAGCTGATCGCAGGTGCCCTGGCACCGATCAAGCCGGGCAACTCTCTGCAGCTGCGTAACATTCCAGTTGGTAGCACCGTACACGGCATCGAACTGAAGCCAGGTAAAGGCGCGCAAATCGCTCGTTCGGCTGGTGCTTCGGCTCAGCTGGTCGCTCGTGAAGGTGTCTACGTGACCCTGCGTCTGCGTTCTGGTGAGATGCGTAAAGTGCTGGCTGAATGCCGTGCGACCCTGGGCGAAGTCTCGAACTCCGAGCATAGCCTGCGTTCGCTGGGTAAAGCTGGTGCCAAACGCTGGCGTGGCGTTCGCCCAACCGTTCGTGGTGTTGCCATGAACCCGGTTGACCACCCGCATGGTGGTGGTGAAGGTCGTACCTCCGGTGGTCGTCATCCGGTATCGCCATGGGGCTTCCCGACTAAGGGCGCGAAGACTCGTGGTAATAAGCGTACCGACAAAATGATCGTCCGTCGTCGCAAGTAAATAGAGGGATACGACAGTGCCACGTTCTCTGAAAAAAGGTCCTTTTATTGATCTTCACCTACTGAAGAAGATCGAAGTGGCGGCGGAAAAGAACGATCGCAAACCAGTTAAGACCTGGTCGCGCCGTTCCATGATCCTGCCGCAAATGGTCGGTCTGACCATTGCTGTGCATAACGGTCGTCAGCATGTTCCAGTTCTCGTGAACGAAGACATGGTCGGCCACAAACTGGGCGAGTTCGCCGGTACCCGTACATATCGCGGGCACGTGGCTGACAAGAAAGCCAAGCGTTAAGGGGTAAGGAACGATGGAAGTAGCCGCTAAGCTGTCGGGCGCTCGAATCTCCGCCCAGAAAGCCCGCTTGGTCGCCGACCAGATCCGCGGGAAGAAGGTGGGCGACGCGCTCAACCTGTTGGCTTTCAGCAGTAAGAAAGCCGCCGAGATCATGAAGAAAGTGCTGGAGTCGGCCGTAGCCAACGCCGAGCATAACGAAGGCGCAGACGTTGATGACCTGAAGGTCTCCACCGTTTTCGTCAACGAAGGGCGTTCGCTGAAGCGCATCATGCCACGTGCCAAAGGCCGTGCTGATCGCATCGTCAAGCGGTCTTGCCATATCACTGTCAAGGTTGCTGACAAGTAACGGAGTCGAAGAGATGGGTCAGAAAGTACATCCCATTGGCATTCGCCTGGGAATCGTCAAGGAGCACACCTCCGTCTGGTACGCAGACGGTCGGACTTATGCGGACTATTTGCTCGCAGATCTGAATGTGCGTGAGTATCTCCAAGACAAACTAAAAAGCGCGTCCGTAAGCCGTATCGATATCCATCGTCCGGCTCAAACTGCACGCATCACCATCCACACCGCTCGTCCCGGCATCGTGATCGGCAAGAAAGGTGAAGATGTTGAAAAACTGCGTCAGGACCTGACCAAGCAAATGGGTGTGCCTGTGCACATCAATATCGAAGAGATCCGCAAGCCGGAACTCGACGGTATGCTGGTTGCGCAGAGCGTAGCTCAGCAGCTGGAGCGTCGCGTAATGTTCCGTCGTGCCATGAAGCGCGCCGTACAGAACGCCATGCGCATTGGTGCCAAAGGCATCAAAATCCAAGTGAGCGGTCGTCTCGGCGGTGCTGAAATCGCACGTACTGAATGGTATCGCGAAGGTCGTGTGCCACTGCACACCCTCCGTGCCGATATCGACTATGCCACCTACGAAGCTCACACCACCTACGGTGTGATCGGTGTGAAGGTTTGGATCTTCAAAGGCGAAGTAATTGGTGGTCGCCAAGAAGAGCTGAAGCCGCAAGCACCAGCGCCTCGTAAAAAAGCTGCTAAGTAAGGGGTACGCCAAATGTTGCAACCAAAGCGTACGAAGTTCCGCAAGCAGATGACCGGCCACAACCGTGGTCTGGCACTGCGCGGTAGCAAGGTCAGCTTCGGCGAGTTCGCGCTGAAGTCTGTTGCTCGTGGTCGTCTCACCGCTCGTCAGATCGAGTCGGCACGTCGTGCCTTGACCCGTCACGTAAAACGTGGCGGCAAGATCTGGATCCGTGTATTCCCGGACAAGCCTATTTCCAAGAAGCCACTCGAAGTTCGGATGGGTAAAGGTAAGGGTAACGTCGAATACTGGGTTGCCCAGATTCAGCCAGGCAAAGTCCTGTATGAAATCGAGGGTGTTTCTGAAGAGCTGGCGCGTGAGGCTTTCGCCCTGGCTGCTGCAAAGCTGCCTCTCGCCACCTCCTTTGTTAAGCGGACGGTGATGTGATGAAAGCGAATGAACTTCGTGAAAAATCCGCACAGCAGCTGAACGAGCAACTGCTCGGCCTGCTGCGCGACCAGTTCAATCTGCGCATGCAGAAAGCAACTGGCCAGTTGGGGCAGTCTCATCTGCTCTCGCAAGTTAAGCGTGACATCGCTCGCGTGAAGACTGTGCTCAACCAGCAGGCAGGTAAGTAATCATGGCTGAAGCCGAAAAAACTGTCCGTACGCTGACTGGCCGTGTTGTCAGCGACAAGATGGACAAGACCATCACCGTTCTGATCGAGCGTCGCGTTAAGCACCCTATCTACGGTAAATACGTTAAGCGTTCGACTAAGCTGCACGCGCACGACGAAACCAACCAGTGCCACATCGGCGACAAGGTCACTATCCGTGAGACTCGTCCGATGGCCAAGACCAAGTCCTGGGCCCTGGTTGATGTTCTCGAACGCGCTGTGGAAGTCTAAGGGCTAGGGGTCGGAGAAATTATATGATTCAGACTCAATCCATGCTCGATGTGGCCGATAACAGCGGCGCTCGCCGCGTTATGTGCATCAAGGTGCTGGGTGGCTCCCATCGTCGTTACGCTGGTATCGGTGACATCATCAAGGTTACCGTCAAGGAAGCAATTCCTCGCGGTAAGGTGAAAAAAGGCCAAGTGATGACTGCTGTCGTAGTCCGCACTCGTCACGGCGTTCGCCGTGCAGATGGCTCGATCATCCGCTTTGATGGCAACGCTGCTGTTCTGCTGAACAACAAGCAAGAGCCGATCGGCACCCGTATCTTTGGGCCAGTGACCCGTGAACTTCGTACTGAGAAGTTCATGAAGATCGTCTCGCTCGCCCCAGAAGTGCTGTAAGGAGATCCGACATGCAAAAGATTCGTCGTGACGACGAGATCATCGTGATCGCCGGCAAAGACAAAGGTAAGCGCGGTAAGGTGCTTAAGGTTCTGGCTGACGACCGTCTGGTTGTAGGTGGCCTGAACCTGGTCAAGCGTCATACCAAGCCTAACCCGATGTCGGGCGTACAAGGCGGTATCGTCGAGAAAGAAGCGCCACTGCACGCTTCCAACGTTGCTATTTTCAACAGCGAAACCAACAAGGCTGACCGCGTTGGCTTCAAAGTAGAAGACGGCAAGAAAATTCGTGTCTTCAAGTCGACCCAAAAAGCGGTTGATGCTTGAACACTGCTAGGTAGAAGACCATGGCACGACTCCAAGAGATTTACCGGAAGGAAATCGCCCCGAAGCTTAAGGAAGAACTTAAGCTTTCGAACGTGATGGAAGTTCCGCGCGTTACCAAGATCACCCTGAACATGGGTCTGGGCGAAGCGATCGGCGACAAAAAAGTCATCGAGCACGCTGTTGCTGACCTGGAAAAGATCACCGGCCAGAAAGTCGTTGTGACTCACGCTCGTAAATCCATCGCTGGCTTCAAAGTCCGCGAAGGATGGCCGATCGGCGTCAAAGTGACCCTGCGCCGTGAGCGTATGTACGAGTTCCTGGATCGTCTGCTGTCGATCTCCCTGCCTCGGGTTCGCGACTTCCGCGGCCTGAATGCCAAGTCCTTCGATGGTCGTGGCAACTACAGCATGGGCGTGAAAGAGCAGATCATTTTCCCGGAAATCGATTACGACAAGATCGATGCTCTCCGCGGTCTGGACATTACCCTGACCACCACTGCCAAGAACGATGATGAAGGCCGCGCTCTGCTGCGTGCTTTCAAATTCCCGTTCCGCAACTGATTGGAGTAGGAAAATGGCCAAGAAGAGCATGAAGAACCGTGAGCTGAAGCGTCAGCTCACCGTTGCCAAGTACGCCGCCAAGCGTGCAGCGCTGAAAGCGATCATCGTGGATCTGAACGCAAGTCCAGAAGCCCGTTGGGAAGCTACCGTAGCTCTGCAGAAGCAACCACGTGACGCAAGCGCTTCGCGCATGCGTAACCGTTGCCGCCTGACCGGTCGTCCGCATGGCGTTTACCGCAAGTTCGGCCTGGGCCGTAACAAGCTGCGTGAAGCCGCAATGCGTGGTGACGTTCCAGGTCTGGTAAAAGCCAGCTGGTAATGGCTACAGGCTCATGGTGATGGGGATAAAATCCCGATCACCGGTGAGTTCGAGCATGAATCAAGCCCCTTTTGGGGCTTGATTCATTTCTGGGGTGTGTCTAGAATGACCGGCTCGCCTGAGCCCGTGTTTTTTGCCCAGGTTTCTTTGGCGAAAGCTGTAGCCGCAAGGCTAATTCTTTTTGTATCAGGAGCATCTAGCCCATGAGTATGCAGGACCCGTTAGCGGACATGCTAACTCGAATCCGTAATGCCCAGATGGCTGAAAAGTCCGTCGTGAGCATGCCGTCTTCCACTTTGAAGGTGGCTGTAGCAAAAGTCCTGAAGGACGAAGGTTACATTGCGGGTTATCAGATCAGCAGCGAAATCAAACCTCTGCTGTCCATCGAGCTGAAGTACTTCGAAGGCCGTCCGGTCATCGAGGAAGTGAAGCGCGTTAGCCGTCCAGGCCTGCGTCAGTACAAGTCCGTTGAAGAGCTGCCGAAAGTACGTGGCGGCCTTGGCGTGTCTATCGTCTCCACCAACAAAGGTGTGATGACTGATCGTGCTGCGCGCGCTGCCGGTGTCGGCGGCGAAGTTCTTTGCACTGTGTTCTAAGGGGGGATAAGCATGTCTCGCGTCGCTAAGAACCCCGTTAAGCTGCCAGCTGGCGTCGAAGTAAAATTCGCCGGCCAACAGCTTTCGGTGAAGGGTGCCAAGGGTACTCTCGAACTGAACGTACACGCCTCCGTTGAAATTGTTCAGGAAGCCGGTGAGCTGCGTTTTGCTGCTCGCAATGGCGACCAGCAAACTCGCGCAATGGCCGGTACTACTCGTGCACTGGTTAACAACATGGTCCAGGGCGTAAGCCAAGGCTTCGAGCGCAAGCTCCAGCTGGTCGGTGTTGGTTACAAGGCACAGGCAAAAGGCACAGTGCTGAACCTGGCCCTCGGCTTCTCGCATCCAGTGGATTACGAACTGCCGGCAGGCGTCACCGCTGAGACTCCTAGCCAGACCGATATCCTGATCAAGGGCATCGACAAGCAGCTGGTAGGTCAAGTGGCCGCTGAGATCCGCGACTTCCGTCCACCAGAGCCTTATAAAGGTAAAGGTGTGCGCTACGCGGACGAAGTCGTCCGTCGTAAAGAAGCCAAGAAGAAGTAGGGCATAGCAAATGACCGACAAAAAAGTTACTCGACTGCGTCGCGCTCGCAAAGCACGCCTGAAAATGCACGAACTCGAAGTCGTGCGTCTCTGCGTGTTCCGCTCTTCGCAGCACATCTACGCCCAGGTCATTTCGGCCGACGGCAACAAGGTCCTGGCAAGCGCCTCGACTTTGGATAAAGAACTGCGTGATGGCGCCACTGGCAACATCGACGCGGCTACTAAGGTTGGCCAGCTGGTCGCTACGCGTGCAAAAGCCGCTGGTGTCTCGCAAGTGGCTTTCGACCGTTCCGGCTTCAAGTACCACGGCCGCGTCAAGGCGCTGGCTGAGGCTGCTCGTGAAGCTGGGCTGGAGTTCTAAGTTATGTCCAATAACGACCAAAAGCGCGACGAAGGCTACATCGAGAAGCTGGTTCAAGTTAACCGCGTAGCCAAAACCGTAAAAGGTGGCCGTATCTTCACTTTCACCGCGTTGACCGTGGTTGGTGATGGTAAGGGCCGTGTTGGCTTCGGCCGTGGCAAGTCGCGTGAAGTGCCTGCTGCGATCCAGAAGGCAATGGAAGCTGCTCGTCGCAACATGATCCAAGTTGATCTGGACGGCACTACTCTGCAGTACGCAATGAAGTCTGCTCACGGCGCTTCCAAGGTGTACATGCAGCCTGCTTCTGAAGGTACCGGTATCATCGCTGGCGGCGCTATGCGTGCTGTCCTCGAGGTTGCTGGCGTTCAGAACGTTCTGGCCAAGTGCTACGGCTCGACTAACCCAGTAAACGTGGTTCACGCCACTTTCAAGGGTTTGAAGGCGATGCAGTCCCCTGAATCCATTGCCGCCAAGCGTGGCAAAAGCGTCCAGGAGATCATCTGATCATGGCTACCGTTAAAGTAACGCTGATCAAAAGCATGACCGGCCGTATCCCTAACCACAAACTGTGCGTTAAGGGTCTGGGCCTGCGTCGCATCGGTCACACTGTAGAAGTCCAGGATACTCCCGAGAATCGCGGGATGATCAACAAGGCTTACTACATGCTGCGTGTCGAGGGTTAATCGATGAAACTCAATGATCTGAGTCCAGCGCCGGGTTCCCGTCGCGAAAAGCATCGTCCGGGCCGTGGTATCGGTAGTGGTTTGGGTAAGACTGGTGGCCGTGGTCACAAAGGTCAGACTTCCCGCTCCGGTGGCACCATTGCTCCAGGCTTTGAAGGCGGTCAACAGCCGCTGCATCGTCGCCTGCCGAAGTTCGGTTTCGTTTCCCTGAAGGCCATGGATCGCGCAGAAGTGCGTCTGTCCGAACTGGCTAAAGTGGAAGGCGACATCGTCACCGTGCAGTCCCTGAAAGATGCCAACGTGATTAACCAGAACGTTCAGCGTGTGAAAATCATGCTGTCCGGTGAAGTTACTCGCGCTGTGACCATCAAGGGCATCGCAGCCACCAAAGGTGCGCGTGCGGCTATCGAAGCAGCTGGCGGCAAGTTCGAGGAATAAATGGCTAAGCAAGGTGCTCTCTCTGCGCTCGGCAAAGGCGGTATGTCTGAACTCTGGGCTCGTCTGCGTTTTCTGTTCATGGCGATTATCGTCTATCGGATAGGTGCGCACATCCCGGTTCCAGGTATCAACCCTGATCGACTCGCAGACCTGTTTCGACAGAATGAGGGGACCATTCTTAGCTTGTTCAACATGTTTTCCGGTGGTGCGCTGGAGCGCATGAGTATCTTTGCACTGGGGATCATGCCGTACATTTCGGCATCGATCATCATGCAGCTCATGACCGCTGTCAGCCCACAGCTGGAGCAGTTGAAGAAGGAAGGTGAAGCTGGCCGTCGCAAGATCAGCCAGTACACCCGCTACGGCACTGTCGTCCTTGCTCTGGTTCAGGCTATCGGCATGTCCGTTGGTCTGGCCGGGCAGGGCGTTGCGTTCACTGGTGACTTTGGCTTCCATTTCGTCGCGGTATCCACTTTCGTGGCTGGCGCGATGTTCATGATGTGGCTGGGTGAGCAGATTACTGAGCGTGGTGTTGGCAACGGTATCTCGATGTTGATTTTCGCAGGTATCGTCGCCGGTCTTCCGAGAGCGATCGGGCAGTCTTTCGAGTCTGCACGTCAGGGTGATATCAACATTTTCGCCTTGGTTGCGATCGGTTTGCTGGCAGTAGCGATCATCGGTTTTGTGGTGTTCATTGAGCGTGGTCAGCGTCGTATTGCTGTTCACTACGCGAAGCGTCAGCAGGGCCGTAAGGTGTTTGCTGCGCAGACCAGCCACTTGCCGCTGAAAGTGAATATGGCCGGTGTTATTCCTGCTATCTTCGCGAGCAGCATTTTGCTGTTTCCGGCTTCGTTGGGTGCCTGGTTCGGTCAGTCTGAAGGTATGGGCTGGTTGCAGGACATCTCGCAGTCGATCGCTCCTGGTCAGCCGTTGAATATTCTGCTGTTTAGTGCAGGGATTATTTTCTTCTGCTTCTTCTATACGGCGTTGATGTTCAATCCGAAAGACGTAGCGGAAAACCTGAAGAAGTCCGGTGCCTTTATTCCGGGCATCCGTCCAGGTGAGCAATCGGCACGCTACATTGATGGCGTTCTGACCCGCTTGACCATGTTCGGTGCTCTATATATGACGGCCGTCTGCCTGTTGCCACAGTTCCTGGTGGTTGCTGCAAACGTTCCGTTCTACCTTGGCGGGACCTCGTTGCTGATCGTGGTCGTGGTTGTTATGGACTTCATGTCACAAGTACAATCGCACCTCGTTTCCCACCAGTACGAATCCCTGATGAAGAAAGCCAACCTGAAGGGTTACGGCAGCGGCATGCTGCGCTAATCCATAAGGTTCGAGGAGTTGGTGATGAAAGTTCGTGCATCGGTGAAAAAGCTGTGCCGTAACTGCAAGATTATTCGCCGCGAAGGTGTTGTTCGAGTAATTTGCAGCGCGGAACCACGTCACAAGCAGCGCCAAGGCTGAGTGTGATTGTGCTTCAAGCCCGGCAGCTAGTGCGCTGCCGGGTTGATTATTTGTTATTACAGCGATATTATCTCGCGCCCTATTTCTTGGCTTCCGGGGCGTAGGTAGCTGTCAATTGGAGTCCCACTGAATGGCCCGTATTGCAGGCGTTAACATTCCAGATAACAAGCATACTGTTATCTCGCTGACCTACATCTATGGTGTTGGTCGCACTACTGCACACAAAATCTGTGCAGTGACTGGGGTCAACCCAGCTGCGAAGATCAAGGATCTGAGCGACGAGCAAATTGAACAGCTGCGTGGCGAAGTGGCGAAGTTCACCACTGAAGGTGACCTGCGTCGCGAAAACAACATGAAAATCAAACGCTTGATGGACCTGGGCTGCTATCGCGGTCTGCGCCATCGTCGTGGTCTGCCAGTACGCGGTCAGCGTACCAAGACCAACGCGCGTACTCGCAAAGGTCCGCGTAAGCCGATCCGCAAGTAATCGCACCAGCGAATCGACAGGAATTTAGTCATGGCAAAACCTGCTGCTCGTCCTCGTAAGAAAATCAAAAAGACAGTGGTTGATGGCATCGCCCATATCCACGCGTCTTTCAACAACACCATCGTGACCATCACCGACCGTCAGGGTAACGCTCTTTCTTGGGCAACCTCCGGTGGTTCGGGTTTCCGCGGTTCTCGTAAGTCCACTCCGTTCGCTGCTCAAGTAGCTGCTGAGCGTGCTGGCCAAGCTGCGCTGGAATATGGCCTGAAGAACCTCGACGTTAACGTCAAGGGCCCAGGTCCAGGTCGTGAATCCGCAGTTCGTGCTCTGAACGGCTGTGGCTACAAGATCGCCAGCATCACCGACGTGACGCCAATCCCGCACAACGGGTGCCGTCCGCCGAAGAAGCGCCGCGTGTAATCCAGGAGATTGTAAAGAATGGCTCGTTACATTGGTCCAAAATGCAAACTGGCTCGTCGCGAAGGCACCGATCTCTTCCTGAAGAGCGGTGTGCGCGCTATCGAATCCAAGTGCAACATCGAAGCAGCTCCTGGCATCCACGGCCAGCGTCGTGGTCGTCAATCCGACTACGGTACCCAGCTGCGTGAAAAGCAAAAAGTTCGTCGTATCTACGGCGTTCTGGAGCGTCAATTCAGCGGTTACTACAAACAAGCCGCCGGCAAGAAGGGCGCAACTGGTGAGAACCTGTTGCAGCTGCTGGAATGCCGTCTGGACAACGTTGTATACCGCATGGGCTTCGGTTCCACTCGTGCCGAATCCCGTCAGCTGGTATCGCACAAGTCGATCAGCGTAAACGGTCAGACCGTTAACGTTCCGTCCTACCAGGTTCGTGCTGGTGACGTGGTCGCTGTTCGCGAGAAAGCAAAAAACCAACTTCGCATTGTCCAAGCTCTCGATCTGTGTGCTCAACGTGGCCGCGTAGAATGGGTAGAAGTAGACACTGAGAAGAAGTCGGGCGTTTTCAAGAACGTTCCAGCTCGCAGTGATCTGTCCGCCGACATCAACGAAAGCCTGATTGTCGAGCTCTACTCCAAGTAAGGGCTAGAAAATAGGTGCATCCATGCAGATTTCGGTAAATGAGTTCCTGACACCCCGCCATATTGATGTGCAGGTTGTCAGTCCAACCCGCGCCAAGATCACCCTCGAGCCTCTCGAGCGTGGTTTTGGCCACACCCTGGGCAACGCGCTGCGCCGCATCCTGTTGTCCTCAATGCCCGGCTGTGCAGTAGTCGAGGCCGAGATTGACGGTGTGCTCCACGAGTACAGCGCCATCGAAGGTGTACAGGAAGACGTAATTGAAATCCTGTTGAACCTTAAAGGTCTGGCTATCAAGCTGCACGGCCGTGACGAAGTTACGCTGACCTTGTCGAAGAAGGGTTCGGGGGTGGTTACCGCTGCCGATATTCAGCTGGATCATGATGTCGAGATCGTTAATCCCGATCACGTAATCGCTAACCTGGCGTCTAACGGCGCTCTGAACATGAAGCTCGTAGTAGCTCGTGGTCGTGGTTATGAGCCGGCCGACTCGCGTCAAAGCGATGAAGATGAAAGCCGCAGCATTGGTCGCTTGCAGCTCGACTCTTCGTTCAGCCCGGTTCGCCGTATCGCATACGTGGTGGAAAACGCCCGTGTCGAGCAGCGTACCAACCTGGACAAGCTGGTTATTGATCTGGAAACCAACGGTACTCTGGACCCTGAAGAGGCAATCCGCCGTGCTGCAACCATCCTGCAACAGCAGTTGGCTGCGTTCGTCGACCTCAAAGGTGACAGTGAGCCAGTGGTAGTCGAGCAGGAAGACGAGATCGATCCGATCCTGCTTCGCCCGGTTGACGATCTGGAACTGACTGTACGTTCGGCTAACTGCCTTAAGGCGGAAAACATTTACTACATCGGCGACCTGATTCAGCGCACCGAAGTAGAACTGTTGAAGACTCCGAACCTGGGCAAGAAATCCCTGACTGAAATCAAGGATGTTCTGGCCTCCCGCGGTCTGTCCCTCGGCATGCGCCTCGATAACTGGCCGCCTGCAAGTCTTAAGAAGGACGACAAGGCGACTGCCTGATCGTCGTAATCACCGAACGTTGTGTTTGGTAAGGAATGAACCATGCGTCATCGTAAAAGTGGGCGTCACCTGAGCCGCACCAGCTCGCACCGCAAGGCCATGTTCCAGAACATGGCGGTGTCGCTGTTCGAGCACGAGCTGATCAAAACTACCCTGCCGAAAGCCAAAGAACTGCGCCGCGTTGCCGAGCCGCTGATCACTTTGGCCAAGACAGACAGCGTTGCTAACCGTCGTCTGGCATTCGACCGTACTCGTTCGAAGGCTATCGTTGGTAAGCTCTTCAACGACCTGGGCAAGCGTTACGCTACCCGTGAGGGCGGCTACCTGCGCATCCTCAAGTGCGGTTTCCGTGCTGGCGACAACGCTCCTATGGCGTACGTTGAACTGGTTGATCGTGCTGTCGGCGGCGAAGCTGTATCCGCTGAGTAAGACGTCAGTCTGAAACAAGGAACCGGGCCTAGTGCCCGGTTTTTTGTATGTCTATCAATTGTTAATTTCTATCGTTCTGCGAAATCCAATGCATTGGATCTTGTAATAATCATGGTCAATACTCTTTCTCAGCCGATTAGCCGGCAGTTCCCAGACAGACAGAGGAATATTGAGCATGAGCCAGACCAAAGTTCTTACGACCGCAAGTGGCGCTCCTGTCGCTGACAACCAGAATTCCCGCTCTGCTGGCCCTCGCGGTCCGCTGCTTCTCGACGATTTCCACCTGATCGAAAAGCTTGCCCATTTCAACCGCGAAAACATTCCTGAGCGCCGTGTGCACGCCAAGGGGTCGGGCGCCTATGGCACCTTCACGGTTTCCCGCGACATCACGCAGTACACCAACGCCAAGCTGTTCGAGTCGGTAGGCAAGAAAACCCCGACCTTCCTGCGCTTTTCCACTGTAGGTGGTGAGCGGGGCTCGGCCGATACCGAGCGTGACCCGCGTGGTTTTGCTCTGAAGTTCTATACCGAGGAAGGCAACTGGGACATCGTCGGTAACAACACTCCGGTGTTCTTCATTCGAGATCCGCTGAAGTTTCCGGACTTCATCCACACCCAGAAGCGCCTTCCTCAGAGCAACCTGAAGAGCGCTCAGGCAATGTGGGACTTCTGGTCGCACTCGCCAGAGGCTCTGCACCAGGTCACCATCCTGTTCTCCGACCGGGGTATCCCGGATGGCTACCGTCATATGCACGGTTTCGGCAGCCATACCTATAGCCTGATCAACGCGAAGGGCGAGCGGCACTGGGTCAAGTGGCACTACAAGACCAAGCAAGGGATCAAGAACCTGGCTCCGGCAGAGGCTGCTCGCTTGGCTGGCACCGATCCGGACTACGCCCAGCGTGACCTGTTCGATGCTATCGAGCGTGGTGACTTCCCGAAATGGAGCGTTTGCATCCAGATCATGACCGAGGCCCAGGCTGCAGCGCACTACGAGAATCCCTTCGATGTGACCAAGACCTGGTCGCAGAAGGAGTTTCCGTTGATGGAGGTGGGTGAACTGGAATTGAACCGCAACCCGCTTAACTACTTCGCCGAGGTCGAACAGGCGGCGTTTGGTCCAAGCAACATGGTTCCCGGTGTCGGCCTGTCGCCAGATCGCATGCTGCAGGGCCGGGTGTTTGCCTACGCCGATGCGCATCGCTATCGCGTTGGTACCAATCACCAGCAACTGCCGGTGAATGCGCCGCTGAGCCCGGTCAACAGCTACCAGCGCGATGGAGCGATGGCGTTTGGCACCAATGGTGGCGCAGCGCCGAATTACGAGCCGAACAGCTACAGTGACGCGCCGAAGCAAGCACCACGTTATGCAGAGCCAGCGCTGGCTCTGAGTGGCGCAGCCGATCGCTACGATCATCGTGAGGATACGGACTACTACAGCCACGCAGGCGCTCTGTTCCGTCTCATGGATGACGGGCAGAAGGCTTTGTTGATCAACAACATTGCTGGCGCCATGGCCGGCGTTACAGCCGATGTAGTGCAGCGTCAGTTGCAACACTTCTTCAAGGCTGATCAAGCCTATGGAGAAGGTGTTGCCAAAGCCTTGGGCGTATCGCTCAAGTAAGTCTAAATAAGAAGCAGAACCGCCCTCATTTGGGCGGTTTTTGCGTTATTTGTACTGCTTTTCTCGGATAATCTTCACTTTTCATGCTGTTTTTGAATGACCTGCGAGTCAGCTTGGTTCAAACTATCCACTTTCAAGCAGGGAGATGTAGGGCGATGCAAGGTCATCCCGACGTAATCGATTACCTCAACACGTTGCTGACGGGAGAACTGGCAGCACGCGACCAATATTTCATTCATTCGCGGATGTACGAAGACTGGGGCTTCACCAAGCTCTATGAGCGCATCAACCACGAAATGGAGGAAGAGGCACAACACGCTGATGCCTTGATCCGCCGCATCCTGATGCTCGAAGGCACGCCGCGCATGCGTCCTGACGACCTCGACACTGGCACCACTGTGCCGGACATGCTGGCCAGCGACCTGCGCCTGGAATACAAAGTGCGCGCTGCACTGTGCAAAGGCATTGAGTTGTGCGAACTGCACAAGGACTACATCAGCCGTGACATCCTGCGGGTCCAACTGGCGGACACCGAGGAAGACCACACCTACTGGCTGGAAAAGCAACTGGGTCTGATCAAGTCCATCGGCCTGGAGAACTATCTGCAATCGCAGTTCTGATCGCAGGCGGCGTTGGCCTTTGACGAACGCAAGAAATAGAAAAGCCCCTGGCGCCCTAAGGTGCCAGGGGCTTTTTCATGGGCCTCAGGCCCGGTCGCGGATCAGTAACGGCTTCAGATAGTGCCCGGTGTGGGACTGAGGCATCTCGGCCACCTGTTCCGGTGTACCCACCGCGATGATCTGGCCGCCTTTGGAACCACCTTCCGGACCTAGGTCCACCAGCCAGTCTGCGGTCTTGATCACATCCAGGTTGTGCTCGATCACCACCACGGTGTTGCCGTGGTCGCGCAGGCGGTGCAGGACATCCAGCAACTGCTGGATATCCGCGAAATGCAGGCCGGTGGTCGGTTCGTCGAGGATATACAAGGTCTTGCCGGTATCGCGCTTGGACAGCTCACGGGACAGCTTGACCCGCTGCGCCTCACCACCGGACAAGGTGGTGGCCGATTGCCCGAGCTTGATATAGGACAGGCCCACATCCATCAGGGTCTGCAGCTTGCGCGCCAGGGCTGGTACCGGATCGAAGAACTCCCGCGCTTCCTCGATGGTCATTTCCAGGACCTCGTGGATGCTCTTGCCCTTGTACTTGATCTCCAGGGTCTCGCGATTGTAGCGCTTGCTCTTGCACACATCGCAGGGCACGTAGATGTCCGGCAGGAAGTGCATCTCCACCTTGATCAGGCCATCGCCCTGGCACGCCTCGCAACGGCCGCCCTTGACGTTGAAGGAGAAGCGTCCAGGGCCGTAGCCGCGGGAGCGAGACTCCGGCACGCCAGCGAACAGCTCGCGGATCGGGGTGAACAACCCGGTGTAGGTGGCTGGGTTGGAACGGGGCGTGCGACCGATCGGGCTTTGGTCGATGTCCACCACCTTGTCCAGATGCTGCAGCCCATTGATGCTGTCGTGCGGTGCGGCTTCCAGGGTGGTGGCGCCGTTCAGGGCGGTGGCGCTCAGTGGGAACAGGGTGTTGTTGATCAGCGTCGACTTGCCCGAGCCGGATACCCCGGTGACGCAGGTCAGCAGGCCGATTGGAATCTCCAGGTCGACATTGCGCAGATTGTTGCCACGGGCGCCCTTGAGGGTCAGGGACAGCTTCTTGTTGCGCGGCGTGCGCTTGGCCGGGACCACGATCTTCACCCGCCCCGACAGGTACTTGCCGGTCAGGGAATCCGGGTGCTGCATGACCTCGGCCGCGGTGCCTTCGGCGACGATCTGGCCGCCATGCACTCCGGCTCCCGGGCCGATATCCACCACATAGTCGGCCAGGCGGATGGCGTCTTCGTCGTGTTCGACCACGATCACCGTGTTGCCGATATCCCTCAGATGCTTGAGGGTGCCCAGCAGGCGATCGTTGTCCCGCTGGTGCAGGCCGATGGATGGCTCGTCGAGGATGTACATCACCCCCACCAGGCCGGCGCCGATCTGGCTGGCCAGGCGGATACGCTGGGCCTCACCGCCGGACAGGGTATCGGCACTGCGGTCCAGGGTCAGGTAGTCGAGCCCGACATTGACCAGGAACTGCAGGCGCTCGCGGATTTCCTTGAGGATCTTGTCGGCGATCTCGCCACGGCGCCCGGTGAGCTTGATGGTACCGAAGTAATCGGTGGCATCGCCGATAGGCAGGCTGGTGACGGCCGGCAGGGTCTTTTCTCCGACCCACACATGCCTCGCCTCGCGACGCAGCCGCGTACCCCGGCAATCCGGGCAGGGCTGGGTGCTGAGGAACTTGGCCAGTTCCTCACGCACGGTGGCCGACTCGGTTTCGCGGTAGCGGCGCTCCAGGTTCGGTACGATGCCCTCGAACGGATGGGAGCGCTTGACGATGTCGCCTCGGTCGTTCAGGTACTTGAAGTCGACGTTCTGCGTGCCGCTGCCATTGAGGATGACCTTCTGCTGGTCGGCCGGCAGCTGGTTGAACGCAACCTCCAGGCTGAAACCATAGTGGGCGGCCAATGAGCCGAGCATCTGGAAATAATAGACGTTGCGCCGGTCCCAGCCGCGTATCGCGCCTTCGGCCAGGGTCAGTTCGCCATTGACCAGGCGCTTGATGTCGAAGAACTGCTTGACCCCCAGGCCATCGCAGGTCGGGCAGGCACCGGCCGGGTTGTTGAAGGAAAACAGCTTGGGTTCCAGCTCGCTGATGGCATGGCCGCAGATCGGACAGGCGAAGCGGGCGGAGAAGATCATTTCTTCCCCGGGCTCGTCGTCCATCGGCGCCACCAGGGCAATGCCGTCCGCCAGTTTCAGGGCCGTCTCGAAGGACTCGGCCAGGCGCTGCTGCAGGTCTGCCCGCACCTTGAAGCGGTCGACCACCACATCGATCGAATGCTTCTTCTGTTTATCCAGCTTCGGCAGCTCGTCCAGTTCGAACAGCTTGCCGTTGACCCGGGCGCGAACGAAGCCCTGGGCTCGCAGCTCCTCGAATACCGACAGGTGCTCACCCTTGCGCTCGCGGATCACCGGCGCCAGCAACATCAGCTTGCTGCCCTCGGGCTGGGACAGCACCAGGTCGACCATCTGGCTGACGGTCTGGGCTTCCAGCGGGATATCGTGGTCCGGGCAGCGCGGAGTACCGACGCGGGCATAGAGCAGGCGCAGGTAGTCGTAGATCTCGGTGATGGTGCCGACCGTCGAGCGCGGGTTGTGGGAAGTGGATTTCTGTTCGATGGAAATCGCCGGGGACAGTCCTTCGATGGTGTCCACATCGGGCTTTTCCATCATCGACAGGAATTGCCGGGCGTAGGCCGACAGCGACTCGACATAGCGGCGCTGGCCTTCGGCGTACAAGGTGTCGAAAGCCAGGGATGACTTGCCGGACCCAGACAGACCGGTGATGACGATCAACTTGTCCCGGGGCAGGGTCAGGTCGATGTTCTTCAGGTTGTGGGTGCGGGCCCCACGAATCAGAATCTTGTCCAAAAGAGGCCTCGATCGGCGGGCGTAAAGGCAGGAGTATAAAACTAAATACTGGATGGATGCACACTATCGGCGGCGGTTTTTCGATCGCCGGGAAGGGCTGCGCGGCAAAGCGTCGCCATATATCCCCTCAATCGATCGGACTGGTAGAATCGCCGCCGGTTCATACGAGGTTATTCCATGCACGATCCCCACAGCGAACGCATGAGTGGTGGCGAGACCCGCGCGGCAAGCGGCCTGGCCCTGGTGTTCGCCTTCCGTATGCTTGGCATGTTCATGGTGTTGCCAGTCCTGGCGACCTATGGAATGGATCTGGCGGGTGCCACCCCGGCCCTGATCGGCCTGGCGATCGGCGCGTACGGCCTGACCCAGGCGTTGTTCCAGATTCCCTTCGGCATCATTTCCGACCGCATCGGGCGGCGCCCCGTGATCTACCTGGGCCTGATCGTGTTCGCCCTGGGCAGCGTGCTGGCAGCCAACGCGGATTCCATCTGGGGCGTGATCGCCGGACGTATCCTGCAGGGCGCGGGAGCGATTTCCGCGGCGGTGATGGCGCTGTTGTCCGACTTGACCCGCGAGCAGCACCGGACCAAGGCCATGGCCATGATCGGCATGACCATCGGTCTGTCCTTCGCCGTGGCGATGGTGGTCGGCCCGCTGCTGACCCGTAGCTTCGGTCTTTCGGGGCTGTTCCTGGCCACCGGCGCCATGGCCCTGGTGGGTATCCTGATCATCGCCTTCATCGTGCCGCGTTCTACCGGCCCGCTGCAGCACCGCGAGTCTGGCGTGGCGCGCCAGGCCCTGGTTCCGACGCTCAAGCACCCCGACCTGTTGCGCCTGGACCTGGGCATTTTCGTGCTCCACGCGATGCTGATGTCGAGCTTCGTCGCATTGCCCCTGGCCCTGGTGGAAAAAGCCGGCTTGCCCAAGGAGCAGCATTGGTGGGTGTACCTGACCGCGCTGCTGATTTCGTTCTTCGCCATGATCCCGTTCATCATCTATGGCGAGAAGAAACGCAAAATGAAACGAGTTCTGCTGGGCGCGGTCAGTACGCTGCTGCTCACCGAGCTATTCTTCTGGGAGTTCGGCAACGGCTTGCAAGCGCTGGTGATTGGCACCGTGGTGTTCTTCACCGCTTTCAACCTGCTGGAGGCTTCCCTGCCATCGCTGATTAGCAAGGTCTCGCCGGCGGGCGGCAAGGGGACGGCGATGGGGGTGTACTCCACCAGCCAGTTCCTCGGTTCGGCATTGGGCGGCATCCTCGGCGGCTGGTTGTTCCAGCATGGCGGTTTGTCGGTTGTGTTCCTCGGATGCGCAGGTCTGGCTGCACTCTGGCTGGCCTTTGCTGTTACCATGCGCGAGCCCCCGTATGTGACGAGCCTGCGCTTGCCGTTATCGCCCGAAGCGATCCGCGAAGCCGGCCTGGTCGAGCGCCTGAAGGCTGTCGCAGGGGTAACAGATGCCGTGGTGGTGGCCGAGGAGGCTGCCATTTACATCAAATTGGACACCGAATTATTGGATCGCGCGACCCTCGAGCAGCTGGTCAATCCAGCGCCGTCGTCGCGCGAAGCCTAGGAGAACGTTATGGCCCGTGGGGTTAACAAAGTCATATTGGTCGGCACTTGCGGCCAGGATCCCGAAGTTCGCTACCTGCCTAACGGTAACGCCGTGACCAACCTGAGCCTGGCCACCAGCGAACAATGGACCGACAAGCAGACCGGCCAGAAGGTCGAGCGTACCGAGTGGCACCGTGTATCGATGTTCGGCAAGGTCGCCGAGATCGCCGGCGAATACCTGCGCAAGGGTTCCCAGGTGTACATCGAAGGCAAGCTGCAGACCCGCGAGTGGGAAAAAGACGGCATCAAGCGCTACACCACCGAGATCATCGTCGACATGCAGGGCACCATGCAGCTGCTGGGCGGCCGTCCTCAACAGGGCGACCAACAGGGCGGCGGCAACAACTACCAGCAGTCCGCACCTCGCCAGCAGGCACCACGTCCGCAACAGGCTCCGCAGCGTCCAGCGCCACAACAGCCTGCTCCGCAGCCGGCACCGGACTTCGACAGCTTCGATGACGATATTCCGTTCTAAGCTGCTCCCCGGAACTTCTCTCTGAAGTCTCCTGCGAAAACCCCCGCCTAGCGGGGGTTTTCATTTCTACCCGACGTACAACCCCCCGGTGCGTCGGCAAGCGCCCGGGGACATGAGCAAGACACCATGGATGGAGGTCTTGCATGAGGCGCTGCAAGCTGCTGACCGGAACTATCGTGGATGAGCCGCCAGGCCGCCATCCGGTGATAGGCGTGGATACCGGCATTGCGGGACACCAGGGGCGGTGACCGCTTCGTCGTCAGGGGCCTGGTGCGCAGCTTCTATCTGCTCCAGCTCGCGGCCTTGCTGAATGCCGTGGGGGCCCGTTGCGGGCAGTTGGCGATTGCCTGGTGGATCCTGCACAAGACGGGCGATGCGCTGCTGTTTTCCGCCTCCGTCGCCATTGCCACCTTCGCCGATGTCTTGTCCCGGGCCTTGTGCGGCTGGCTGGGCGATGAGTATGACCGCCAGCGCCTGCTGGCGTCATTCCCTTCGGTGTCCTGGTCGGTGGCGCATTCGCCGAGACGTTGGGCGCAAGCGCAGCCATGGCAGTGCTCGGCTTGCTGATCGTCCTGGCCGTGACGCCCTGCATGTTCTGCAGAGCGCTGGTCCGGGTGCTGGGCATGAACGATGATCGACTCAGGAATGCCTGCAATGACCTCTGCCCCAGGGCTTTTGCAGATTGACGCAGGGGGGCGCTGGCCCTCACCGCTCGAGCATCGCTGATGCGCTGTGCGCTGCGGTCCGCTGAAGGCAGCCGTAGCGCACAGCCAGTTCAGCCACTTTGGCCGACCGGGCTCTTACAGCGCCACCCGCCGCAGGCAGCCAGCCAGGGCCACCACCCGCTGGTCCGGCGTGGGAATCGCCCGGCCACTCAGGCCCATGCCCTCGCTAACCAGCACCGCGCCCTCGACACAACACAGGTTGGAGGGCGTATCCAGGCCACTGGCCAGAACCTGCACGCTGCGCTGTTGCAGGTCGCAGCGCAGCAGGCGCCCGCTGAAACGGGCGAATCCGCCGTGCAAGGCCTCGCCGGACCAGTCCGGCTGCAAGGGCTGCAACAGCCGGTCGCACAACTCCAGCACCAGGATCCGCCCTTGCGGGTCCAGGGCCAGCCCGGTGGGTAATTGCAGCCCGCGCACCAACACCTCGATCCGTCCGTTGTCGGGCCAGGCCCGGATCACCTGGCCGGCCTTGTCGGCGAACTCGATACCCAGGCGCGCCGGGTCGTGGCGCAGTTCGCCGGAAAACAGGCTGATCAGCACCGCCCCGCTCTGCGGCTCGTACACCAGGGTTACCGGCACGGCTTCCTGGCCCTGGTCCAGGTCGGGCAATTGCGCCAGGACCTGTTCGCCGTCATCGACGAACTCCACCAGTTGGTTGGTATCGGGCTTGACCGCCAGCCAGCTGCGACGCCCAGGGTGGTAGCACAGCGAGTTGAGGTTGCCGCGGCTGTGGAATACCGGTTCGGGCGGGCTGTATTGCAGGTCGACGAGCTTCGAGCCGGCGACATAGTCGGTCTGGCTGGCCAGGCAACGCCCGGCTCCCAGGGCGATGTCCGACAGGCCCATGATTTCATCGCGCAACATCCGCGACTGCATGTTCATCGAGCGAAAACCCTGGGCCAGTACCTCGGGGGGCAAGTACTCGCCGGGAGCTTGCGGGTTCGGGCGCAGGCGGCTGATGCGCCCACTGAAGGGCTGGTCTGCCAGCCCCGAGCCGGCTTCGGCCAGCAGCAGGCTGCCATCTTCCTGGAGGCAGACGCCACGAGGGTTGAGCAGGCCGTGGGCAACGATCTGGCTGGGCCGCAGTTGTTGTTCCGGCTGTGCGGGGATATGCAGGGCAACAGGCATGGGCGTCTTCTCCTTCAAGGCTGCCATGGGGTGCCGTTGAGCCAGGCGGTGAGCAACGCGCGCTGGCTCGGCGACATCGAGCGCACCACCGACATGTACAGCGTGGTGTTCTGGTAGTCGGGAGAGATCCGCGCGAGGATCGCCTGCTTGGCCCCCATTACCGCGTCGGGCTGGTTGAGCTGGATGTAGCGCGACATGGCCGGGAAGGCCAGGTAATGAAAGCGCAGCACGTTCTCGTACACCTGCTCCCAGGTGACCTGGCTGCCGGCCGGGATGCCGAAATCGGTGCGCGAGTATTTGCGGAAGTTGCTGTAGGTCGGATAGGTGGTGTCGTTGTTGATGATGTAGGTCAGCGTGGTGAAGCCGGCCAGGGCGCTGGAGTCGCTCTGCGGGCTGATGTTGAAGCTCACCGAGGACTGGCCAGCCGGTACCGTCAGCGAGTTCGGGAACTGCAGGAAATCCCAGTACTGCTTGCCCTGGTAAGTGTTGGTCGCCGCCGCCGCGATGCCGATCTGTATGTCCTTCGGCATCGGTCCTCCAAGATAGCGAGCTTGCAAGGTGACCTGGATGCTGCGGTCGTTGGGATCGAAGTAGCTGTTGCGCTGATCGGTGTAGACCCGGTAGGCAACCTCGCGGGCGGACATCGGTGGATTCTGGGTAGTTCCGGGGGCACTGACATTCAGGGGATTGTTCTGGACCTGCTGCAACTGGGTCATGTTCAGCGGTAGATCAAGAATGCCGCCGTACAGGTAGTAGTCGAACAGCATCGGATCGCTGGGTTGGTAGAGCGCCAGCGGCGTATTGCCAGCCGCGATGGTGATGGGACCGTAGTCGGCGTTCGGGCCGATGGGGCTGGTGATGTCGTCGCGCCGGGCCCTGAAGGTCTGCTTGGGGACCAGGTTGACCATGTCCAGGCTCAGCAGGCCATTGGCGACCTCGGCATAGGCGACGCTGCCGATGTTCTTGTCGGCATTGACCAGTTGCCGGCCCGGCGGGCAGATCTGCGGCTCGTTGGCATAGGCGGTGGCCAGTGTACCGATGACCCGGCCAATGCTCGGGTTGGGGCTGAACTGATTGGCCGCGTAGTCGGCGTTCAGTTGCGCGGTGGTCAAGGTCGGGCACATTTCGAACATCACGAAACGCAGGACCAGGCCGGTGGCGCGTGGATCCTCGATCAGCGCCTTGAGCCCGGGGCTGGCATGGTTGTAGCTGACGATGCTGCTCAGGGGGAACGTCAGCTGGAAGGTGCCGCTGCCATGGAAGGAGCCGGGCGAGTCCATGGTTCGCGGCAGCAGTACCCGGGTATTGACGTCGAAGCTGCTGCACACGCTGTCCCAGCGGATCAGCAGTTGGGGCGTGTCGCCATCGCCGATCTGCAGGCCACCGACGAAAATCTGCGTGGTGGTGGTCGCCGTCGGGTCCAGGTCGACCATCATCGGTCCCGAGTAGGGGCCTTGCCCTGTGCCGGGGACCAGGGAACCGAGCAGGTACACCGGTTGGCCGACCAGGTCGCCGCTGGGCTCGATGTTGCCCGGGGTGCCCTGGGAGCTGATCCGTGCATTCTGCAGGCTCACCACATGGTCGCCGTAGTGGTTCCAGCCGCCGGCGGTGTAGCGGCTCTGGGGACCGATCTCGGGGTCGGGAGCGTTGATCAGCGCATACAACTGGTCATCGCTATAGCCCTGCGCGGCGGGAGCCACCACCGAGTTCGTCAGGTCGAACAGATCCATCGTGCTGGTCGCGCCGGTGGGCAGGGTCGGCGAGTTGTTGGGCACGCTGACATCGGTGGAGATACCGCCCCAGAAGTTCAGCCGGGGTCCGTTCAATATGCTCATGGTCTAGTCCTTGGCCTGGTGGCTGGCGGTTGCTGGGGCTTGGGCGAAGCGGAACACGTAGGAGAAGTCACTCTTGCTGAAGCTGTTCAGCGGGGTCGCCATGGTGTGGCAGTTCATGCAGCTGCTACTGGGCTGGATATAGGCTTCCATGGTGACGTTGGCTGACAGCGATGGCGTCGGCGCGCCCAGCGGGTTGCCCGGGTTGTTGGGCTGCTGTGGGCGCTGGGTGGTGATCAGCTGGTAGTTCTTGAACACGCTGGATTGCACCGGCGGACTACTCTGGAACTGCCCGTTGACCTGCTGGGTGCCCGGGGTGATCGGGGTGTAGCGGTTCAGTGGGTCCGGGGTCTTGAAGCTGGCGCCGGGCTTGGGCTGGCACACCATGCCCGAGTTCACCGGTTGCCAGTTGCAGGGCGACTGGTTGACCTTGTTCGCCGGGGCCGAAGCATCGTAGTAGGAGTAGAAGACGCCGGCTGCCGGCTGATCCACCCACTGGTTCCCTTGCTGGACCTTGGGCGGCACGTTGTCGACCTGCTCGAAGGTCGACCACACCCACTGCGGGAAGCCATCCACCTTGGTGATGATGTGCAGGCCCACCAGTCCCAGGTTGGCGTCCATCACGCCAATGGGCTTGCCCTGGTCGTCGAACTTCGTGACCTGGGCCTGCATCGTCAGGTAGCGGCTGGTGTCGTCGCTGGCGGTCATGATGCGCCAGCTGGACTTGACCTCCGTGGCGTTGCTGGGGAACTTGATGCTCTTGGCCGCCTCGACGATATCGGCGTTGTAGAACTGGTTGTCGACGATGTAGCTGTAGGACACCTGGTTGGTGGCGATGTCGTAGTAGGTCGGGTTCTGGCGCTGGTCGATCAGCCAGCCACCCACGGCCTGCAGGTCCGATTGCACCACCTGGTTGTTCTTCACCGCGGCGATGTTGATCAGGCTCAGGCTCCGGGCTTTCGGCGGGGTATCCCAGGGGCCTGGGTCCTGGCCGTCAGGCAGGAAGGTCTCGGCGACGCTCTTGTAGCTCTGCCACACGGTATCGCCAGTGCTGCCCAGGGGCTTGCTGCAATCCGGGGTGCCACGTTGCCCGGCCAGGGCCGGCCAGTTCAAGGCGATGAACAGCTGCCAGCTGTATTGATCGAAGGCCTGCTGCGACGCCCCGGCCGCAGGGACCACCGGCAGCGGCGGGCACTGGCCGACGGTCTGCGAGGTCGCTGCCGTGGGCTGCAGGGCACTGGCCGGCAGGCTGGCCGCGACCAACAGCAGCAGCGCGGTGAAACGGCTCCAATGATTCATGAGGCGGCTCCTGTCACTGCGAAATGGGCGCGAGTTGGTTCCACTGCGGCCGTGCACCGTTCTTCAGCGATGGCGGTGGGGTGAAGAGCTGGCAGTCCGGCGGGTTGGACGGGCACATCTGCGCCACCTGGTCCCAGGTCTTGGCCGGGTCCGGCTTGGCGTTGCTCCAGTTGCGGTAGTTCTGGCTGACGATGGGGGCGTTGGCCACGCTGGCATCGCCGGAGAAGTAGAACGACTGCGGGTGCTGGTAGGCCGGCTGGCCCGGGCCGTCGCTGGTGGCCTGCTTGTTGAAGGCATAGCCGAACAGGATCGGTGGCTGGCCCTGGGGTTTGAGCTCCAGGGCATAGGCCAGCACGCTGCCGCCCAGGTTCTGGCTGCGGCTGGCGCTGTAGGGCAGGTGCTTGACGAAGTCCTGGCGCGGCGGATGGTTCATTGGCGAGAACATGCAGCAGGCCGGCATGTCCTTGGGGCGGTCCTCGGGGTAGGTGAGGAAGTAGGCCTTGTTGCCCAGGGAGACGAAGGAGCAGGTGTAGTTGTTGTCCTTGATCGGGAAGATCGGCAGACAGTACTTCTCGTAGTGCTCCATCATCGCCCCGGTGCCGTCGCCGTCGGCCGGTACATAGGTGTTGTCGTAGTAGCTGGTGCCCTGGGACACCGTGTAGTCGCTCGGTTGCAGGGTGCTGGGCGGGCTGCTGTAGGGCGGCTGGTTCTTCTCGTAGTTGTTGGTGACCCGGTACATGGTCCAGTCGCTGATCCAGGTCGCGGGGAACTGCGGGTCGGCCGGCTCACCGGCCTTGCGCTTGGCGATGCAGTTGTTGTTCAGGGCGGTGCAGCCCTTGGTGTTGTGCACGCCCATGTTGAAATACACGTTGTCGCCGTTCTGGTCGGCCAGTACCGCCTGGCTGGCGCAGAGCAAGGTGGCGGCTGCCAGCAGGTGCCTGAAGATACGGATTCGCATCGCAACGCTCCTTGGGATGGACCGGGCGCGCATCTCGCGCTCGGCATCCGTTCAGTGATGATCGTGATTGGGGCTCACGGGCACTCGGTGATGTTGAGCTTCTGGGGCGGGTATCCCTGTTTCACCAACTGGTTGGCCCAGGTTTCCAGCACCTTGCGCCGGCTTTGCGGCAGATCCCGGGTGATGGGCATCGCCAGGGTGCTTTCCTCCTGGTACTTCTGGCTGATCAGGCGGGTGAACTGCTCGATCGCCCCTTCGATGCGCTGCAGCGAGTCCAGCGGCATGAACTTGTTCATGATCGGGTACAGGTAGTAGAAGGGCCGGAGGATCCTGGGAAAGATGAACTGATTCCAGATCCGCACGTTGGAGTCGGTGTACTTGCACACCTGGTTCCAGGTCTCGACGAACTCCTCGAGCAGATTCGGTTCCTGCGGCAGCACCCGGATCGGTGCCAGGAAGTCGATGTAGGCGTCATTGACGTTGAAGCTGAACGACACCGGTTCATCCGCCAAGAAGAAGCGCAGGGTCGGGAAGCCAGGTGCTGTGCCTTTTACCGAGATCTGCGCCACCCCTTGGTCGTCGGTCTCGATCAGCGCCACGCTGTAGTTCACGTTGATGTTCGAACCATCCAAGGGGGTTTGCTGGGGCTGACCGCCGACGAGTTGCAGGCAGGCCTTCAAGGACAAGGCCGAGGGCTGGCCGAGGAACGCCTTGTAGGTGATCGGCACGGACTCTTGCTTCTTGGCCTTCGACAGGGCCTGGAGCCTGCGACCACGGCCCACGGCCAGAAGGTTGGCAGTAACCGGGCTGTTGACGAACCGCGGCAGGTTCTCGGTGTTTTGACTGCGATCCCCCGGAAAGTCATTGATCAGGGTGAAATCGACTTCATCGTTGGTGAACCCCAGGTAGTAGCTACTGGTGGTCGCGCTGAAGGCGTTGTTGTATTCGGCGACTCGCAGCCGGGTGCCCTTGGGCGCAGGCTTGCCGTTGCATTGCACCATGATCTTCAGGGTCAGCGGCTGGGGATCGCCGACATTGATGAAGCTGCCGCTTTCGATGACCTCGGCGGTCCAGGTCTGTTGCGCGGCGGCGACCAGTGTCGGGGAACTGCCCTGCAAGTGCAGCTCTAGCCGGCCTTCCTGCTTCAGCTGCTCCTGGGCCTGCGGGCTCAGCGGCAGGTCGAGCAGACCGGCCCGCTTGTCGTACTCGCTCTGGCGGTAATGCTCGAAACCGAAGCTGGCCAGGGTAATGGGCGTCGGGCTGTCCGTGGTGCGATAGACCACGTCGTAGCTGCCGACGTTGAACTTGCCGGGAACCGGGACCCCCTTGTTCGCCTCAACGATCGCTGGAGGCACCAGAGGATCGTCACCGACCGGAAAGAACGGAAAGGTATTGCCCAGGTCCAGGGACAGTACATCGCCGTTGGCCTGGGCGCTGATGACACCGAGGGTGACCGTCTGATCCCGGGTCGGCGGGTAGATGATCGAGTCGCCCGGAACCGCCTTGAAGAACGGGACCGGCTCCTTGGGAGCCAGGCGCAGCCCGGCCGGCGCCGTGGGGTATTCCTTGTCGGCGAACCACAGGCCCAGCGTACCGACGGTACGGCTATAGGCCGGGTTGTAGAAGATATCGGCCACGTTGTTCAGGCCCTTCTGGTACATGTCATGCATCGCCTGCAGGGCCGCTTCACTCTTGGAGTGGCTGTTCACCGGCGGGAAGTCGTTGAAGATGCCGTTCAGGTCGTAGAAGGTCAGGAAGGTGGTGAATCTGAACATCAGGCCCTGGGCGCCTTGTTTATTCATCTGCTCGAACAAGGTTTTCAACAGTACGGAATTACCGGCGTTCCATTGCAGGGTCTCTTTCGGGAAGCAGGTCTGCCAGGTGGTGGTCACGTAGTTCAGGCCACCAAAAGCCCCCCAGTTGAAGTTAAGGAAGCGGTCGAGCATGCGGTACTGGCGCGGCATGACCAGCCCGCACTGATCATCGCCGATGGTCATGTTGTCGAAATACAGCGCGGTAAAGGTGTTCTGCCAGGGGCTGATATCGACGAAGCGCGCGGGGGTCGGTTCGGTACCGCCGAAGGGGGCGCCATAGAACTGGTAGCCCTTGTCGATCAGCGCGTCGTTGGAAATATAGCTGTTGGCCTGGAACTCACCGCCAACGATGGTCGAGCGAATGTTCTTGTAGTCGACCGTGCCGCAGGAGTTATCGCCGAACAGGTCCCATTCGGCGGGAATCATCGGATAGCCCTTTGGACTGCCGTTACCGGGCACCTGCAGGACATAGTCCGGCACCTCCTCGTACTTCAGGCCCGTGATCATCCAGGGCAGCAGCTTGCTGCTGGCGTTGGCATCGTTGATGCCGAATTTGTTGAGAAACTTCCAGTTCATGCACATGTTCACCGCGTCGTACAGCGGGAATACGTCGTTGTTGTTGGCGGTTGGCGGGTTCCAGTACATGTGGCCGTTGAAGTAGATCCGTGGAAAGTTCAAGACGCTCATGAGCTGCTCCTTAGCGTTGCCATTGGGCGCGTTTCAGCGACCAGACATAGTCCAGTTTGTGGTAGCCATCGAAGTCGGAAGGCGGCAGTACGGCGGTGGGGTAGACGATGCCGTCGTTCTGCGGGATGGCGAAGTCGAAGAAGGTGTTTTTCTTGATGGCGGCGGTGTTATGGCAGGCCAGGCACGAGGAACTGCTCTGGAAGGCCGACTCCAACTGCGAGTTGGCCAGCAGCTTGGGCTCTGGATTATCGGGGTTGTACTGCACGCCAATGAGCTCGTAGCTGGCCAGCGTCGGGTTCTGCTGCTGGAACTGCGGATTCACCTTCTGGGCGGCCTCGGTCGGACCAGTGGTGTTGGTCATTGGCTGCGGCTTGGGCTGGTTGGTCACGGTGTAGTCGGGGTTGTGGCGGTTCTCGAAGGTGGTCCAGACCCAACCCTCGGTCAGCTTGTTGATCACATGCATGCCGCTGAGCCCGGCAAAACCTGTGTGGTAGTTGCCCATCTTGTCGATGTAGAAGCCCTGGGCGATGTAGTAGCCCTGGGTGGCGAGTTGCTGCTTGAAGGTGGCATCGCCACCGATCCACAGCCAGGAGGTCTTCAGTTCCCAGGCGGTGGCGGGAAACACCAGGTCGGTGGTCAGGGTGGAGAGGCCGTTACGGTTGTAGACCTTCTGATTGACGATGTAGTTGTAGGTCTGCTCGCCCATCAACAGGTGGAAGCGCACGGGCTGGCCAGCCTGCGCCGGTGGCGCCTTGTTGCCCATGTAGAGGGCCAGGCCGTCGACCTGCTGGATGCCGTTGTTGGTGCTGCCGTCACGGTCGTCGCCCAGGTTGAGGAACAGCCCGTTGGGGTCCATTCCGGGGATGCCACCGGCTGCCTGGGTCACCTCGACCGGAACGTTGGCAGGCATGTTGTACGGCAGGGGTGGTCCGCCGTTGCTGAGGTACACCTCGTTGGAGGGTTTGAAGGATTCCCAGAGCAGTTGTGAGCTCTTGGATGGATCGGGCTTGTTCAGGCATACGAACCAGTTCCAGGCCATGGTGTCCGGGTCTTGCTGGAAGGACTTGAAGGTGCCCTCCCGGTCACCCGCGAAATTGAGGAAGTCTTTGCATTCGAAAGTGCTGGCTGCCTGGGCTTGCGCGAGGCAACCCAGCATACCGAGCACTATAGGGATGGTTCGCCGCATGGAATCTCCTTGGCCTGAGCCGTATCGTCATAGGGGCGCCCTAGGAAATGCGCTAGGAGCAGGTGCTTTACCGCAGTGGCCGGTAACTGCTCCGGCAGTGGTAAATCACAATCGGTGATCAACAAGGGGCCGACCTGCTCGCTGCTCGGCAAGCGTCCATGGCTGCCGCGAATCAGTCCGGTGTCCAGGGGGATCAAGTCCATGTAGTAGCGAAAGCCGAGCTTCTTCTGCAGCAGGCGGCGCGCCACTCGCAGCTTGGGAAAGCGGATCGCCGGGTCGACGAACAGCTCCAGTGGGTCGTAGCCCGGCTTGCGGTGGATATCCACGGTGCGGGCGAAGTCCGGGGCCAGGCGGTCGTCCAGCCAGTAGTAGTAATCGAACCAGAAGCCCGGTGCGGCCACCGCCACCAGCTCGCCGCTGCGCGGATGGTCGAGCTGCCAGGCCCGCTGCTCGTGCTTGTCCAGCACCTGCTCGATGCCGGGCTGGCGTTGCAGCAGCGCCTTGACCCGGGCGATGTCTTGCGCACGGTGCACATACACGTGGGCAATCTGGTGGTCGGCCACCGCAAAGGCAGCGCTGGCGCCGGGGTCCAGCAGCTCCCAGGCCACCGAGTGGCGCACTTGCAACAGGCCCTGTTCGCGCAGGATGCGGTTGATGGAGATCGACTGCTGCACCGCCTCGATGCCGTATTCGGAGACCAGCATCACCGCCGCGTCCTGGGCCCGGGCGAAGTCCAGCAAACGCCCGACCTCATGGTCGATGGCCCGCACTTCGTCGGCGATGGACGGGTGCTCGGGCCCTACCCGTTGCAGGCTGTAGTCCAGGTGCGGCAGGTAGACCAGTTGCAGGTCGGGACGGGTGATCTGGAACTCGGCCATGGCGCAGTCGACGATCCAGCGGCTGGAGGCGATCCCGGCGGCCGGCCCCCAGAAACCCGGGAACGGAAACTCGCCGATCTGCTGCTCGACACGCTGGTGCAGGTCCGAAGGGGAGGAGTACAGGCCGAACAACTTGCGCCCGTCGGCCGGGTAGTGGGGGCGCGGGGTGATCGCGGCGTCCACCTCGGCGTACATGTTGAACCACCAGAACAACTGGCTGCAGCGCAGGCCGGGGATCTCCCGTTGCAGGGCTTGCCAGACCTTTTCGCCCTGGACCAGGGCGTTGGGTTGCAGCCAGAAGCGCACTTCGGCCTGGTCGCGAAAGTACCATCCGTTGCCGACGATACCGTGCCCCGAAGGGGGCAGGCCGGTGATGAACGAAGCTTGTACCGTCGAAGTCACCGCCGGGAAAACCGGGCGCAGCGTGGCCATCCGCGCCCTTTGCAACAAGGCGTTGATCCGTGGCGTGGCCGCTCCCAGCAGGCTGGGGGTCAGGCCCACCACGTTGATCAGCAGCAGCGGCTGGCGGGCGCGCTCAGTTGGCATGGGCGGGGCGCTCCAGGGGGCTGGATTGGACACGCAGCAGCTGGCGCTGGCGCAGTTGTCCCTCGACCCACTGCAATTCCGCGGCAATACCCCGCAGCAGCGCCTGCTGGCCATCCGGACGCAGGGTGTCGGGCAGCACGTTCCAGCTGTAGGTCTCGACCTCCAGCACCGGTTGGAAATGCGGATGCTCGGCGAGGAAGTCGAAGGTGCGCAGCAGGGCCTGCTGGCTGCCGTGAAGCTCGGCCAGCAGGAACTGCTCGCTGAACAGCGGCACATGGAAATGGATCCGCAGCTCCGGGCATTGTCCCAGTGCCGGCGCCGTTGCCTTTAGTGCAGCGGGCAGGTCGGCCCAGGCCAGCAGTTGCCCGCTGGCATCCCGGGCCTTGACCTGATGCAGGTAGGTGGCTTCGACGAAGTTGCCCAGGGCCTGCAGGACCTGCTCGCGGCGCCGGCGATCGGCGAATGGCAGCTGGCAGACCAGGGCGTTGGACAGCTGGATCTTGCCCACCGGTACCCGGGCCGCCAGCAGGCGTTCAAGGGCTTGGTAGCAGTCTTCGAACATCACCGCCTGGTGGCAGACATCGAAGCACAAGGCCAGGTAGCCGTGATGGGGATCGACGCTGCGCCAGTGCTTGAAGAAGGCGATGGCCTGCTCGGTATTCTCCAGCACGCAGTCCGGCTCCATCTCCAGGCACACCAGGATCCGCTTGCCGCTCTGGCGATGCAGGCTGGCCAGTTCGGCGGTCAGTTGCCGCAGTTGCTCCTCGGCCTGCTGTTGCTGGGCCGGGTCCCAGCTGGCGGCATAGCCCAGGGGCACGCTGGAGATCACCCCCTGGTGACAGTCCAGGGGCAGCGCGGCAGCCAGCAAATGGGCCAATTGCAGGCTGTATTCCAGGCGCGGCGGCTCGGCCCAGGTTGGCCGGTAGACCTCGGCCTTCACCACGCCCTCATGGAACTGGCCATAGGGGAAGCCATTGAGCGAGGTCAGGCGCAGCCCGCACTCGTGCAGCAGGTCGAGGAAGGCCTCGCGGGCCTCTGGCTGCTGCAACTGGGCGGCGGCCCGGGCGCTGATCCATAGGCCGCTGTCCTGGACCGCCAGCCCCCGCTGCCGGCGCACGCCCTGGAACTGTTCCTGGATCGACGCCCGCAGGGCCGCGAGGTCCGGCGCCGGGTGCACGTTGCCGCAATAGCCCAGTTGCGCAGCGCTCCAGCCGCTCCGGCTGCTCATTTGACCACCGGCTCCTGGCCCCGCAGGGCAGAGTTGTCTTGCCACTGGCGACGCTGGTCGATGGGCAGCGCAGTGCTGACCAACTGCTTGTCCAGTTGCCCGCTCTGGGCGAAGAAGTCCACCGGGTTGTGGAACAGCACCTGCTCCACCTGGGCTTCGCTGAAGCCGGCGGCAAGCATCGCCTGCCCGGTCTTGGGCACCTTGAGCGGGTCGCTGATGCCCCAGTCGGCGGCGCTGTTGACCACCATCTTCTCGGTGCCGTACTGCTGCAGCAGGGCCACCATGCGCTGCTCGGACATCTTGGTGTTGGGGTAGATGGAGTGCCCGCGCCAGCAGTCGCTGTCCAGCACCAGGGGCAGGGTCAGTTCGTTGAGGTGGTCGATGATCACCAGGTGTTCGGCGATCCCCACCTCGCGGATCACCGCCAGGGTGCGCTTGGTGCCGCCGATCTTGTCCCGGTGCGGGGTGTGCACCAGGACCGGCAGGTTGAATTGCCTGGCCAGTTCGAGCTGGGCAGCGAGAAAGCGATCCTCTTCGGGGGTGATGTCGTCGTAGCCGATCTCGCCGACGGCCACCACGCCGTCCTTGACCAGGTAGCGCGGCAGGATCTCCAGCACCTCGTTGGCCACCGACAGGTCGTTGGCCTCCTTGGGATTCAGGCCGATGGTGCAGAAATGGTGGATGCCGAACATGCTGGCGCGAAAACGCTCCCAGCCCAGCAGGGTGTCGAAGTAGTCGATGAAGCTGCCGACGCTGGTGCGCGCCTGGCCTTGCCAGAAGGCCGGCTCGATGACCGCGGTGATGCCGGCGGCGGCCATGTTCTGGTAGTCGTCGGTGGTGCGGCTGACCATATGGATATGCGGATCGAAATACTTGGCCATGGTGAATCCCTGAGGTAGTGGTGGAGGAAGCTCGATAGGTGCGGGCGCTTCAGGTGCCAGGCGGGAAATGCCCCAGCCAGTGCGCCGGCAGGCGCTGCTGCTGGCAGAAGCCGCGCAAGCGCTGGAGTTGGGCCGGGCTCAAGAGCTCGAAGGCGATGGCCCGGGGCAGGCTGTCGTTGACGCTGCGACCCGCGGCCAGTTGTTCTTCCATGTGCTCCAGGGCCAGCTGGTTGAGGTCGACGCTGCGCCGCTGTTCCAGGCCGGCGATGCGCCCGCAATCCAGGCCCATGCCCAGGGTCTTGAGCAGCAGCTGGTGGAAGGCCCGGCCTTGGTAGTGGCGGGCGACGAAGGGGTTGTCCAGGGCGATGGCGGCGAACACCTCGCGGTTGTTGGTGCGCCCCGCCTGCAGTGCCAGCTCCAGGCTGCGGCCCTGGTTGTCGAGGTCGTCCAGGACCTTGAGCAGCACGCATTTCTCCTGGTCGTCGCCCCACAGGAACAACTGGCGCAGCAGCGGCAGCTGTCCTGCGGCGCCTTGCTGTTCGAGCAGTTGTCCCAGCAGCACTGCACGGGCCAGTTGGGCCAGGTTCCAGCCCGGGGCTTGCGGCACCGGCGTATCGCCAAGCCGGCGCGGGCATTGGGCGCTGAGCAGTACCAGGGTATTGGCCGATGGCTGGCTGGCCAGTTGCTCCAGGGCTTGCCGCCACCAGTGGCGGGTGTCGCTGTGCAGTTGCTGCTCCAGCAACTGGCGGCGCTGGGCAAAGGCCTCATGGCGCATGGCCAGGGCTGGCGAGGAAGCGGTGACGTCCATGTTCATGTCGGCTTGATCCAGCGTTGAAGGTGGGGCAGCAGGAAGAACACCAGCACGCACAGCAGGCTGCCCAGCGGCTGGTGGGCCAGGGCCAGTACCAGGGCATCGAATAGCGGCAGGGCTGCCAGTCCTGCTCCGATGAAGGCACGGATCTGCCGCTGGCGCGGATTGGCCAGGTGGCGCTGGTAGTGCCAGCCCAGCCAGCCCAGCCACAGCAGCAGTACCAGCCAGAACGCGCTGTTGTCGGCATAGGCAGCCAGGGCCAGGGGGCTGAGCATCAGCAACAGCGGCAGGCGGCTGAGCAGCTGGTTGCGGTGTTCCAGGCGGGCCAGGTAGGTCAGGCCGGCGATGTAGATGCCCAGCAGCGCGGCGCACAGCCACAACGGCTGCGGCGGCATGGCCAGGCTGGCGGCGGCGGTCAGGTACAGGGCCGAGCGGCAGCCGCCCATCAGCCAGACGCTATGGGGGTACTTCTTGTGCAGCAGGTCGTAGGCCAGGATGAACAGCAGCAGCAACCCAGCGCTGGCCAGCAGCCAATGGGGCTGGGCGATCAAGTGGCTGAGGCCGAGCACCGCCAGGGCCGCCAGCGATAGCAGGGCGGCGGTGGCCAGGCTCACCTGGGTACTGCTGACCAGCCCCAGGACGATCGGCCGCGGGTTCTGGTGGCGGCGGTCCCAGTCGGCGTCGAGCAAGTCATTGAGCAGCATGCCCGCCAGGTACAGCGCCGACAGCGCCACCAGCAGCAAGGTCCAGACCAGCGGCGAGGGCGGGTCCAGGGTCGTCGCGCTGCTGGCCAGCAGGGCCGCGGCCGCGGCGTTGGTCCACACCGTCGGCAGGTTGGAGACTCGGCCCAGGGTCAGCCAGGTGGTCAGGGGCGACTGGCTCATTGCGCGCAGCCCTCGGTCCAGGCGAAGTCCGGGCCATGGCTGCCGGCCAGGCGCGCCAGGGCCTGCTCCATCAGCGGCAGTTCGATGTGATGCAGGTCGATGGACTGTCCCAGGCGCTTGAGCATCGGGATCGACAACTGGCCTCCCAGGTGCTGGCGGAACTCTTCCAGCCCTTGCAGCACCAGCGAGCGGCCCTGGGCATCCTTGAGGTTCAGCTCCGCGGGGCACAGGTTGAAGCCCAGGCGATCGAGCAATCGCAGCAGGCGCCGGGTCTCGGCATCACTCAGCAGGCCGCTGGCATTGGCGTAGAGCGCGTCCAGGGCCATGCCCACGGCCACCGCCTCGCCATGGCGCAAGCGGTGCTGGCTGAGATTCTCCAGCTTGTGGGCGGCCCAGTGGCCGTAGTCCAGCGGCCGGCCGTTGCCCCGCTCGAAAGGATCGCCGGCGCCGGTGATATGCCCCAGGTGCAGCTCGGCGCAGCGACGGATGGCGTAGCGGCTGGCGCTGTGCTCGAAACCGGCCAAGGCCTCGGCCTGTTCCTCCATCCACTGGAAGAACGGCGCGTCCTTGATCACCGCCACCTTCACCGCCTCGGCCAGCCCGGCGACCTGGTCGCGCGGTGAGAGGCTGAGCAGCAGCTGGAAGTCGTTGATCACCGCCGTGGCCGGGTAGAAGGCGCCCAGCAGGTTTTTCTGGGCGAAGGCATTGATGCCGTTCTTCACCCCGATGCCGGCATCGTTCTGCGCCAGCACCGTGGTAGGAATGCGGACCAGGCGCATGCCCCGGTGGAACGTGGCGCAGGCGTAGCCCACGGCATCGAGCACCGCCCCGCCACCCAGGGCCAGGACGTGGCAATGACGATCCAGGCCATGTTCGAGCATGTGCGCATACAGCTGTTGCAGCACGTCTGGGGTCTTGCACAGCTCTCCGGCCGGCACCGCGATCGGCGCGGCCTTCAGGTACAGCTCGGGGGCATGGGCGCTGAAGTAGTCGCCGATCTGCTGGGCCAATTGCGGGCAGCAGTGCAGCAGTTGTGCATCGGCGAAGACCAGCACCGTGGCGCGTGCGCCGCTCGTTTGCAGCAGTTGCTGGCGCAGGCAGGGATTGTCGACCTGGAACAGGTGGTCGCTGAAGAGCACCGGGTAGTGGTAGCTGACCTCGAAGCGCCCCTCCAGCACCTCAGGCTGGGCGATGCGGGGTTGCATGGGGCGTGGCTTGAACAGGCTGCGGGCGCCGAGGAACAGGCCCGGCAGCACCATGCTCGCGAGGATGGTCGCCAGCAGGGCGTTCTGTTCCACCAGCAGGCTGCCGATGGCGGCGTAGGCCAGGGCCAGGCCGGCATTGGCCAGGGTCGTGACCAGCAGGAACTGGCGCAGTGGGTAGCGTTGCATACCGGCGGCCAGTACCGAGGTTTCCGCCAGTACCGGAACTCCCCGCAGGCAGATTAGCGACCAGGTGCTGAGACGGTAGGCCATCTGCCCGGGCTGCCAGGTACGCAGGCCCAGCCAGCTGGACAGCAGGCGGAAGTAGCCGGCGCCCAGCCAATAGCCCAGTGCTGCGCCCAGGCACAGGCCGACGAAGATCACCAGGTAGCCGCCGATGGCACCCAGGGCGGCCACCGCCAGCAGTGCCACCAGGCTCGAAGGCACCGGCAGTAGTACATCCAGGGCCAGCAGCGCCACCAGCAACAGGGCGAGGCTGGTGCGTTGCACGGGATCGTCGGGGAGGAAGTTGCCCAGATGTTCGAGCAACTGCTGGATCTGCTCTTCGAACAGCAGGAAGCTGGCGATCACCAGGACCGAGAAGACCAGCAGTGAGAGCCAATAGTTTTCAGTTGTACCCTTCAACGAAAAGGCACGAGGCAACGAACTACGCTTCATCAAGCATCCCTCTTGATTGAAATGACCGATTCCATGTCGATAGTGCGAATTCGAGCGTTCGGGTAGTTGCTTCCTCGGCTGGTTTCTTATTGGTTTTCTAGCGGCTGAAGAGCACTTCAGTGGCGAGTAGCTATCAAGTTAGCCAAGGCCTTGGTTTTTGCAAGCAAGGCGAATGAACTGGCTCATAACGCAGTTTTATGGCTCGCAGGGAAACTATTCTGAAAAGATCTTAGGGTGGGTTTCGGCTAGCAGGGCCGGGGGTATTGATGAGAATGAAAGTTGAAGGTCTTCAAGCGATATCGATACTAACGATTAGCAGGCTATTGAATAGCTGGCTTGTTTTTAATTCAATTTAATTGAATCGTTTCATTGGTTCTTAAATTAATCACCTGTTTAATTAAACTTTTCGTTATTAATGAAACTCATTCTCACGATCGCTTTTAAATTGAACGCCAGCTTGATCTTCGTTAGTTGAACGAAAGCCCAGCCAGTGCTGCCGTCTAGTTGTGCTGGGCAGCCTCCGTGTACAGGTTGCCTGTTGAGCCAGCCAACCTGTGAACGCAGCGCTGGAGCTTCGGGAGTGTCAGGCTGAGGCCAGGAACTCATCGGTGGACAGGACGCTGGCATAGGCGAATGCCAGGGCCGCCATCACGGCGCTCTGCACCTGGGCCGCGGGCACCCGCCTGCCGTTGAACTCCAGGTCCAGGGTGGCGCAGGCGTCGTCGATCACCTGCACCGGGTAACCCAGGTCGGCGGCGGCCCGGGCGGTACCTTCCACGCACATGTGGCTCATGTTGCCGACGATCACCAGTTCCTCGATGCCTTGCTGCTGGAGGAGCGTTTGCAACTCGGTTTCGCGGAATGCGTTGACGTGGTGCTTGAGCACCACCGGCTCGTCGCCCTGGTTGCGAGCCTTGGCGTGCAATTGCGCACCTTCCGAGCCTGGTGTGAAGAACGGCGCGTCGGCGGAGGCGAATTCGTGGCGAATGTGCACCACCGGTGCGGCTTTCTGGCGAAAGGCCCGGATCAGCCGGGCGGCGTTGTCGGCAGCGGCTTCGACCCCCACCAGCGGCCATTTGCCCCCGGCGAAGTAGTCGTTCTGGATATCGATTACGATGAGTGCCTGTCTGGCCATGGGATTGTCTCCAAGTGAGTGTTCGACCTGGGGCCCAGTATCGGCTTGCGGCGGCGCTTCGAGGATTGGCCGCATCGACATAAACCGGGGGAAAACTGACAGTGGCTATTCAAGGTGCGGTCGCCGAGCTGGGCGTACTCCTTTATCCGGGCGTGCAGATGGCCGCGGTGCATGGCCTGACCGACCTGTTCGCGGTGGCCAACCGGGTAGCCGGCGAGCAGTCCGGCGGGCACCTGCCGTTGCTGCGGGTCAGCCATTGGCAGGTGGATGCCGAGCACGCTCCGAGCCGGGTGTACGACAGCCGGCAAGGTGCTGACGGCGGGTTGCAGGCACTGGTGATCCCACCGGCGCTGGCCGGTTTCTGCACCAGCCAGGTCTCTGCGCCCCTGGTCCACTGGTTGCGCCAGCAGCATGCCGCCGGGGCGACCCTGGGGGGCGTGTGCGTGGGTTCGATCGTGCTGGCCGAGAGCGGTTTGCTCGACGGGCGCAGCGCCACCACCCACTGGACCTCGGCCAAGGCCTTCGCCACCCGTTATCCACAGGTGCGGCTCGAGGCCGAGCAGCCCATAGTCGACGATGGCGACCTGATCACCACTGCCGGCCTCATGGCCTGGGCCGAGCTGGGGCTGCGCCTGGTGGACCGCTTGATGGGTCCGGGAGTGGCCAGGGCCACGGCACGCTTTCTGGTGATGGAGCACAGTGACAGCGCCAGCCAGTGCGGCAGCAATTTCGCCCCGATCCTCAGCCACGGCGATGCCGCGATCCTCAAGCTGCAGCACTGGTTGCAGGCCAATGGCGCGGTGGATGTATCGCTGGCGGCGATGGCGCAGCAGGCGGGCCTCGAAGAACGCACCCTGCTGCGGCGCTTCCGCGCGGCCACCGGGCTCAAGCCGACCCAGTACTGCCAGCACCTGCGGGTGGGCAAGGCGCGGGAAATGCTCGAGTTCACCAACGGCACCATCGACCACATCGCCTGGACCGTGGGCTATAAGGACCCGGCGACCTTTCGCAGCCTGTTCAAGAAGATCACCGGGCTTGCGCCCAGCGAGTATCGCAATCGCTTCGGCGCCGGCCGCACCCCCTGAGCTGCGGCCGGCTTGCCTTGGGCCTGAGTGCAGCCGGGCTGGGTGCCGGCTGCGCCCCGTTGCGCAAAACCTGCCTCAGTGACCCGTTGCGACCCGAGTGTTGCCGGTCGTTGCCGCGAAGGCCGGGTCCCGGCGGTCCAGGCGACCGCTGAGGGCGGTCAGGCCCAGGGCCACCAGCACCACCAGCGCACCGATCCAGGCGGTATGGATCAACCCCAGTTGGGCGACGATCAGGCCGCCGAGCCAGGCGCCACCAGCGATGCCCAGGTTGAACGCGGCGATGTTCAGGCCCGAGGCCACATCCACCGCCCGGGGCGTGTGATGTTCGGCCTGGCGAACCACATAGACCTGCAGGCCGGGCACGTTGCCGAAGGCCACCGCACCCCACAGCAGCACGGTGAGCAGCGCCAGCCATGGGTTGCCGGCAGTGAAGGTGAGCAACAGCAGGACGCTGGCCAGCAGGGCGAAGATGATCTTCAGCGCGCCGATCGGGCCGCGCCGGTCCGCCAGCTTGCCACCCCAGATGTTGCCCACCGCCACCGACACGCCGTACACCAGCAGCACCAGGCTCACGGTGCTGGCGCTGAAGCCGGAAATCTCCTGGAGGATCGGCGCCAGGAAAGTGAAGGCGATGAACGAGCCACCGTAGCCGACCGCAGTCATGGCGTAGACCAGCAGCAGGCGAGGCTGCTTGAGTACCTGCAACTGCTGCAGCAGCGACGCCGGGCGACTGTGGGCGATCTGCCCGGGGACGTACAGCAGGCTGCCGATGAAGGCGATCACACCGAGGGCGGCTACCGCGAGGAAGGTTTCCCGCCAGCCGAAATGCTGGCCGATGAAGGTCCCCAGGGGAACGCCGGTGACCAGGGCCACGGTCAGCCCGGTGAACATGATGGCGATCGCGCTGGCGGCTTTTTCCTTGGGCACCAGGCTGGTGGCGATGGTCGAGCCGATGGAGAAGAACACCCCGTGGGCCAGGCCGGTGACGATCCGTGCCAGCACCAGGGATTCATAGCCGGGCGCGGTCCAGGCCAAGAGATTGCCCAGGGTGAACAGCACCATCAGCGACAGCAGCAACAGTTTGCGCGGGACCTTGCCGCTCAGGGCGGTGAGTACCGGGGCACCGATGGCTACCCCGAGGGCGTAGAGGCTGACCAGCAGCCCGGCGGACGGCAAGCTGACCCCGAGGTCGGCACCGATGGTGGGTAACAAGCCGACGATGACGAATTCGGTCGTCCCGATGGCGAATGCGCTGAGGGTCAGCGCGAGCAAGGCAATGGGCATCACTGCGACTCCGGTTGAAGTTGAATGGCGCGCAGTGTCCGGTTTCGACTCGTGCAGAAAAATACGGATATCGGCACAACATACTTGTCGCCAGGTCAAGGATCGCGGTGAAGCAATGACCGCAGAAGGGTAATCCAGGCGAACTTGCCGGGCGTTTGCTGATCAGTTCCTTACAGACCCTGCTGAAGGAGCCCCGCGTTGTGTTGAATTTCAAGACCGCGATTCTGCTCGGGGTGCTGCTCTTGCTGGGCAGCCGCGAGCTGGATGCCGCCCCCGCGCCCACCGCCCCGGCCGAGGCTCCGGCCAAGCCGGAACTGCTGGTGGAGGGAGGGTTGCTGGGCGCCATCACTTCGAGCCTCGATGAGGTCCAGGACAAGCTCGACCTCAACCAGAACCTGCTCGATGCCTGGCGCCTGCGCGCCGATCGTGCGGCGGACGAGGTGGGGCGCCTGGTCAACCAGCCGTCGGACCGTTCCGGCTGGAGCGTGGCCGGGGACTTCCTGGTGCTGTCCGGCACCTGGCTCGGCAGCTTCATGCTGCTGACGCTGTCGGGAGGCTGGTTGCTCCGCCGTCTGGCGCGACAACGCTGGCTGCTGGCCCGCCCCCGTGGCCAGGCCTTGCTGGAATACCTCCTGCCCTACACCTTGCCGGCCCTGATCAGCTTGCCCCTGACGCTGTACGTCAGCCACTCGTTGTCCGGCTCCGTGGGGCGGGCCCTGGCCTTGTGCCTGGCCTACGCCACCAGCAGCGGCATCGTCTCCACCAGCGTGCTGCTGTGCCTGATCGTGCTGTTCAACGTGGGACACAAGCGCCCGGCGGTCCGGGTGATCCGCGACTATTGTCCCAAGCCATTATTTCTCATGGGCTTTCTGGCGGCCCTCAGCGATGCCCTGGCCAGCCCGCAGATCGCTCGCCAGCTGGGGGGCAACATCACCAGCAGCGTGGCGGTGATCACCGGATTGCTGGCGACGCTGATCTTCGCCGTGCTGGTGGTCCGCCTGCGCCGGCCGGTGGCGCAACTGATCCGCAATCGCCCGCTGTCCCAGCGTCTCGGGCAACCGGCGTTGCAGGAGTCGCTGCGGATCTTTTCCGGGCTCTGGTACTGGCCCATCCTGCTGATGGCGCTGGTCTCGGCGATCAACCTGATCGGCGCCGGCGAGGACAGCCAGGAAGCCCTGCGTTGTGCCTTGCTGACCACCGCCTTGCTGATCGCCACGGTCTTTCTCAGTACGCTGCTGCAGCACCTGTTCAAGTCCCGCAGTGCCCAGTCGATCCAGCGCAGCAGCGCCTACAAGGAGCGCTTGCTCAGCCTGTTGCATGCGCTTCTGCGCATCGTCATGGCCGTTGCCTTCATCGAGATCCTCGGGCGCATCTGGGGCATCTCGCTGTTCGAGTTCGCCCAGCGCAATACCGTGGGCCGGGCCATCAGCGATTCGCTGAGCAGCATCGGGCTGATCTTCCTGGTGACCTGGCTGCTATGGGTGGTGCTGGACACGGCGATCCAGGAGGCCTTGAAGCCGCCGGCCAACAAGCGCTCGGCACGCCAGCCCAGCACCCGGGTCAAGACCATCCTGCCGCTGCTGCGCAACGCGATAAAAATCATCCTGGTGGTGATCTGCGCGATCACCACCATGGCCAATGTCGGGATCAACGTCGCACCATTGCTGGCCGGTGCCGGGGTGGTCGGCCTGGCCATCGGCTTCGGCTCCCAGCAATTGGTGCAGGACGTGATCACCGGCCTGTTCATCATCATCGAGGACACCTTGTCCGTCGGTGACTGGGTGGTGCTGGATTCCGGCCATGCCGGGACCGTGGAGGGCCTGACCATCCGGACCCTGCGCCTGCGCGACGGCAAGGGCTTCGTGCATTCGGTGCCGTTCGGCCAGATCAAGGCGGTCACCAACCAGTCGCGGCAGTTCGCCTTCGCCTTCTTCTCGGTGCAGTTCACCTATGACTCGGATGTCGACAAGGCCATCGAGCTGATCCGCGAGGCCGGTCGCTCCATCAGCGACGACCCGTTCCTCAAGTACAGCCTGCAAGGCGGCCTGGACGTGTTCGGGGTGGACAAGATGGACCTCAACGGCGTGGTGCTGACGGCGCAGTTCCGTACGGTGTCCGGCGGCCAGTACGCGGTCACCCGGGCGTTCAACCAGCGCTTGAAGAAGCTTGTGGATAACTCCCCGTGGGTGCATTTCGCCCAGACTTATCCACAACAGGTGATGCTGCCGGCGCGGCGGCTCCATGAAGACGAGCCGGAGCAGGATGAGTCGGCGCTGCTGCTGCCCGAGTCGCCGCGCGCGCAGTGAAGTGCCCGGGCCGCGTGCCTGCTTGAGGGGGCTGGCAGCAGTGCTTGCGGGGCCGGCGGCTGCGGTTACAGGCGGTGCTGTACCAGTTTGTGGCGCAGGGCTTGGGCTTGCTCGGGAGGCAGTTGCAGCCAGATTTGCTGGACCCCGGCAATCTCGGCGGCGGCCGGCAGGCCATCGCGGTACACCAGGCGGTTGCCACCCAGGGCCGGGACCTTGGGGCCGGGCAGCAGGGTCCCGGCGAGGTTCAGCGGGTCCACCCCGCACACCGCCACCAGGCTGCCGTCGTGAGGGCGCCGGCGTACTTCGCGTAGCAGCGGGATGGCTTCCGGCAAGGCGAATTGTTCCCCGGCCAGGCCGCTGACGAAACGCCCGCCACGGATCTGCCCACGGGCCTCCAGGCGATGCAGGGTGCGCAGCAGTTCGCGCCAGCTGGGCAGCCAGTCGGCCTCGCGCTCCAGCAAACGCCAGAACACCACGCCATAACGGCGCAGCAGGGTCATGGCCACATGTTCCAGGGCGGCGCTCGGATCCTGGCTCACCGAGCGCCGGAGCAGGGCCCAGCGCCCGGCGTCGTCCATGCCGCCACTGAAGGCACCGCGCCCGCGTCGGCTACTTCGTTGTTGACGCTTGCTCGCCGGAGTGATCAGGGCACGCAGGCCGGCGAAGCTGTCGGCGTTCACCAGCCCGGCCCCCACCAGTTCCTGCAGCACGCTTTCCAGCTCGCTGCGCAGCAGGTGGCTTTCATGCAGCAGCTCATCGAAGAACAGCGCACCTTGCTGGCCCAGCAGGGCCTGGACCTTTTGCGCCTTGGCCGAAAGCTCGGCGCCGAGCGGGGTGGCCAGGCTGTTCCAGATGGGGGCCTGGGCCCGCGGCAGGAGCACGATCGGTGTACTGCGCAAGGCGCCGTTGGCCGGTTTGCCACTGGCGTTGATCCGGCTCCAGGCCACCTTGCCGCTGCGGCACAGCTCATCCAGCCAGTGGTTGGAGTAGTCCTTCAGGCGTGCCGGCAACAGGTCGCTGTCCCAGGCCGAGGCGGCCGCCGGATAACCTTCGAGCTGGCCAACCACCTCGGCCAGCATGGCGCTGCCCTGGCCCCGGGTGTCCGCTGACAGGCGCTGCCAGTCGAACAGGAAACGCATGAAATCCTGCAACGCCACAGGCTCGATTTCCCGGCGCAGGCGCTTGACCGTGTAGCGATGGATCCGTGCCAGCAGATGACGTTCGCACCACTGCTGCGCATCGCCTCCGGGGCTGAAGCGGCCGCGCAGCACGTAACCCTCGGTTTCGAGCCGGGCCAGGGCCCGGGCCACTTGCTCCTCGGACAGGCCCAGGGGCGTGGCGACCTGTTCCAGGGTCAGCGGCGCGAAACCGCTGAGCCGGGCGCGGATCACTTCCACCAAGGCATCCTCCGGCTCCCAGGCCGGGTCGAAACCCGCTATCGGCAGCAACGGCGGTTGCAGCGACGCTTGTGGATAAAGGGCCTGCAGGCAAGCGATGCGCTCCACCGCCAGCCACAACCGGGTGTTGCTGGGCGCCCGCAAGCAACAGGCGCGGCCCTGGATGGCCAATGCCTGCAACCACTCGATCCATTCCGGGTTGGCTTTCGCCTCGGCATCGCTGATGCAGGCCAGGCTCATCAGGGCCTCGTGCATTTCGTCGGTGCCGGCGGGAGTCGGCCAGGCTTCCTCGGCCACTGCGGTGATGGCGCCCGGGTCCAGGGCGCCCAGGTCGTCGCTGGCGGTAGGGTCGCTCCAGCGCCGGGCCAGCACCGCCTGGGTACGGCGCTCCTCCAGGGGCGCATCGTCGAGGAAGGTATAGGGCTTGGCGCTGAGGATCTCCGCCGCCAGTGGCGAGGGCGCCGGCAGGTCACGGCTGAGCAGGCGCACCTGGCCTTGTTCCATGCGCCGCAGCAGTTGCAGCCAGCCTGCGCTGTCCATGGCTTCGTGCAGGCAGTCGTCCAGGGTTTGCTCCACCAGCGGGTGATCGGGAATCTGCCGTTCGCCGGCGAGGTTCTCCAGGCAGGCGATCTGGTCGGGAAACACACTGGCGATCAGGTCTTCGCTCTTCATCCGCTGGATCTGCGGCGCCACTTTGCGTCCGCCGCTGTAGCGTGGCAGGGCCAGGGCCACCCCGGCATTCCAGCGCCAGCGCACGCCGAACAGCGGGGCATCGAGCAGGGCCTGGACCAGGATGTGCTCGGCGCTGTTGCTGTGCAGGTAGCGCCACACTTCATCCAGGGCGAAGCTGTGGCTGGTGGACAGCGACAAGACGATGGCGTCTTCGCTGGCCGCGGCCTGCAGCTCGAAATTGAAGGTGCGGCAGAAGCGTTTGCGCAGAGCCAGGCCCCAGGCGCGGTTGATGCGGCTGCCGAAGGGACTGTGGATGACGAGCTGGGTGCCGCCGGACTCATCGAAGAAGCGCTCCATGATCAAGGTGCCCTGGGACGGCAGGGCACCCAGGGCCTGGCGAGCCGGCGCCAGGTATTCCACCAGCTGTTCGGCGCAGGCCTGGCTCAGGCCCGGTTCCTCTCGCAGCCAGTCGATGGCCGCTTGCAGCTGGCCCGGGGCGGCGCCCAGCAATTGATCCAGGCGAGCCAGCAGGCGCGCCACGGCCGCCGACAATTCGGTGCTGCGCCCAGGTGCCTCGCCGAGCCAGAACGGCAGGCTCGGTGGCTGGCCGGGAGCGTCCTCGACCCGCACCTTGCCGGTTTCCACCCGTAGGATGCGGTAGGAGTTGTTGCCCAGCTGGAACACGTCGCCGGCATGGCTTTCCACGGCGAAGTCTTCGTTGACGCTGCCGATGTTCAGGCCCTGGGGCTCGAGCAGCACGCTGTAGTCGGCGTTGTCGGGAATGGTGCCGCCGCTGGTGACCGCAGTCAGCCTGGCGCCGCGGCGCCCGCGCAGGGTCCGGGCCTGGGCGTCGCGATGCAGGTAGGCGCTGCGCAGGCCCTGGCGGCCATTGAAGCCTTCGGCGAGCATCCGCAGCAGCGCCTGGTAGTGCTGCGAGTCGAGCCCGGCATAGGGGGTGGCGCGGCGCACCAACTCCAGCAGTGCTTCTTCCGACCACTCCTGGCAGCTGACTTCGGCGACGATCTGCTGGGCCAGCACATCCAGCGGCGCCCTGGGGATCGACAGGCTGTCCAGCTCGCCCCGGCGCACGCAATCGAGCAGGGCGGTGCACTCGATCAGGTCGTCGCGGGTCAGGGCGAACAAGCGGCCCTTGGGGGTGCCGCCAACCTGGTGCCCGGAACGCCCGACCCGTTGCAAAAAGGCCGAGATAGAGCCCGGCGAGCCGATCTGGCAGACCAGGTCGACGTCGCCGATGTCGATGCCCAGCTCCAGGGACGCGGTGGCCACCAGTACTTGCAACTCGCCGGCCTTGAGCCGCTGTTCGGCGGCCAGGCGTTGCTCCTTGGCCAGGCTGCCGTGGTGGGCGGCCACCGCCTGGCGTCCCAGGCGCTCGCTCAAGTAGCGGCTCAAGCGCTCGGCCAGGCGCCGAGTGTTGACGAATATCAGGGTGGTGCGATGGTCCCGGGCGAGGCTCGCCAGGCGGTCGTACACCAGGCCCCAGACATCGGTGGACATCACCGCCGATAACGGCACGGGCGGCACCTCGATGTCCAGGTCCCGGGGGCGGGAGTGGCCGATATCGACGATCTCGCAGGGTCGGTCGTGTCCGGCCAGGAAGCGCGATACCGCCTCGATGGGTTTCTGCGTGGCGGACAGGCCGATGCGGAGCAAGGGCGCGCTGCACAACGCCTGCAAGCGTTCCAGGCTCAGGGCCAGGTGGCTGCCGCGCTTGCTGCCGGCCAGGGCGTGGATTTCATCGACGATCACCGTCCGGGTGCTGGCCAGCATCCGACGTCCCGAGTCCGAGCCCAGCAGCACATAGAGCGATTCGGGAGTGGTGACGAGGATCTGCGGTGCGTTCCGGCGCATGGCGTTGCGCTCTTTCTGCGGGGTGTCGCCAGTGCGCACGGCAGTCCGGATGGTCAACTCCGGCAGGCCCATCAGGCGCAGCTGCTCGGTGATCCCGGCCAGGGGCTGCTGGAGGTTGACCTGGATATCGTTGCTCAGGGCCTTGAGCGGCGAGACATAGACCACCAGGGTGGCGTCCGGCAGCTCGCCACCTGCGGCCAGGCCCTGGCGCACCAGGTCGTCGAGAACGGCGAGAAAGGCCGTCAGGGTCTTGCCCGAGCCGGTGGGGGCGGCGATCAGCGTCGAGCGTCGCTGGGCGATCAACGGCCAGGCTTGGGCCTGGGCCGGGGTCACGGCGGCGAAGGTACGCTGGAACCAGGCCCGGACGGCTGGGTGGAAAGCGTCCAGTGGCAGGTTCGCGGATTCGGCAAGGTTCATGCCTGACGTTATGCGGCCGCCCGGGGCAACTTGCAAGCGCCCGCCTGGCGACTACCCGCGCCTTTTGTCCGATACGATGCCGGCCACTGCCTGGCCCGGGGGCTTGGCGGCAACCTGGCCTGCGCCAGTGGCGACGCTCGAGGGATGGGGGTTGCACTTTCTCAGTGACGCTTGCGCCACAAACCCGCAAAATGCAACGATTCCGGCAATTCCCGGCGGGCCTGGCTCCCCGGGAATTGACCAATCCAAACCAACGTTCCGAACACACTGGGCCTGCTGACTCTATGCGAATGCGCCTTATGTTACTGGGCGGCGGAAATGCCCTTGGGCAGGCGCTGATTCGCCTGGGTGCGGAGGAAGACATCGGCTTCCTCGCGCCCCGTCCGCCGCAAGACGGTTGGGACGCCGCGAGCCTCACGCAATTGCTCGACGACACCCGTCCGGATGCCTTGATCAACCTGGCTTACTACTTCGACTGGTTCCAGGCGGAATCGGTGAGCGAGACGCGCCTGGCTGGCCAGGAGCGGGCGGTCGAGCGACTGGCCGAACTCTGCCAGCACCACAACATCATCCTGGTGCAACCTTCGAGCTACCGGGTATTCGACGGCTCGCGGGCTACCGCCTACAGCGAGAAGGACGAGCCCGTCCCCCTGGGCCTGCATGGGCAGGCGTTGTGGCGAATCGAGCAAAGCGTGCGCGCCACTTGCCCGCAGCATGTGCTGCTGCGTTTCGGCTGGCTGCTCGATGACAGCGCCGAGGGCATTCTCGGGCGTTTCCTGGCCCGGGCCGAGTCGGCGCAGGAACTGCTCATGGCGGACGACCGCCGGGGGAACCCGACGCCAGTGGATGACGCCGCGAGGGTGATCATCTCGGTACTCAAGCAGCTCGATTGTGCTGCGCCGTTGTGGGGCACCTATCACTATGCCGGCCAGGAAGCGACCACGCCCCTGGCCCTGGGCCAGGCGGTGCTTGGCGAGGCGCGACAACTGCACCCGCTGGCCGTCGAGGCGCCCACCGCCCAGGCCCACGCGGCGTTCGCCGATGCCGCCGAAGAACCGCAGCATGCGGTCCTGGCCTGCAAGAAAATTCTTCACACTTTCGGGATCAAGCCGCGCGCCTGGCGTGCCGCGCTCCCGGCTTTACTGGATAGGTTCTATCGCCATGGCTGACGGCTTTGTATTGATCACCGGCGGTGCCGGTTTCATCGGTTCCAATCTGACCGATGCGCTGCTCGCCAAGGGCTACTCGGTGCGTGTGCTGGACGACTTGTCCACAGGCAAGCCAGCCAACCTGCCGCTGGATAATCCGCGTGTCGAGTTGATCGAGGGGGATGTCGCCGATGCCGTCCTGGTGAATCGGGTCATGCAGGGTTGCAGCGCCGTGGTCCACCTGGCGGCGGTGGCGTCGGTGCAGGCCTCGGTGGACGATCCGGTACAGACCCACCAGAGCAACTTCATCGGCACCCTGAACGTTTGCGAAGCCATGCGCCAGCAGGGCGTGAAACGGGTGTTGTTCGCTTCCAGCGCGGCGGTCTACGGCAATAATGGCGAAGGCCGGTCCATCGACGAAGATACGCCCAAGGCACCGCTCACCCCCTATGCCAGCGACAAGTTGGCCAGCGAACACTACCTGGATTTCTATCGGCGCCAACACGGCCTGGAGCCGGCGATCTTCCGCTTCTTCAATATCTTCGGTCCACGCCAGGATCCTTCGTCGCCGTACTCCGGGGTGATCAGCATATTCTGCGAGCGGGCCCAGAAGGGGCTGCCGATCACGGTATTCGGCGATGGCGAACAGACCCGGGACTTCGTCTATATCGGTGACCTGGTGGAGGTGCTGGTACAAGCCATCGAGGCTCCTCGACTGGAAGAGGGCGCGGTCAACGTTGGCTTGAACCAGGCGACCACGCTCAAGCAACTGCTGGCTGCCCTGGCCGAGGTTGTGGGCCCATTACCGCCCATCAGCCATGGTCCTGCCCGTTCCGGCGACATCCGTCATTCGCGGGCCAGCAACCAGCGTCTGTTGCAGCGCTTCAGCTTTCCCGAGCCCACGCCGATGAGTGTCGGCCTGGCCCGTCTGTTGGGTCGCTGACGTTTTCCGGAAACGAAAAAGGCGCCTCGAGGGCGCCTTTTTTCATGGAGCTTGGGCTTAGAACTTGTAGCCCAGGCCAACCATATAGACCATCGGGTCAACGTCGACGTTGACCTTGGCGCGGGTACCCTGGGCCACCGCGTTGTTGTCCACATAGGCACGGGTATCGATGTCGATGTAGCGCACCTGGGCGTTGATCATGATGTTGTCGGTCAGCATGTAGTCGGCACCGACCTGCCAGGCCAGGCCCCAGGAGTTCTTGGCCCGGAAGTTGTCGAAACCGGCCTCGCTGGCGCGGCTGCCAACGTGCTCGTCGTAGATCCAGGTGTAGTTGATACCGGCACCGACGTAGGGCTGGAACGCCGACTTGTTATCCAGCGGGTAGTACACCACGCTCAGGGTCGGTGGCAGGTGCTTGAGGGTGCCGAGCTTGCCGTTGGCCGGGGACAGGGCGGTGTTCTTGAGTTTCACGTCGTGTTCGAACGGAGTGGCGGCCAGCAGTTCGATACCGATGTTGTTGGTCACCATGTACGCGAAGTTCAGACCCAGCTGGGTATCGCTGCTCATGGTCGCCTTGCCGCCCAGGTTGGCGCCGGCCAGAGGACCGCGGTCGACCTTGACGTCGGAACTGTTGGCTTTGGGGTTGACGGTGATCGCACCGGCACGAACGATGATGTCGCCGGCGTCGTGGGCGTGGGCGAGCGGGGCGGCGAGTGCGAGCGCAACCAGGGAGGCGCTAAGCAGGGACTTATGCATGGGAGCTCCAAAGGACGATTCAAATTGGCTATGTCCAATGGTAAGGATCGTCAAGTTGACCACCTTGACTCAGCTCAATGAAATCGCGAACCCTCGCCCCGGCGCTGAACTATTCTTTTGCCCCGCACTCTTTTGCCATCGCTTTCCGGGTCGCAGGTTGCCTGTGATCGACGCTCACTCTTGCAGTTCGTAGACGTAGATCTTCTGCGCCGCCATCTGGTAACCGGCGTCCGCCAGCTCGCTGGTTGAAGGCTTGACCTGCATGTCGCCCTCGACCCAGTAGGGTTGGTAGAGCTCGTCGAGTTTTACCCCGACTTCGCTGGTGACATGGACGATCTGGTTCGACGGTGGCGGTGGTACGTGGATGCACGCGCCGAAATACGGCACCAGCAGGAAGTCTGTGGTGCGGCCTTCCTCGCTCACTTCCAGGGGCACGATGTAGCCGGGCAGGCGCACCGACTGGCCATCGAGGCTCTGGACCACCGGGGCATCGGGCAGCTCCTGCTTGGCCGCCGGCGCCGACTCCGCCGACAGCGCATCGCTCATCTGCGACAGGTCGTGCAGGGGCTTCATGTTCGGCACTTCGGCTGGTGCTCCGGCCGGGATCATTTCCAACCAGGTCAAGTCCCGCGCAGCTGCGGCCCAGGAGGCCGGGCTGGCCAGCAGCGACAGGACGAACAGGGAGTGAAGCAGGCGTTGGATCTTCATGGATCGATGCTCACAAACGGATCGACAGGCCATCGGCCAGGGATTGCCGGTAGGCCCGCCAGGCCGGCACGCTGCCCATCAGCAGCGCGGCGACCAGGATACCCCCGAGCAGCGTCCACTCATACGGGCTGGGCCAGGACAACGGCAAGTACAGGCCGTAGTTCGATTGCACGTAGCCCTGGGCCAGGGCGATGCCCAGGTAGAGTAGTGCCAGCCCGGCCATGACCCCCGCCAGGGCCAGGGCGAAGGCCTCCAGTACCAGCAGGGTCGCGATATGCCAGGGGCGGGCACCCACCGAACGCAGGATGGCCATTTCCCGACGGCGCTCGTTGAGGCTGGTGAGGATCGCCGTGAGCATGCCGATCAGGCCGGTGAGGACCACGAATAGCGAGACCACGAACAAGGCCTTCTCGGCAGTGCCCATCAGGCTCCAGAGCTCCTGCAGGGCTACCCCGGGGAGAATCGCCAGCATCGGTTCGTCGCGGAACTCATTGATCTGGCGCTGTAGGGCGAAGGTCGAGATCTTGCTGTTCAGGCCCAGCATGAAAGCGGTGATGGCCTGGGGCGTCAGGTCCATGTTGCGCGCCTGGTCGGCGCTGATCCGACCCGCGCCACGGGCCGGCACGCCGTTGTGCCAGTCGATGTGGATCGCCTCCATGCCACCCAGGCTGATGTGCAGGGTACGGTCCACCGGAGTGCCGGTGCGCTTGAGGATACCGACCACGGTGAAAGGCTTGTCATCGTGCTTGACCAGGCTGATGGCGGCCACGCCGTGGGCCAGCACCAGCTTGTCGCCCAGCTGGTAGTGCAGGGCATCGGCGACTTCCGCTCCCAGCACCACTTCGAACGGGTCGCTGGCGAAGGCCCGGCCCACGGCCAGTTGCAGGTTCTGCTGGTGGCCGTACTGGTAGTGCTGGAAGTAGGCCTCGGTGGTGCCCATCACCCGGTAGCCGCGATGGGAGTCGCCCAGGGAAATCGGGATCGCCCATTTCACCTTGGGATTGCTGGCGAAGTGCTCGAAGCTGTCCCAGCGGATGTTGTTGGTGGCGTTGCCGATCCGGAACACCGAATACAAGAGCAGGTTCACCGAGCCTGCGCGGGCGCCGACGATCAGGTCGGTGCCGCTGATGGTGCTGGCGAAGCTGGCGCGGGCTTCGGTGCGCACCCGTTCCACCGCCAATAGCAGGCAGACCGAAAGAGCGATGGCGAACACGGTGAGGAACGCGGTGAAGCGACGGTTAGCCAGGCTGGCAATGGCTAGGCGGAACAGATACATCTCAGACCTCGGCAGGCTTGGCGGCGCGATTGAGTTCGGCCAGCGACAGGTGACGATCGAACAGCGGCGCCAGGCTCTGGTCATGGCTGACGAACAGCAGGCTGGCACCGGCTTCGCGGCATTCGCTGAACAGCAACTGGATGAAGGCCTCGCGGGCGTCCTGGTCCAGCGCCGAAGTGGGTTCGTCGGCGATCACCAGCTCCGGTTGGCCGATCAATGCCCTGGCCGCCGCGACCCGCTGTTGCTGGCCGATGGACAACGAGTCGGCGCGGCGGCCGAGCAGGTCGGGGTCCTTCAGGCCCAGGTGGGCCAGCAGGGTCGCGGCAGCCTGGTCGACGCTACCGTGGCGCTGCACGGCGCGGCTGGCTCGCAGCTTGGAGAAATGACAGGGCAGCTCGACGTTCTCGCGTACCGAGAGGAAGGGCAGCAGGTTGAACTGCTGGAAGATGTAGCCGGTGTGGTCGACGCGAAAGCGATCGCGGGCACCGGCGGACAACTCGCCCAGCTCCTGGCCCAGCAGGCGGATACTGCCCTGGGTGGGTTTCTGCACCCCGCCCAGCAAGCCCAGCAGGGTGGTCTTGCCGCTGCCGCTGGGACCCTTGAGGAACAGGGTTTCACCGGTTTGCAAGGCGAAGGCGGGGATGTCCAGCAACTGGGGCTGGCCGGGCCAGTTGAAGCCCAGGTCGGACAGTTCGATGAGTGCTTGGGTCATGTCGGGCCGATGATCAGCGAATGAATGTCGGCTCCAGCCGTGTCCGGGCCACGGCTGGAGCAAGGCGTTGCCTCAGAACTTCAGGGTGGCGGCCTTGGCGGTGGCCTCGACCCCTTGCTGGCCGCTTGGCGAAATCAGTTGTACCTGGATTTTCTGGGTGGTGGGGAAAGTCTTGAAGACCTGCCCCAGGTCGAGGTTCTTCAAGGCCTCGGGCTTGGCACAGGCGAAGCGGTAGTGGGCGTGGATCTCACTGTGCTCATGGTGATGTTCATGGCCAGCGGCGCCTTCGTCGTCATCGTCATGGTCGGCCACGGCTGGCTGGTCGCCGAACAAGGGGCTCTCCAGTTCCTGGCTGGCCACGCTGCAGTTGGCGGCCTTGGGCAGGCTGAACAGTGCCAGGGGTTGTTCCAATTGCTTGCGGGCGGCGCTGATCTTGGCCTTGTCGGCGTCGCTGCCCGGAGCATGCTCGAAGCCCACCAGGTTCATCGCCGGGCTTTCCAGTTCCAGCTCCAGGGCCTGGCCGTCGAGCACCGCATTCAACCGGGCCACGCCATGTTCATGGGCGCCTAGGCTGCCGTGTTCATGCTCGTGTTCGTGGTCATGGGCTTGCGCGACCTGGGTAGCGGCCAGTGGCAACAGGGCGAACGGCAGGGCGAGTAGCAGGCGGCGCATGGCAAGTCTCCGGGACGCAAGTGAAATAAATGTTATGTAATCTTATAACGCTATCGGTGGCAGAGTTTGACCGCCCGCTTGGCGTTGCGCAAGACGCGTGGGAGCATGCTCGTCAGAAATTTTCGGGAGCACAGCGATGTTGCGGATTCGTGGAAGCATCGGCGACTTGCCGGTGGATTTGACCCTGGAGCTGGACACAGGTGACTGGGCCCAGTTGGCAGGACAGTTGGGCGCGCAGTTGCAGGCCGCCCAATCGGCCCAGCCAGCGTCCGCGGGAGTAGCCAGCAAACCGCCGAGCCAGGACGATACCTTGTGGCAGACCGCCCAGGACCTGCTGCGCCAGGCTGGCCAGCTCAGCGGGCCGGAGTTGCTGGAACAACTGGAGGGTCTGGCCGGTAGTGCGGCGGCGGGCAAGCGGTTGTTGGTGCGCCTGCGCCACTGCGCCCGGGTCAAGGTCGTCAGCGGCGCGGATACGCCGATCTACAGCTGGGTATCGTGAGGGGCTGAAGGCGGCCGGCCTGCCAAGCTGAGCCGTGGCAGTCCGGCCCCGGGGCGATCAGTACAGCGCGGCGAACAGCTTGCGCCGGTAGGTGGTCACCAATGGATGATCGTTGCCCAGCAGATCGAAGACTTGCAGCAAGGTCTTGTGGGCGATCCCTTCGTTGTAGCTGCGGTTGCGCATGAACAGCTTGAGCAGGGCGTCCAGGGCCGCCTCGTACTGCTGGCGGGACAGTTGCTGGATCGCCAGCTGGTACGCCGCCTCGTCGTCCTGGGGATCCTTGGCCAGGCGCGCCTTCAGGTCGGCGGCATCCGGCAGGGACGCCGCCTGCTTGAGGAAGGTGATCTGCGCCTTGGCGCCTGCCAGGGCCGCCTTGTGCTCATCGCTCTTGACCGCATCGAGCACGGTCTGGGCCTCGCCCAGTTCACCGCGCTCGGCCAGGCAACGGGCATAGAGGATCAGGGCCTTGGCATTGCTGTTGTCTTCGACCAGCAGGGCCTTGAGCGCCGCTTCGGCGTCACCGAAGCGACCTTCGCCGAACAGCGTCTCGGCCTGCTCCAGCGGATCGGCCGCAGAGGGTGGCGGCATCTGTACATGGGGCTCGAGCATGGCCCGGACCGCCGACTCCGGCTGGGCGCCGGCAAAGCCATCCACCGGCTGGCCATCCTTGAACAGCACCACGGTCGGCAGGCTGCGAATGCCGAAGCGGGCGACGATGTCCTGCTCGATATCGCAGTTGACCTTGGCCAGCAGCAGCTCGCCCTGATAGCTCTCGGCGATCTGCTGCAACATCGGCATCAGTGCCTTGCACGGCGCGCACCACTCGGCCCAGAAGTCCACCAGGACCGGCTTGTGGAAGGAGTTCTCGATCACCGACTGGTCGAAATCGGCGGTGCTGGCATCGAAGATGTACGGCGTGTCCTGACTCATGGGGTATCTCGAATAAGCGGGAATGGCGTCACTATAAAGCTTGCCCGGGGGAGATCGCCATCGCCGGCGCAGCCATGCTGGCGCTGGCGGGGCGCTGTGCGTGGTACAGGCTCACGTTGCGAAACTCCCAGGGTTCGGCCAGGTCGGGCAGGGTCAGGGCCTTGAGCATTTCCAGGCGCTGGTACGAGGGATGCTGGAAGTCCCTGACCCGTGAGTCTGCCACCAGGGCCTGCTGGCCGCGGCTGAGGAATGCGTCCAGCAGCGGCAGGTTGGCGCGGTCGTAGAGCACGTCGGCCACCAGGATCAGGTCGAAGCGATCGGCCTCGCTGAAGAAGTCGGCGCTGTAGCCCAATTTCACCCCATTGAGCTCGGCGTTGGCCCGGCAGGCGGCCAGGGCCAGTGGGTCGAGGTCGCAAGCCACCACCTCCAGCGCTCCGGCCCTGGCTGCGGCAATCGCCGCCACCCCGGAGCCCGCGCCGAAGTCCAGCACGCGCTTGCCCCGCACCCAGTGCGGATGCTCGGCCAGGTAGCGAGCCAGGGCCAGGCCACTGGCCCAGCAGAAGCTCCAGTAGGGCGGTTCGTGGAGGATGCGTCGGGTTTCTTCGGGGGTGAAGGCGCGGTCCATGTTGCGATCATCGATCAGCCACAGTCGCAGTTCGGTCTCGGGCAGTTCGCAGGCCACCAGTTGCGCGTCTCCCAGCAGTTCGCCAAGTGCCGCTTGCAGTTCGAGCGGTGGCGTCATGGGGCTTTGACGAATTGCAGTTGGCCCAGGGCCTGGGTGGTGGGTTGGTCGATGCGTTGTGCCGGCAGGTGCAGGATCAACTGCCCGGACTGGCTGGCGCGGCCGCGCAGTTCGACCCGGGCGCCCGCGGGGAAGGCCTCGGGGGCGAAGCGCAGGCGAAACGGCAGGACCCGGTCGGTGCCGGTCAGGTTGCTGCTGGCCAACAGGCGCTGGGGGCGTCCGCGTTCATCGATCACCAGCAGCGCCAGCTCGACATTGGCCCCTGCTGGTACGCCATTGAGGCTGCCGCTCAACTCCCGCTGGTAGGCTGGCAGGGGGCCGAGGTCCAGAGGTTCCTGGGTGTTCTGCACGGCCTGGGGCTTGGCGGGAGTGTTGGCCGCGGGCTTCGGCGCATCGCTGCTACAGGCGACCAGGAGGCTGACGAGGCTGAGCAAAACGAGCGGTCTGAGGGGCATTTGAAGCTCCAACGAGGCAGATTTCCATGTGCGAAACATAATAGTCGGTCTGTATACCGTAAAGGCTATGGCTTGTCTTGCCAGTGGGATGCGCTACCATGGCCCTCCCTTTTTTTGTTGCCTGCCACCATGCACTGTCCCTTCTGCGGTGCCAACGACACCAAGGTCATCGACTCGCGACTGGTCGCCGAGGGCGAACAGGTCCGTCGCCGGCGTGAATGCCTGGCCTGTGGTGAACGTTTCACCACTTTCGAAACCGCCGAACTGGTGATGCCGCGTCTGATCAAGACCGATGGCAGCCGCCAGCCCTTCGACGAAGACAAACTGCGCGCGGGTATGCAGCGCGCCCTGGAAAAACGCCCGGTGAGCGTCGAGCGCCTGGAAGCGGCGCTGGCGCACATCAAGCACAAGCTGCGGGCCACCGGCGAGCGCGAGGTGAAGTCGCTGGTCGTGGGTGAACTGGTGATGGGCGAGCTGCAAAAGCTCGATGAAGTCGCCTATATCCGCTTCGCTTCGGTCTACCGGCGCTTCCAGGACCTCGACGAGTTCCGCGAAGAGATCGACCGCCTCGCCCGCGAGCCGGCCAAGCAATGAGCCAGCCCGCGGAGCAGGCGGTACTCGACGCCCACTACATGGCTCGCGCGCTGGAGCTGGCACGCAAGGGCCACTACACCACTCATCCCAATCCCCGTGTCGGTTGCGTCATCGTGCGCGACGGCCAGGTGGTGGGCGAAGGCTGGCATGTGCGGGCCGGCGAGCCCCATGCCGAAGTGCATGCCCTGCGCGCGGCCGGGGACCAGGCCCGTGGCGCCACCGCCTACGTGACCCTGGAGCCCTGCAGTCATCACGGGCGTACGCCACCGTGCGCCGATGCCCTGGTCGGCGCCGGAGTGGCGCGGGTGGTCGCGGCGATGCAGGACCCCAATCCGCAAGTCGCCGGACGCGGCATGGGACGCCTGGCCGAGGCCGGCATCGTCGTGCATAGCGGAGTGCTGGAGGGCGAGGCGCGGGCGATCAACAAGGGTTTCCTCAAGCGCATGGAGCATGGCCTGCCTTATGTGCGGGTCAAGCTGGCGATGAGCCTCGACGGGCGTACCGCCATGGCCAGCGGCGAAAGCCAATGGATCACCGGCCCTGCCGCACGTTCGGCGGTGCAGCGCCTGCGGGCCGAGTCCAGCGTGGTGCTGACTGGCGCCGATACCGTGCTGGCCGATGGTGCCCGGCTGACGGTGCGTGCTGCCGAGTTGGGGCTGGACGCCGAGCAGACGGCCCTGGCCATGGGCCGGCCGCCGCTAAGGGTGCTGGTCGATGGGCGCCTGCGAGTGCCGCTGGGTGCGCCGTTCTTCAAGGCGGGTCCGGCCCTGGTGGCGACCTGTGTCGCGGTGGAGGAGCAATATGCCAACGGCCCCGAATGCCTGATCGTGCCCGGCGCCGATGGCCAGGTGGACCTGCGGCGCCTGCTCGAGGAACTGGCGGCCCGAGGTGTCAACGAAGTGCTGGTGGAAGCCGGGCCGCGCCTGGCCGGGGCCTTTGCCCGCCAGGGGCTGGTGGACGAGTACCAGATCTTCGTCGCCGGCAAGTTCCTTGGCTCCTCGGCCCGGCCCTTGCTCGACTGGCCGCTGGAGCAGATGAGCGAGGCTCCTATGCTCAAGATCATTGAAATGCGCGCGGTTGGCGATGACTGGCGAGTCACTGCCATTCCCGCCCCGTCAGCGAGCGTATAATTCCCGACTTTCGCCTACCCGGCGGCCCTGTTCTCGAGGAGGACTCCATGTTCACCGGCATCATCGAATCCATCGGCAGCATTCGCGCATTGACCCCAAAAGGCGGAGATGTGCGGGTCTATGTAGAAACCGGCAAGCTTGACCTGGCCGACGTCAAGCTGGGCGACAGCATCGCGGTGAACGGCGTCTGCCTGACCGCGGTGGAGTTGCCTGGCGACGGTTTCTGGGCCGATGTCAGCCGCGAGACCCTGGACTGCACCGCCTTCAACCAGTTGAAGGCCGGCAGCCGGGTCAACCTGGAGAAGGCCCTGACTCCGACCACTCGCCTGGGTGGCCACCTGGTCAGCGGTCACGTGGATGGCGTCGGCGAGGTGGTGGCGCGGGAGGAGAATGCCCGGGCCATCCAGTTCCGCATCCGTGCGCCCAAGGAGCTGGCCAAGTACATCGCCCACAAGGGCTCGATCACCGTCGACGGCACCAGTCTGACGGTCAACGCGGTGAACGGCGCCGAATTCGAGCTGACCATCGTGCCCCACACATTGGCCGAAACCATCATGGCCGACTACCGGCCAGGCCGTCAGGTCAACCTCGAGGTCGACCTGCTGGCGCGCTACCTGGAGCGCCTGCTGCTGGGCGACAAGGCCGCCGAGGCCACGGGCAGCACCATCACCGAAAGCTTCCTGGCCGCCAACGGCTATCTCAAATCCTGAACCTCAAATTTTGAAAGAAGGGGGGTGCCGAGTGGCGCTCAACAGCATCGAAGAACTGGTCGAAGACATCCGCCAAGGCAAGATGGTCATCCTCATGGATGACGAAGACCGCGAGAACGAAGGCGACGTGATCATGGCCGCCGAGTGCTGCAAGGCCGAACACATCAACTTCATGGCCAAGCACGCCCGTGGCTTGATCTGCATGCCCATGAGCCGCGAGCGTTGCGAGCTGCTCAAGTTGCCATTGATGTCGCCACGCAACGGTAGCGGCTTCGGCACCAAGTTCACCGTGTCCATCGAGGCCACCGAAGGCGTGACCACCGGCATCTCCGCTGCCGACCGCGCGCGCACCGTGCAAGCGGCGGCGGCCAAGGACGCCAAGGCCGAGGACATCGTCAGCCCGGGCCACATCTTCCCGCTGATGGCCCAGCCTGGCGGTACCCTGGCCCGCGCCGGCCACACCGAAGCGGCTTGCGACCTGGCGCGCATGGCCGGTTTCGAGCCTAGCGGGGTGATCTGCGAAGTGATGAACGACGACGGCACCATGTCTCGTCGCGCCGAACTGGAAGCCTTCGCCGCCGAGCACGACATCAAGATCGGCACCATCGCCGACCTGATCCACTATCGGATGATCCACGAACGTACCGTTCAGCGGATTGCCGAGCAGCCCCTGGACAGCGAACTGGGCCAGTTCAACCTGGTGACCTATCGTGATTCCGTGGAGGGCGACGTGCACATGGCCCTGACCCTGGGCGAGATCTGCGCCGAACAGCCGACCCTGGTGCGGGTGCACAACATGGATCCGCTGCGCGACCTGCTGATGGTCAAGCAACCCGGGCGCTGGAGCCTGCGGGCGGCCATGGCCACCGTGGCCGAGGCCGGTAGCGGCGTGGTGCTGCTGCTGGGCCATCCGCTGGATGGCGACGAGCTGCTGGCGCATATCCGCGAGACCGCCGAGCGCCAGCCGGTGAAGAAACAACCGACCACCTACAGCATCGTCGGTGCCGGTTCGCAGATCCTGCGTGACCTGGGCGTGCGCAAGATGCGCCTGATGAGTGCGCCGATGAAGTTCAACGCGATATCCGGTTTCGACCTGGAAGTTGTAGAATACGTGCCCTCCGAATAAAAGCCGGTCGTTGCCAGCTTGAAATTCGCGGTTCAAACATCACTCAGGAGCGTGTACTAGACACGCTCCAGCTCTTTAAGAGATTTGTCGAATGACCCTGAAGACCATCGAAGGTACCTTCATCGCCCCTAAAGGCCGCTATGCCCTGGTGGTCGGCCGCTTCAACAGCTTCGTCGTCGAAAGCCTGGTCAGCGGCGCGGTTGACGCCCTGGTCCGCCATGGCGTGAGCGAAAGCGACATCACCATCATCCGCGCTCCTGGCGCCTTCGAGATTCCCCTGGTGACCCAGAAGGTCGCGCAGAAGGGCGAGTACGCGGCGATCATCGCCCTGGGCGCGGTCATTCGTGGCGGCACCCCGCACTTCGAATACGTCGCTGGCGAATGCACCAAGGGCCTGGCCCAGGTGTCCATGGAGTTCGGCGTACCAGTGGCCTTCGGCGTACTGACTGTCGACTCGATCGAACAAGCCATCGAGCGTTCCGGCACCAAGGCCGGCAACAAAGGGGCTGAAGCTGCCTTGTCCGCCCTGGAAATGGTCAGCCTGCTGGCGCAGTTGGAGGCCAAGTGATTAGCGACGATAGCGATCGTTTCAACCCGCGCGATCCCAAGCCTGCCAACGCCGGCAAGCCATCCAAGAGCGCCAAGCGTCGCGAAGCCCGCCAGCTCGCGACCCAGGCGCTGTACCAATGGCACATGGCCAAGCACTCGCTGAACGAGATCGAAGCGCAGTTCCGGGTCGACAACGATTTCACCGACATCGACGGTGCGTACTTCCGGGAGATCCTGCACGGGGTCCCGGCCAGCAAGAACGAGATCGACAACGCCCTCGTACCTTGCCTGGACCTGGCCATCGACGAGCTGGACCCTGTGGAGCTGGCGGTCCTGCGCCTGTCCACCTGGGAGCTGCTCAAGCGTGTCGACGTGCCGTACCGCGTGGTGATCAACGAGGGTATCGAGTTGGCCAAGGTCTTCGGTTCCACCGATGGCCACAAGTTCGTCAACGGCGTCCTCGACAAGCTGGCCCCACGCCTGCGCGCAGCAGAAGTGAAGGCGTTCAAGCGCTGATCCGCGCTTGCAGCTGCCATGGGCGAGTTTGAACTGATCCGTAACTTCTTCGCTGCCGCGCCTTGTGCGCAGGGCGGCGAGGGCGTTGCCCTGGGGATCGGCGATGACTGTGCCCTGCTGGCGGTTGCTCCTGGTGAGCAGTTGGCGATTTCCACCGACACCCTGGTGGCGGGCGTGCATTTCGCCGATCCCTGCGAGCCGTTTCTTCTTGGCCAGCGCTCCCTGGCGGTGGCCGTCAGCGACCTGGCCGCCATGGGCGCCACGCCGCTGGCCTTCACCCTTGCCCTGACCCTGCCGACGGTGAGCGCCGACTGGCTCGCGGCCTATGCCCGTGGCCTGAATGCCATGGCCCAGGATTGCGCCGTGCGCCTGATCGGTGGCGACACCACCCGCGGCCCACTGACCCTGACCGTCACCGTATTCGGTCGCGTGCCCGCGGGCCAGGCCCTGACCCGCAGCGGTGCCCGGCCTGGCGACTTGCTGTGTGTCGGCGGCCCGCTGGGCAATGCTGCCGGCGCCTTGCCACTGGTGCTGGGCCAGCGCCGTGCCGAGCCCGAGGTGGCCGATCCGCTGCTGGCCCATTATTGGTCGCCGCAGCCACAACTGGCCCTGGGCCAGGCCCTGCGCGGCAAGGCCACGGCGGCCCTGGACATCTCCGATGGACTGCTCGCCGATTGTGGGCATATCGCCGCCGCCTCCGCAGTGAGGTTGCAGGTGGAGTTGGAGAAGCTGCCCCTGTCCAGGCCCCTGGTGGACTTTCTCGGCCTTGAGGGCGCGCGCGCCGCGGCCTTGAGTGGCGGCGACGACTATGTGCTGGCCTTCACCTTGCCTGCCGCAGAGCTGGCACCGCTGCAGGCAGCTGGCTGGCCGCTGCAGGTGGTGGGGCAGGTGCTGGCCGGGCAGGGCGTGGCGCTGCTGGATGCCGGCGGGCAGGACATCACCCCGGGCATCCGGGGCTACCAACACTTTCCGGAGACACCGTGACAGATCATCCCAAGCAGGTCCCGGCGGAATTCGTACCGCCGTCGGTCTGGCGCAATCCCTGGCACTTCCTCGCCTTCGGTTTCGGTTCGGGCACCATGCCCAAGGCCCCGGGCACCTGGGGTTCGCTGGTTGCGCTACCCTTTATCCCGTTGTGGCAGATGCTGCCGGACTGGGGCTACTGGCTGATGCTCGGTGTCACCATGCTGTTCGGCTTCTGGCTCTGCGGCAAGGTGGCCGACGACCTGCGTGTGCATGACCACGAGGGCATCGTCTGGGACGAGATGGTCGGGATGTGGATCACCCTGTGGCTGGTGCCCGAAGGCTGGCAATGGCTGCTGGCGGGGTTCCTGATGTTCCGCTTCTTCGACATCCTCAAGCCCTGGCCGATTCGCTGGGTCGACCGGCATGTCCACGGCGGCGTCGGCATCATGCTCGATGATATCCTGGCCGGCGTGTTCGCCTGGCTGGCGATGCAGGGGTTGGTGTGGTGCTTGGGCTGAGGGGCAAGGCATGGGTGTCTGTCGCGCGCTGCTGGTCGTACTGGTTGTCTGTAGCTGTGATGCCTGGGCCGGCGAGCCTTCCGTAGCGCCGGGTGTCATCCGCATCGCCAGCGAAGAGTGGAGCCAGTACAGCGAGGCCGATGGCCAGGGATTGTCCTGGGACATCCTGCGGGAGGTGTTCGAGCCCCAGGGAGTGGCGGTGGAACGCCACAGCATGCCCTATACCCGTTCGGTCGGGCTGGTGCAGCGTGGCGAGGTGGATGCCCAGGCCGGCGCCTATCGCAACGAGTCCCCGGGTGTGCTCTATCCGCGCTGGAACTACGACAACGACCACGTCTATGCCCTGGGCCTGGCCAGCAGTCCCGAGCTGACCCTGGCGAGCCTGGGCAACTACCGGCTGGTCTGGGTGCGCGGCTACAAGTACGAGGATTACCTGCCCAACGTCCGTCGCTACAACGAGATCCGCCGCCGGGTCGGCATCCTGCCGATGCTGCTCTACGGCCGTGCCGACTACTACATCGACGGCCAGACCGAGGTCGAGTATGTGCTCGGGCAGGCCGAGGATCCGAGCCGCTTCAGGTGCTCGCACCTGGCGGAACTGCCGTTGTACCTGGGGTTCGCCGACACGCCCCGGGGCCGCGCCCTGCTGGCCCTGTACGACCAGCGCATGGAGCAGTTGGTGAAGAGTGGCGGCTTGCGGCCCATCTTCCAGCACTGGAAGCAGCCTTATCCCTTTGATGGAAGCGCGCGGCCGGCGGTCCGTTGATCAAACTTATCGATCTTTATCCACGATAATTCAGCCTAAGCGCCCAGTGGAGGCTGCTGTTACAATGCCGCCTCTGCGAATCTCCAGTCCCCATACAGATCAGGAGCACGACAGTGCCCGTTGTTTTTGTTGCCGCTTCCAAGCTGCCCACCCCCTTTGCGCAATTCACCATGCACGGTTTCCTCGACGAAGCCACCGGTCGCGAGCACGTGGTGCTCAGCCTGGGCGATATCGCCGACGGCGCGCCGGTGCTCGGTCGCCTGCACTCCGAATGCCTGACCGGCGATGCCCTGTTCAGCCAGCGTTGCGACTGCGGCTCGCAGCTCGAAGCCGCCTTGCGGGCGATTGCCCGTGAAGGTCGCGGGGTACTGCTGTACCTGCGCCAGGAAGGTCGCGGCATCGGCCTGCTGAACAAGATCCGCGCCTATGAGCTGCAGGACGGCGGTGCCGATACCGTGGAGGCCAACGAGCGCCTGGGGTTCGCCGCCGACCAGCGCGACTACGCCATGTGCCTGCCGATGCTCGAGCATCTGGGCGTCAAGGCCCTGCGCCTGATGACCAACAACCCGCGCAAGGTCAAGGCCCTGACCGAGATGGGCATCCAGGTCGCCGAGCGCGTGCCGCTGCACACCGGCCACAACCCGCACAACAAGCTGTACCTGGCGACCAAGGCCAGCAAGCTCGACCATATGATGGGCAACGAGCACCAGGGCGAGGTCGACCGCGCGTGACCCGGGGCCAAGTGAGACGCCGCCTGGCCGTCAGCTGGTGGCAATACCTGGCGTTGGCGCTGCTGCCGCTGTTCGTGCTCAACGCTGTATTTGGCCAGGGCGAGCCGATCCTGCCGGTGCTGGCGATGCCATTCTTCATCGCGGGGGTGGCGTCGATGTTCGTCAGCCTGCGCTTTTTCGGCGCCTACAAGCACGGTTTGATCGCCACCCAGAAAGCCCTCGATACCCCGGAAGAACCAGCGGCCTGGATTGAGCTGGCGGCGCGGCGGCGCACCGCCTTGCTGGTGGCTGCATTGCCGGCCTGGATCGGTGCCCTGGCGGTATTCGTCGGCCTTGAGGCCGTGCCGCTGATGCTCCTGGCCTTGTCCACGGCGGTGTTGTTCTACCTCTACCGCATCCCGCGTCAGCTCGGTTGATGCAGCGTTGGCTGGCCGTCTTGCTGCTGGTTCTGTGCGGCCAGGCGCTGGCCGTCGAGCGGGTCGTCAGCCTGGCGCCATCGCTCTCGGAAATTGTCGTCGAACTGGGCGCCGCCGATCTGCTGGTGGGCGTGCTGGATGCCGGCGAGCGCCCGGCGCCACTCAAGGATCTGCCTTCGGTAGGGCGCTACGGCCAGCTGGACATCGAACGCTTGCTGAGCCTGCGGCCGGACTTGCTGCTGCTCTGGCCGGGCAGTGTCGGCCCGGCCCAGAAGGAGCAATTGGCGCGCCTGGGCATTCCCACCCTGGTTGCCGAACCCCATGACCTTGCGCAACTGACCGCCCAGGTCGCCGAGATCGGCCAGCGCCTGGGGCGAGCGCAAGCCGGACAGGCATTGGCGGCCCAGTTGGACCAGCAGCTTGCGCAACTGCGCCAGCGCTATCGCCGCGAGTCACCGCTACCGGTGTTCTACCAGGTCTGGGATCGTCCGCTGTACACGGTGGGTGGTGGCCAGATCATCAGCGACGCCCTGGCGGTCTGCGGGGCGCGCAATGTGTTTGCCGATCAACTGCTGCCGGCACCCCAGGTCAGCATCGAATCGGTGCTGCAGCGCAACCCGCAGGCGATCCTCGCCACGGCCCAGGGGCAATTGGATGCCTGGAAGGCCTGGCCGCAGATGGCCGCGGTCGAGCAGGGGCGCTTGTTGCTGGTGACGGACAAGGGGCTGGAGCGGCCCAGCGGGCAGATGGTCGGCGCAGTGGCCAAGCTGTGCGGCTTGATTGCGCCCGAGCGCTGAGCAAGCTTTACAGCTCAGGGGTCCAGGTCACGCCGAGCATCCAGGTGCGGCCTTCTTCGCGGTAGCCATAGTTGCTGCCCTGATGGCTGTAGAGCGCCCGTGAGTAGGACTTGTCGAAGACATTGTCGAGCTTCAGGTCCAGCTTGAGCTCCTGGTTGACTGCCCAACTGCTGCGCAGGCCGAACAAGCCATAGCCGCCAAGCCGTGCCTGCTTCTGTTCGAAGCGATTTTCACGGCTGCTGCTCACCAGTTGCCAGCTGGCGCCGAATGCCAGCCGCTCGAACTGACGGTCCAGATCCAGGTTCAGGGTGCGCTTGGCCCGGCGTGCTAGTTGTTCTCCGCTCTGGCAATTGCGTGGATCGATGATGGCGACGCCTGCGCTGGTCTGCCAGCCGAACCATTCCTGTTTCAGGGCCGTTTCCAGGCCATTGATCCGTGCCGAACCGATATTTTCTGGTCGCCGTGCACTGGTGTTGTAGATGATCGCGTCCTTGAGATCGATGCGATAAAGAGAAGCTTCCAGGCGGCTATCTGGGGTCAGTTGGCTACGCCACTGCAGTTCATAGCTCTTGGAGTGTTCTGGCTTGAGCTGTGGGTTGCTGCTGTTTGGGTAATACAGATCCGTGAAGGTCGGAGCCCGAAAGCCTTCGCTGTAGGACAACAGCAGGTCGTTGTCCGGGTTCACCGGCACGGTGAGGCTTCCGCTCCAGGTGTTCTGGCTGCCGAATTGCTGGTTACGGTCGTGGCGCAGGCCCAACTCCGTGGAGAAGTTGTCGCCACGGAAGCGGTGCTGGATGAACGCTGCACGATTCCAGCGGCTGTCCTCGCCGTAGGCCGCGCTGGTATTGAGCCGATCCTCATACCAATCGGCGCCGAGGATCAGGCTGTTGCGTTCGTCCAGACTCAGGTCGTTCTGCCAGTTCAGCGAGTCGCGATAGGTATTGAAGGTGCTGCGTTCCACGGTGAGCTTGTCGCGCTTGGCGTCACGATTCTCGGCATGGCCCAGTTCCAGGCGTGACTTCCAGCTGTCGTTGAGACGGGCGTCGATGAAGCTGCTGATGCTGCTGACCGTGAAATCGGTATAGGGCTGCTGTTGATAGGTATTGTTAGTGGCCATGTCGAAATAGCCGAAAGGGCTGTCGTACTGGCTGCGACCACGGTTATCCAGCAGGTTCAGCCCCACTTCCAGATCGTCGTCGAAGGCATGGCTCAAACTCAGGCTCAACGACTGGTTCCGATAGGCGTCATGGTCGTCGTCGCTGGGGTAGGACTCCCGGGTCGAATCGATCCCGGCGGTTTCATCCAGGCTGGCACCGAGGCTGAAGCGGGTCTGCTGGTCGCCGCCGGATAGCCCCAGGCTGCGTTGCCAGGTCTGGTTGCTGCCAAAGCCCAGGTGCATCCTGCCTTGCAGTCCCTGCTGGGTACCGCGCCGGGTGAAGATCTGGATCACCCCGCCAATGGCGTCGCTGCCGTAGATCGCCGAGCGTGAGCCGCGCAGCACTTCTACGCGTTCGATCTGCTCGACATTGATGAATTGCAGGTTGCTGTCACCGCTGGAGGAGCTACCGATGCGTTGGCCATCCACCAGGACCAGGCTTTGGGCCGAGTTGGTGCCGCGAATGAAAATGTTCGGCAGGGCGCCGCGCCCGCCACTCTGGGCAACCTGCACCCCGGGAACCCGTTGCAGCAGGTCGGTCAGGCTGGTGGGTTGCAGGCGATCGATATCTTCCCGGGTGAACACCGTGTTCGCCGCGCTGCTGTCGTTGCGCGCCTGTACCTGGCGGTTGGCGCTGATCAGGGTGTCCGGCAGCTTCAGGGCCTGATCGCGCTCGGTGGTAGCGGCCAGCAGTTCGCCGCCGGGCAGCAGGAACAGGGGCAGGGCGAGGCCGGAGAGTTTCATGGCTGCTCCTTAGGTGCGGCGCGGGTTCGGTCGCAGGATGTGCTGGGCTGCGGATGGGGAGAAGCTGGCGCCCGCGTGGCGGGCGCTCAGCAAGGGGCCCGACAGCTTACGCCAGGCCCAGCATTTGCAGGCGCTGGCGGATCGAGGCTTCGATGCCGGCTTCGTCGAGGCCGCACTCGGCGAGCATCTGCGCCGGCTTGGCATGCTCGACGTAGGTGTCCGGCAGGCCCAGGTGCAGGACCTGCTTGAGCAAGCCTTCCTGGGCCAGGAACTCGCTGACCGCACTGCCGGCGCCGCCCATGACGGCGTTTTCCTCGATGGTCACCAGCAGCTCGTGGCTACCGGCGATCTCGCGCACCAGGGCTTCGTCCAACGGCTTGACGAAGCGCATGTCGACCACCGTGGCGTCGAGCCTCTCGGCCACTTTCAACGCTTCGGCCATTTGCACGCCGAATACCAGCAGCGCTACTTGCTTGCCCTGGCGACGGACCAGGCCCTTGCCGATCTCGATCGGTTCCAGGTCCTTGTCGATCGGCGCATTGGGGCCGGTGCCGCGTGGGTAGCGCACCGCTGCCGGACCGTTGTACAGGTGGCCGGTGCTGAGCATCTTGCGCAGTTCGTTCTCGTCGCTCGGGGTCATCACCACCATGCCGGGAATGCAGCGCAGGTAGGACAAATCGAAGCTGCCGGCGTGGGTCGGGCCGTCTTCGCCCACCAGGCCGGCGCGGTCGATGGCGAACAGGACGTCGAGGTTCTGCACCGCGACGTCATGCACCAGCTGGTCGTAGCCGCGCTGCAGGAAGGTCGAGTAGATCGCCACCACCGGCTTGGCGCCTTCGCAGGCCATGCCGGCCGCCAGGGTCACGGCGTGCTGCTCGGCGATCGCCACGTCGAAGTAGCGCAGCGGGAAGCGTTCGCTGAAGGTCACCAGGTCCGAGCCTTCCTTCATGGCCGGAGTGATGCCCACCAGGCGCGAATCGGCGGCTGCCATGTCGCACAGCCATTCGCCGAACACGCCGGAATACTTCGGTCCGCTGGCTTTCTTCGGCGCACTGGCCGGAGCGTCCAGGGGCTCGAGCTTGGTGATGGCGTGGTAGCCGATGGGGTCGACTTCTGCCGGGGCGAAGCCCTTGCCCTTCTTGGTCACCACGTGCAGGAACTGCGGGCCCTTGAGGTCGCGCATGTTGCGCAGGGTGGCGATCAGGGTCGGCAGGTCGTGGCCGTCGATCGGGCCGATGTAGTTCCAGCCCAGCTCTTCGAACAAGGTGCCGGGGACCAGCATGCCCTTGGCGTACTCTTCGGTGCGGCGGGCGATTTCCCAGGCGCCGGGCAGGCGCGACAGCACTTTCTTGCTGCCTTCGCGCATGCTGGCGTAGGTACGGCTGGAGAGGATCTTGGCCAGGTAGTTGGACAGGCCGCCGACATTGCGCGAGATCGACATGTCGTTGTCGTTGAGGATCACCAGCATGTTGGCGTCCACTTCCGGCGCGTGGTTCAGGGCCTCGAAGGCCATGCCCGCGGTCAGGGCGCCGTCGCCGATCACCGCGATGGCCTTGCGCTCGCTGTTCTGCAGGCGGGCGGCGATGGCCATGCCCAGGGCGGCGCTGATGGAGGTGCTGGAGTGACCGACGCCGAAGGTGTCGTATTCGCTCTCCGAGCGCCGGGGGAAGGCCGCGAGGCCGTCTTTCTGGCGCAAGGTGCCCATCTGTTCGCGGCGACCGGTGAGGATCTTGTGCGGATACGCCTGGTGGCCCACGTCCCAAACCAGCCGGTCGTCCGGGGTATCGAAGACGTAGTGCAGGGCGATGGTCAGCTCGATGACGCCGAGGCCGGCACCGAAATGCCCACCGGTCTGGCCGACCGAATAGAGCAGTTCCAGGCGCAATTCATCGGCCAGGGTTTCCAGCTCGGCTTCGCCTAACCGGCGCAGGCCGTCCGGCGTCTGGGCACGATCGAGCAGCGGTGTGCTCGGGCGTTTGCGGGGAATCTCATGAAACGTCGTGGGCATCAGGCGAATCGTTATAGGTGTAGAAAGAGGCGGCAGTTTACCTTATGCATCGCAAGCTGCCCACGCAGAGCACCGAACTTGGCCGATATGCGGTCCTGTGGATCGCCGTCGGTCAGTTGCGGCGCGCAACGATATACCGGGCCAGTTCGCGCAAGGGTTCGGCTGCTGCGTCAAACGGCCGCAGCGCATGCAGCGCCTGGTCGCGCAGTTCCAGGGCATAGGCCTTGGCGGCTTCCAGGCCCAGCAATGCCGGGTAGGTCGGCTTGTCCCGGGCAATGTCGGCGCCCTGGCGCTTGCCCAGGGTCGCGGTATCGCTCTCGACGTCGAGAATGTCGTCCTGGACCTGGAATGCCAGGCCAATGGCCTGGGCATAGGCTTGCAAGGCCTTGAGTTCGTCTTTCTCGGCAAGACCGCTGGCCAGGGCGCCGAGGATGACGCTGGCCTCGATCAGGGCGCCGGTCTTGTGCCGGTGCATGTATTCCAGGGCCTTCTGGTCGAGCTTGAGCCCCACCGAGCCCAGGTCGATGGCCTGGCCGCCGACCATGCCCGCCGGGCCTGCGGCCTGGGCCAGGGTCGTGACCATGCGCAGGCGGATCTCGGCGTTGGCGTCGCTCAGGCGCGGGTCCAGCAGGGCACTGAAGGCCAGGCTCTGCAGGCCGTCGCCGGCGAGGATCGCGCAGGCTTCATCGAACGCCTTGTGGGTAGTGGGCTGGCCGCGACGCAGATCGTCATCGTCCATGGCTGGCAGGTCGTCGTGCACCAGGGAGTAGGCGTGGATCAGCTCCACCGCGCAGGCCGCGCCGTTGGCTTGTTCCGGCTTGCCCCCCAGGGCCTCGCAGGCGGCGTAGGCCAGTAGTGGGCGGACGCGCTTGCCGCCATTCATCACGCTATAGCGCATGGCCTCATAGAGGCGGGCCAGCTCGGGACTGGGGGCGTTGAACAGCGACTGTAGCGCCGCGTCGACGCGGGCCTGGCTGCTGGCCTGGTAGGTGGCGATCATTCTGGCTGTTCCGCATCGAAGGGCTGTTCCGCCAGCTCGCCATCGCGCTCCAGCAGTACCTGTACCTTCTGTTCGGCCTGGGCCAGGGCCGCCTGGCAATCACGGGTCAGGCCGATACCCTGTTCGAAGGCGGTCAACGAGTCTTCCAGCGACAGCTCGCCGTTCTCCAGACGCTCGACCAGGGTTTGCAGGTCGGCGAGGGATTGTTCGAAATCTAAGGCAGCTTTTTTGCGGGCCATGGCGGCTATCCCGGGTGACGTTAAACCGGCGCGACACTAGCAGACAGCGGGTTTTCGGGCAAATGAGAAGCGCCCGCTGAAGCTCTGGATCGCCAGTGCGCGTGCCATCAAAATTCGCCGGGGATCATCTGCGTTAAACCTTGCTGGCGGTGGCGCAACGGCAGCATAGACAGCAATGAGCGGGAGTGGCGCAGGACCTGCGGAATTGCTCCTGGCCTGCGGTTGGTGATGTCACTGTAATGGCACGAACGGCGCGGCCTCCAGGCCGATGCCTACTCCCTCGCAAAATCCCTTTTCCCCAATTGTGCAACACACGGCAAATCGATAATCTGCGCCCTTTCAACGCCCTATTATCGTCGGGCGACCTTCCGAATATTTCGCAGCCGCGCCGAGGATCTGGCGCCAGGGTTTTCCCATGCATGGCAGGACGCAATACATGCGCGCTCTATCCTTCCTCTTGTTGACCCTGCTGGTGTCCCCTGGTGCACGGGCCGAACCTTCGGCCCAATTGCAGGAGCCCCTGGGCGGCTGGCGCTACTCCGGCTTGCTCGACCGCACCGAACAGGACCGCGTGGCCTACCCGACACCGCCCATCGATCGTGGCATCCAGCGCAACCGCACCATGATCGAAGGCCAGCTCAAGGCCATTGGTCATATGCGCCAGCCCCACAGCCTGTCGGTCAACGGTAATCCGCTCAATCTCTACACCGACGAACAGGGGCGCTTCGGTCGTCCCTATGCCTTCGGTGCCGGCTCCAACAGCGTCGAAGTGCGCAGCTCCGAGGGCAAGTCACTCAAGCGCGTGCAGTTCTACGAGTCCAACCCGAACAAGACCCCGCCACGTATCCGCGTGGTGCTCGGCTGGGACGATCCCAAGGCCGAGCTGGACATGCATATCATCACGCCCGACGGCCAGCATGCATTCTTCGGCCATCCGGGCCTGACCAATGGCGGCGGCCTGGACCCGGACGGGGTCGACGGCCCGGGGCCGGAGATGTTCACCATGACCGCTCCGCTGCGCGGTACCTACCTGATCTATGTCAACTACTGGGGCAACTTCGGCAGTGGCGGCTACAACTTCGATGAACGCAGCAACCAGAACGAAGTGATCACCTCGCAGATCAACCTGATCCTTAACGAAAACACCGTCGATGAGAAACGCGAGACCTTCATCGTGCCCATGCGGGCCATCGGCGACCTGTTGCTGGTCAAGTCTTTCAACTATTGAACATCCCGCACCACGGATGAATTGGGCTTTGTGAATCATGAGCGAAAACACAGCATCCCCGGCGGCCGGCGTCCCCGGTAGCGAACAACCCGGCAGCCAGCGGCGCTGGCCGGCCCTGGTCATGGGCCTGTGCCTGGCGGCGGCCGTCGCCACCGGCGTGGGCTGCAAGCCCAAGACCTCGGTGGCCGAGCTGCCCGGCGACAAGCTGGGCCTGAGCCGCCCCGATGGCTTGCTGGAGACCCACTCCCTGGCGCAGTTGCCCAAGGACTTGCTGGCGGTGCCGTTCCTGCGTGAAACCCTGACCGAGGACTTCGTCTTCTATTACCAGACCCATGCCGACCGCCTGGGCCTGATCGGCAGCCTGCGGCGGATCATCTACGAGCATGACCTGAAGCTGCAGGACAACCTGATCGAGCAACTGCTCGACCAGCCGGCGGACATCGCCCTGTGGCGCGGCGTCGATGGCCGGCTCAAGGACTTCCTGCTGGTGATGGACCGTGGCGGCCTGGCCAAGCTGCTCGAGCCCCTGGCCAAGGCTGCCCTGGATGACAGCCAGTTGAGCAAGCTGGCCGAGCTCAAGGTCGGCGGCGATGCGGTAACCCTGTACCAGCTGAATTTCAACGCCAACAAGTCCCTGGCCTTCGCCTCCTTCGGCGACAAGCTGGTGGTGCTGTCCAATCCGACCCAGCTGTATGACCTGGCCTCTGGCGTCAGCGACGTGCACGGAGCGGTCTCCACCAAGGCCCTGGAAGCGCTGCTCAACGGCGACAAGCTGTTCCCCGAGGCCTTTGGCCTGGAGGCGCGCAAGCCCGAGGTGCAGCAGCGCCTGGCGGTCAACTCCAGCGTCCTGGCCATGGGTTACCAGCGCTTCATCCCCAACTTCGCCGGCCTGCGCTTCGACATGGACGACAAGGGCTGGCACAGCTACCTGGCCATGGCAGAACAAGAGGACCAGCCGGACTTCGACTTCAAGCCGATCTGGCAGGCCATGCCCATGGGCGCCAGCGCCTGCGTGGCGCTGCCCCTGGCGGCGCAGCAGCAGAAGCCGCTGCTGGTCAAGCTCGGCGCCGAGGAGTCGGTGGCCCAGGCCCTGACCGAACACATGTCCGGCAGCGCCGGGCTCTGCTGGTACGCCGACTCGCGGCTGTACACGCCGCTGCTGGTGGCCAGCCTCAAGGACAAGGACAGCGCCAAGCTCGACGCCGACCTGGGTAAGTTGTTCGGCTCCATGGTGGGCTCCCGCGAGAGCAAGGTGGCGCAGCGGATCTTCCCGGTGGTCGAGCAGCAGGACGGCAACGTGCACCAGTGGCAGCGCCAGGTCAGCTCGAACTTCGGGCCGTATCCGGCCAAGCAGGCCAAGGACCCGCAGGCCATCACCGGCCGCGCCTTCATGCAGGTCAGCCTGGCCCGCCATGGCTCGACCCTGGTGTTCTCCCTGGATGACAAGCTGGTGGGCAAGGCCCTGGGCACCCTGGACAAGCGCTTCCCGCCCCTGGCCGACGTGGCGCCGAAGAACGCCATGATGCCGATCTACCTGGGACCGCAGTCCCTGGCCCAGCTGATCCAGCAGGAAACCTTCGACAGCCTGCCCCAGGACATGGAGCCGGTGTTCAACAACGCCGCGCAGACCTACCTGGTGCCGAAGCTGCGCACCCTCGGTGGTTATGGCAAGTACGCCCTGACCCTGCCTGAGGGCAGCGAGCCCAACGGCCATTGGCAGTGGCTGCCGCTGCAATGGCAAGCGCTGTGAGAGCCTTGCGCCACGGCTTGAGCAGCCTTGGCCTGCTGGCCCTGTTGCTCAGCAGCGCAGTGGGCGCGACCACGGTCGCGCCGTTGGACGTGCAGCAGTCCCAGGTGTTTCGCGCCTGGTTCGTGCGCATCGCCCAGGAGCAGCTGAGCCAGGGCCCGAGCCCGCGCTGGTACCAGCAGGACTGCGCGGGGCTGGTGCGTTTCGCCGCCAATGAAGCGCTCAAGACCCATGACAGCAAATGGCTGCGGGCCAATGGTTTGTCCAATCGCTACCTGCCCCCGGAGCTGCAACTGAGCGAAGGCCAGCGCGCCCTGGCTCAGCAGTGGCAGCAGGGCGGCGGCAAGCTCGGCCCCTACGTCAATGCGATCAAGCTGATCCAGTTCAACAGCCATCTGGTGAGCCGCGACCTGGGCCAGGCGCGCCCCGGCGACCTGTTGTTCTTCGACCAGGGCGACGACCAGCACTTGATGATCTGGATGGGCCGCAACATCGCCTATCACACCGGCACCACCACCCCCACCGATAACGGCATGCGCTCGGCCAGCGTGCAGCAACTGATGACATGGAAGGACACCCGATGGATACCCGACCCCGCCAACCCCAACTTCATCGGCATCTTTCGCCTGAACTTCCTCTCCCAATGAGCGAATCCCGTGCAAGCTGCGTGAAGACTGCTGCGTTCGCCAATACTGCGTTGAAAACAGGCTCGGAATGCTCATTTACAGCCAGTAGACTGCGCTTGCTCGCCTGTTTTCGCCTTGTCTTGCCTTCACTCGCGACGTCTTCACGCGGCTTGCCTATGTCCCGTTTTCTGTTCCGCTTGACCCTGGCCTTGACCCTGGTGGCCCCCGTGTCCCTGGTCAACGCCGAAGACTCCGTACCCGCCAGCGATTACGCGGCAGTCGCCGGGGAGAGTTTCTTCCTGCTGTCCGACAGCAGTTTTGCCAGCGACGAGCAGGCCATGGTGCGCCTCGAGGCGCCGGGGCGTGATTACCGGCGCTTTCGCATGGAACCCTATGGCGGCGCGGATATCCGGGTCTACCGGATCAACCAGCCGCTGGACTTCCTCAAGCGCCAGAAAAACCTGCACCGAGTGGTCAGCGATGGCCAGTTCAAGGGCGAGGGGCTGTCCAACACCCTGGCCTACCTGTGGGACAACTGGTATCGCAAGTCGCGCCGGGTGATGCAGCGCGCCTTCTCCTATGAGTCGCGCAAGCAGGTAACCGAAGAGGTTCCGGAGCTGAAGGTCGGCAACTCGTTGCTGGCGCCGACGCCCTACGATGCCCAGCCGCAGTTCGGCCTGGTCCCGGGCTTGCCGCTGGTGACCCAGTTCCGCTACCCGCTGTGGCAGGCCAAGCCGATCCAGCCGCCAGCCGGGGTCAACCTGGCCGGGTCCTCCAGTGACTTCATCAACGTCGCACCGGGCAACGTCTACATTCCCCTTGGGCAGTTGAAGCCAGGCCTTTACCTGGTCGAAGCCCTGGTGGGCAAGTACCGCGCCACCACCATGGTGTTCGTCTCCAATACCGTAGCGGTGAGCAAGGTCGCCGGTGACGAGTTGCTGGTCTGGGCGGCGGGCAAGCACGAAGGCAACTCGGTACCCAAGGTCAACGTGCTGTGGACCGACGGCCTGGGCGTGATGAACAGCGGTGCTACCGATGAGCAGGGCCTGGTGCGCTTGAAACACGTCAGCCCCGAGCGCTCCTATGTGATCGGCGAGGACCAGGAAGGCGGGGTGTTCGTCTCCGAGAACTTCTACTACGACAGCGAAATCTACGACACCAAGCTCTATGCCTTCACCGATCGGCCGCTGTACCGCCCGGGCGACTGGGTCTCGCTGAAGGTCGTCGGGCGTGAGTTCAAGAATGCCCGGGACTCGGTGCTGCCCGGTGCCGGTACGGTGAATGTCAGCGTATTGGATGCTGCGGGCACCGCCCTGCAGAACCTGACCCTGAACCTGGATTCCAAGTCCGGCACCCAGGGGCGTTTCCAGCTCCCGGAAAATGCACTGGCGGGCGGTTATGAACTGCGCCTGCGCTACAAGGACCAGGTCTACAGCAGCGCCTTTCGCGTAGCCGAGTACATCAAGCCGCACTTCGAGATCGCCCTGAGCCTGGCCAAGTCGGACTTCAAGACCGGCGAGGCGGTGAAGGGCAACCTGGTACTGCTCTATCCCGATGGCAAGCCGGTGGCCAACGCACGCCTGCAACTGAGCCTGCGGTCCCAGCAGCTGTCTATGGTGGACAACGAGTTGCAGTACATGGGCCAGTTCCCGGTGGAACTGACCAGCACCGAGCTGACCACCGATTCCAAGGGCAGTGCCAGCCTCGACCTGCCGGCGGCGGACAAGCCCAGCCGCTACATGCTCACCGTATTCGCCAGTGACGGCGCGGCCTATCGGGTCAAGACCACCAAGGAAATCCTCATCGAGCGTGGCGCCGCGAGCTTCAGCCTCAGCGCCCCGCAACGCTTCAGCGCGGTGGGCGACAAGGTGCAGTTCAGCTACGCCAACCAGAACACCAGCGAGCAGAGCAAGAGCGTCTTGCCCAGCCGCTACAGCTGGGTGCGCATGGAAGACCAGAGCACTGGCGAAGGCAAGCTGGCCGCCGGCGACAGCGGTTTTGTCCTGGCCTTCGAGCGTCCCGGTACCTACAACCTGACCCTGCGCGACGAGCATGACCGGGTCGTGGGCGGTACCAGCCATTCGGTCACCGGCGAAGGGGTCAAGGCCGTGCCGGGTACCGTGGAGATCGTCCTCGACAAGCCCGAGTACAAGTCTGGCGACGAAGCCCTGGCGCTGATCACCTTCCCCGAGCCGATCAACGATGCGCTGCTGTCGCTGGAGCGTGACAAGGTCGAGGCCACCGCCTTGCTGTCCCAGGGGGGCGATTGGCTGAAAGTGGAAAAACTCAGCCCGACCCAGTACCGCGCCCGGGTGCAGGTCAAGGACAGCTTCGCGCCGAACCTGACCTTCTCCGTGCTCTACACCAAGGGTGGCGAATACAGCTTCCAGAACGCCGGGATCAAGGTGCTGACGCCGCAGATCGATGTGGCCATCCAGACCGACAAGGAAAAATACCAGCCGGGTGACACCGTCACCGTGGACCTGTCCACCCAGTTCGCCGGCAAGCCGGTACCGGCCCACCTGACGGTCAGCGTGGTGGACGAGATGGTCTATGCCCTGCAGCCGGAAGTGGCGCCGAGCATCGACCAGTTCTTCTACCACCCGCGGCGCAACAACGTGCGCACCAGCGCCAGCCTGTCGTTCATCAGCTACGACGTAGCCCTGCCGGGCAGTCCGACGGCGCCAGGCAAGGCCAACCGTAGCGAGCGTGGGGTCAAGGTGCTGGAGCGTCCGCGCCGTGAAGACGTCGACACCGCTGCCTGGCAGCCGGAGTTGGTCACCGACGGCAGCGGCAAGGCGCGCTTCACCTTCCGCATGCCCGACTCGCTGACCCGCTGGCGCATCACCGCCCGGGCCATCGCCGAGGATGGCCAGGTTGGCCAGAAGAAGCAGTTCGTGCGGTCCGAGAAGGCCCTGTACCTGAAGTGGAGCGGCCCGACCCGCTTCCGCAGCGGCGACAAGCCGGACCTTGGGGTCTTTGCGTTCAACCAGTCCGAGCAGCCGGTCAAGGCAGAACTGGTGGTGCATTACGCCGGTGAGTCCCAGCGCTTGCCGTTGACCCTCAACAGCGGCATCAACTATGTGGCCCTGCCGGCCATCGCTCCGGGCAATGGCGAGTGGAGCGCCGAGCTGGTGCAGGGCGGCAAGACCATGGACACCCTGGCCGTGCGCCTGGCCAGCAACGGAGCTGGCTGGCAGACCGTGCAAACCCAGAGCCTGGACGTGGTCACCAACAGCACGCCACTGGGCTTGCCGGCCGATGCCGGGGAGATTCGCCTGCGCCTGGATGACAGCCCGCAAGCGCTGTTCCGCGCCGCACTGGATGACCTGCTGGAATACCCCTACGGTGGTGTCGAGCAGACCGCCAGCCAGCTGTTGCCGCTGAGCGTCGCCTATCCGGCCCTGGCCAGCAATCCGCAGGTGCGTGATCGCTTGCGCCTGATGATGCAGAACAGTCGCTTGCGCCTGGTGCACATGGCCGGGCCGGAAGCGGCATTCACCTGGTGGGGCGAGGACGCCGATCCGGATGCCTTCCTCACCGCCTATGCCTATTACGCCGACTGGAACGCCAGCAAGGTGATGGACCTGAACCTGCCGCCGGAGCATTGGCAGCGAGTGCTTGAGGTCTATGCCAAGCAGGCTGGCAATACGCCGTTGCTGCAACGTGCGCTGATCCTGTCCTTCGCCCGCGAGATGAAGCTGCCGATCAATACCCTGGTCAGCGGCCTGATGGACGATCTGGCCAAGGCCGGCTCGGGACCGCAAGCCAGCATGCAGGACGACAGCGTCGACAGCCTGGTGATGGACAGCCCGGATTCGGCCCTGGGCCTGGCCAGTGCCCGGGTGCTGGCTGCGGCCCTGGCGCGGGACGCCAAGGTCACGCCACCGCCGGCGTTCGTAGCCCAGCTGGAAGCGGCGCAACAGCAGATGGAAATCAGCTCCCAGCCCTTCGCCCAGGCCTTGAGCCTGTCGCTCAAGCCGTTCGACCAGGGCGCGACGCGCGCCTTGCTGCAACGCCTGCTGCCGTCGCAGTCGACCCTGGAGCGGGCCCTGGCCCTGACCTGGCTGCAACGTAGCGTGGCCCAGTCGGCGCCGGCTACGAACCTCAACCCGGGGCAAGGCTGGCAACAGCGCCAGGGCGCCAGCGGCGAAAGCTACTGGCAATGGCAAGGCCCGCAGGTTCCTGCGGTGCTGACCCTGGACTCGGTGCCGGAGCGCCCGCTACGGGCCTCGGTGAGCTACCTGAGCAAGCAGGAAGCCGGCACGCCGGCACCGGTGAATATCTCTCGCCGCCTGCTGCGCCTGGTACCGGGGGACGAAGCCTTCACCTTCAAGCTGGAGCCGGTGGGCAACAAGCCGATCGCCAGCGACGGCCTGTACCTGGATGAAGTGGTCATCGCCAACGAAGGCAAGCGCCCGCTGCTGTACGGCATGCTGGATGTGCCGTTGCCGCCGGGCGCCGATGTCGAGCGCACCACCTGGGGTATCAAGCTGGCCGGTCCTGCGGGCAGTGAAGCCGCGTCGCTGGAGAAGGCCCGTGCCGAACCGGGGCAGATGAGCTACCGCGTGCCGCTGGATGCGCTGAACGACAGCAGCGAAGTGCGCCTGCGCCATCTGGTCCGCTTCTCCCAGAAGGGCCAGTTCAACTTGCCGCCGGCACGTTTCTACCAGGTCTATGCACCTGAGCATCAGGCCCAGGAGCGTACTCCGGCCTTGGGCCAGGTTTCGGTCAAGTAACATGCTGCGACGTTGGACCTGGCTGTGTTTGTGTTTGCTTCCTGGGCTGGCGACGGCCCAGGACGAACCTCTGCGCCTGGCCTGGAAAACCGCACCGGACAGCGAGCTGGTGAGCCTCTCCAGGACCCAGGTGCTGGCCCGCGAGCCGTTGCCCGAGAGCTTGCAAGCGCCCCTGGGCAGCGTCTGGAAACTGTTCGTCTACGCCTGGCTGGTGGACACCGGCGCCCAGGAACCGGCCTATGCCTGCCAGGGCAAGTCCAAGGAAGAGGTGTACTGCTGCACGGTCGGTAACAGCATCGCCCGCGACCAGGCCCTGGTGCGTTCCTGCGGCCTGTACTTCGAGCCCGCGCGCCTCAAGGTGTCGGCCAGTGACTGGCGCAGTTACTGGCAGGCGCGCCAGGCCCCGGGCTGGCTGCAGGATCTGCAGCAGTTGCAGCCACAGACTCGGGTTCCGGTGGCTGAACTGCTGCAAGTCCTGGCCAGCTTGCCGGCCCGGGATACCGCGCGCCGGGTATTGCTGGACGTGGTTCTCAACGCCGGTGATGGCACGGTGGTGGGGGCGCTCGGTGGGCGGCTGCGGGTCAAGACCTGGAGTTGGCTAGCCGAGCGCGACCCGCAATCGCGCGAGGGCGGTTTCGCCGGTTGGCTGACGGACGGCACGCCGTTGTGGGTCGGTGGCCGCGGTACTAGCCAGCGGGTCCTCAAGGAGCATGCCCAGGCCCTGGATCAGTTGTTGCCGGTCAACATGCCGCTGGACAAGGGCCGCTGCGTCGAGGTCAGCCTGTTTTCCCGCTATCCGCTCAAGGGCGTCAGCCAGAATGGCCAACCTGCCAGGCCCGGTGCCCTGCAAGGGGATTACCAGGTGGCGTTCGCCAATGGCAACCAGTTGGATATCCACAGCGCTGGCGAGTTGTTCCTGCAGCAGCAAGGGGCCGCGCAACGTTTGGTGGCGCGCCTGGATCGCGAAGAGTACGTGGCCCGGGTGCTGCAACGCGAAGCCAGCAGCGAGCCACGGGAGGCGGCCAAGGCCCTGGCCGTGGCGATCCGTACCTACCTGTTGCAGAACGCCGCTCGCAGCGGCGAGTGCCTGAGCATCGACGACAGCAGCAGCCGCCAGCGAGTCGCGCCGCGTCCGGCCACTGCCGAGGCCCGGGCCATTGCCGCCTGGACTGGCGACCTGGTGCTGGCTGGAACCCAGGTCACCTATCACTCCGACCTGCAGGCGCCAGACAAGTTGTCCTGGCAACAGGCGGTGGAGCAGGCCGGTTCAGGCCAGCGCTACGACGCTATCCTGCTGCACGCCTATCCGCGCGCCAGCCTCAGTCGTTGGGACAATCCGGTGGCCTCCTGCGAACCCCTGCCGGCGGCCCAGGAGTGGCTGCTGAAACAACGGCGGCGCTGGCGCCAGCCGCTGGAGCAGGAGGTCGGTTACAACGAAGTCAGTCAATTGGCGGTGTGCCGCCTGGGCTTCGGCCGGCCTTACGTCGATCGCGAGCGACAACGCATCTACGTACGTGGCGTGCTGTCCCTGCAGGACCGCCTCGACCTGACCCACGAATACCTGCACCTGGCCTTCGAAGCCCATCCCAATGGCCAGGATGAAAACTACATCGAAGGGCTCGCCCGTCATCTCTTACTGGAATAGGTCATGAAATTTCCTGCTTCCCCGGTGCTCCTGTTCCTTTGTGGAATGTTCAGCCTGCCTGTGGCCCTGGCCGACAGCGGCATCCAGCTCGACACTCCCAAAGGCGGTTGGCGTACCCGTGCCGACGACGGCGAACAGTATCGCCAGAGCGTCAACTACCCGGCTTCTTCGGTTAACACTCCACAAGGCCAGGCCGATACCGCGCGCATCCGTGGGCAGATCAAGGGGGCGCCCAAGTCTTCGCAGCCGGGCAAGCTGATCGTCAATGGCCTCAGCATGCCGCTCAAGGTGGACGAAGACGGCGGCTTCGACCGGCCCTATTCGTTCCCCAACGGCAGCAACAGCGTCGAGGTGCGCAGCCCCGACGGCCAGCAGCGCAAGCGTGTGCAGTTCCTCAACACCGGCGCTGGCGTCACGCCGCCCAAGCTGCGGGTGCTGTTGTCCTGGGACAGCGACAACACCGACCTGGACCTGCACCTGGTGACTCCGGATGGCGCCCATATCTGGTACGGCGATCGAGTGGCTCCCAATGGCGCGGCCCTGGACGTCGATGTGACCACCGGCTACGGGCCGGAGATCTTCTCCATGCCGGTACCGCTCAAGGGCCAGTACCTGGTGTATGTGAACTACTACGGTGGCGGCTATCGCACTGACGACGACGGTGACGGCGGCCAGGATAACGCCGTGCAGCCCCTGACCACCGCCCAGGTCACGGTGATCACCGAGGAAGGCACGCCGGACGAGAAGAGCGAGTCGTTCATCGTGCCGATGCGCGCCCCTGGCGAACTGACCCTGGTGCGCAGCTTCAGCTATCCGTGATCGGCGCCGGTCAACGGCTCATGGGTTTATTGCCCTGAGACAATACCGGCGCCCGGCGTTTGCCTTGCAATGAATCACCATTCGTCGGCAAGGAAACGCAAGCATGGGTGCTGTTCAATCGTGGTTGAAGTGGTGTGTGGTAGCTGGCGGTTGGGCTTCTGGCCTGGCGTTGGCAGCGGGTGCGGACGGTCTGCAACGGGTCAAGGTGGAGCTGGTGACGCCGCCCCAGGTGCATGCTCACGAGCAGGTGGTCAGCGGACCGCCCAAGGTGATGCAGTTCCACATGCGCGTCGAAGAGAAAAAGATGGTGGTGGATGACCAGGGCACCACGCTGCAAGCCATGACTTTCAATGGCTCCATGCCCGGCCCGACCCTGGTGGTGCACGAGGGCGACTACGTCGAGCTGACCCTGAGCAACCCGGCCAGCAACAGCATGCCCCATAACATCGATTTCCACGCGGCCACTGGCGCCCTGGGTGGTGCGGCGCTGACCCAGGTGACCCCGGGCCAGGAGGTGGTATTGCGCTTCAAGGCCGATCGCAGTGGCACCTTCGTCTACCACTGCGCTCCTTCGGGCATGGTGCCGTGGCATGTGGTTTCCGGCATGAGTGGCACCCTTATGGTGCTGCCGCGCGATGGCCTGAAAGACCCGGCTGGCAAGCCCCTGCATTACGACCGGGCCTATACCATCGGCGAGTTCGACCTCTACATTCCCAAGGACAAGGACGGGCATTACAAGGATTATCCGAACCTGGCCTCCAGCTACCCGGATACCCACGCGGTGATGCGCACCCTGACTCCGAGTCACGTGGTGTTCAACGGTCGGGTGGGCGCCCTGACCGGAGCCAACGCGCTGACCGCCAAGGTCGGCGAAAGCGTGCTGTTCATTCACTCGCAAGCCAATCGCGACAGCCGCCCGCATCTGATCGGCGGCCACGGCGACTGGGTCTGGACCACCGGCAAGTTCGCCAACGCCCCGCAACGCAACCTGGAAACCTGGTTCATCCCCGGTGGCTCTGCCCTGGCGGCGCTCTACACCTTCAAGCAGCCGGGCACCTATGTGTACCTCAGCCACAACCTGATCGAGGCCATGGATCTGGGGGCTCTGGCGCAGGTCAAGGTCGAGGGGCAGTGGGATGACGACCTGATGACCCAGGTCAAGGCGCCGGGGCCGATAGCGCAGGCCAAGCAATAGTTCTGGACGGGTGCTGCGCCGCAGGTTGAAGCCATGGACCCGCGGCGCCATGGACAATGCTCAGAGGTTGAGGATGAACTTCAGATAGCCCGGATACACTTGGCGCCAGTCGTCCTGGAAGCTGTGGCCCTGATCGTGTTCGTGGCTCTGCAACTGATTGCCAGGCTCCAGGGCCTGTTGCGTGGCGACTGTGAGCTTCTGATTGCTTTCGTGCTCCTTGGCGCCATGGACGATGACGATGCGCTTGTCCCGCGCTTTGGATTCGCCAAAGGGAATCCGGTAGCCGCCGGGTGACAACAATAGTGCGCCGCTGTACTGCTGTGGGTACTCGGCGATCAGGTGCGAGGCATGCTCGGCCCCCTGGGAGAAGCCCATCAGGGCAATTCGCGAGCGATCGATGCGGGTCTGCTTCTCCAGCTTCTTCAGGGCCGCACTGACGGCCTCCTGAGTCGGTGCTGCCGACTTTTGCTGCCACATGAATTGATGCTCATCGCGCTTGAGGGTGCCATTGATACCCACCAGAACCGCTTTTTCCCCCAGCAGGTCGGTACGCATATCGAGGTCGTCGCTGCCTTCGGTACCGAACCCCGACAACCAGACCAGCACTGGCCAGCCTGCGGCCGGCGCCTTGCCCTGGGGAATGCTGAAGGCCGCGAGGCCCGCATCCCTGGCCCTGGCCGGGTAGTTCTTCTCGGCGGCTTGCAGCAGCTTCTTGTAGGCCGGGTCTTGCTGAAGGCCTTGCAGTTCGTCGTCCTCCTTGAGGATCACCAACTGCCAGAAGCCGCGCTCGCGGGCCTGGTCGAGGTATTGGGCGGCGCGCTTGTTCTTGTCCATGGCGGCCAGGCTGCCGGCGGCCTGGTAGGAGGCGAAGGCATTCTTCGGGTCGAGACGAGCGGCGGTCAGGTAGTAAGCCAGGGCGCCGGCATAGTTGTCGTGCTGGCTTTTTTCATTGTCCCCGGCTTCGATGAAGTCTTCGGGACTGGCATCGTCCAGGTACAGGTTGGCCATACCCGCCAGGCCCTGCCAACGGCCCTTGGCAACGTCTTCCGATGCTTGCGCATGGGCGCCGATACTGGTCAGGCTGAGGATGGAGAATAGTGAGAGAAACGACAGTGGCAGGCGTACTGCGGCCGGCAACGACATGACTGGAAGTCCTTTTTCAGAGAGGAACGCCCCGGGAGCGGGCCCGGGGCGGCGCGCAGCTTAGCACGCCGTCCGATCTGTCTCGATCTTTGGCAAGAGCAGCCGAGGTGGCGCCGGCTACAGGCTCAGTCGCTTTGATCGGCAGTGGAAATCACTTCGTCGATCTTCCAGCAGCCCTTGTCCTTGACCATGCGCACATCGACGATCTGGGTGGTGTCCGGCGTGTTGCCCAAGGTCACTTGTTCCTTGGCGGTGGAACCCTGGATCTGCGGTTCGCTGACCTGGATCTGGGTCAGCCATTCATCCATGTAGTCCTGGGCCTTGAGGAAGTAGTCCTCTTCCAGGCCTTCGGGACTTGCCATCTGTTTCTTGATCTTGGCGATCAGCGACTCCGAGACGTACTTCTTCATTTCGGGGGCGTTGTCGGTGACTGGATCCTTGTCCTGGCTGTAGGTCTGCAGGTACCAGCTGTAGAACGCCTGGGTTACAGGTTTGGGCGAACTGGCGCAATCGGCCATGGCCAGCGGCTGGTGCAGGGCAATAGCCGCCAGCAGCGAGCAGAAGAGCATTCTCATGGGGAACCCCTTACGGATGACGGTAGATTTTGTATTCAGGCTTCTGTACCCGATAGGAGTGCCCCGGGTAGAAGCCGTGCAACTGCTTGAAGTCTGACACCCAAAGCTTGCCGTTGAACATCGCCATATGGCCGTGGGGATGGCCGGGAATGGGTTGGATGATCACCACGTCACCTGCCTGTGGCGCCTGGCCGGCAGGTTGTTCGACGAACCCCACCGCGGTCAGAGAAGGGCCGAAGTCCTTGGCCGAGTGCTTCCTGTGCAGGATTACGCCGCCACCGCCGGCTTCGATGGCCTGCCGGGTGTAGGCCGCACAACGCCCAGTGCTGCCAGCGTGGGCGTGAGAGTTCAAGTGACTGATGGCGGTTTCTTTATTCCACATTCCTTGTCATCCATAAGTGCTGGAAAGGGTGGATTTTATTTGATTTTGGTTGCGCCAGAAATATTGGTGACACGCCTTTCTGTAGGGTATTAGGAGTGGATCACAGTTATAGATCAGGCTTATGAAGACATGGAGGACGGTGGTGCTAGAGGCGGCGATGCAGCTTTTTTGTACAAGTGCGGTTCAGCCTAGGTGCAGTCCATGTAACTAGCCCTGGATACTCCTGACGCTTCATACATTCGTGAAATCCACCGAGAGCTCCATCATCCGGCATAGCATTCAGAGCAGAAAGAGAATTCATTCACGGGGGACGAAGGTGCATCTCAGTTTAGCTTTCGGGCAAGAATACTGTAGCTTTTTAGGTTCTCTTGCTCCATTTTAAGCGCGGAATTTTAAGCGCGAAGCCGTCTCTGCTCGCTTTCAACGTCGATGATAGAGCGCGCTGGCAGCGCTGAGGGGCGCCCGTTACGTACAGTTTTCAACCAATTATCCAAGGTTTTGAGCGAGATATGTAGCGGTCGGAGAGCTGCCATTCGACCATCTCTCTGCGAGAGTCATTGCTTGGCTTTGAAGTTGCTGGTGTAATTGCTACGGATTTGCTGTGGTATAGATGCCTACCAGATTGCAGTTAAAATATTGCTTCTTGGTGCCTGTCGCGAAGGAACAAGCCCAGTAAGTGGGCAGCCCTTCACAACGCACGAACATGTTAATCTCAGCACCAACTTTCGCATTGAGAATGGAGCACTCGCGTGTCTGATCCAGCTATGAAAATCGCAGTCCTAATTCCCAGTTACAAGGTAAAAAGCCATATATTGGAGGTTATCCAGCAAATCGGGCCGGAGGTTTCTAAAATCTATGTCGTTGACGACTGCTGCCCTGATAGATCTGGAGATTATGTCGTCGAGCATTGTGCCGATGCTCGGGTGACCGTATTGCGAAACTCAGTGAATCTGGGCGTTGGCGGTGCTGTTATGACTGGGTATAGAGCAGCCATTGCGGACGGTATGGACATCATCGTAAAAATTGATGGTGATGGGCAGATGGACCCTAGCCTGATCATCGATTTCGTCTCACCTATAATTTCCGGCAATGCTGACTACACCAAGGGTAACCGTTTTTTCAATCTGGAAAAAATTTCCGAAATGCCAAAAATTCGGATGTTTGGAAATGCGGTGCTATCCTTTATGACAAAGCTGTCCTCAGGTTACTGGGAGCTTTTTGATCCCACAAATGGCTATACCGCAATACACTGTGAGATTGCTAAGCAACTTCCGCTCGAAAAAATAAGCCAACGTTACTTCTTTGAAACTGACATGCTGTTTCGATTGAACACATTGGGTGGAGTGGTTGTTGATATTCCAATGGATGCCAAGTACGAAGACGAGGTCAGCAACCTAAGGGTCTCCAAAGTAATTGGAGAGTTTCTCGTAAAACACATTAGAAATTTCAGTAAGCGAATTTTCTATAACTACTACCTTCGTGGCATGTCGCTGGCCTCACTCGAGTTGCCACTGGGTTTGTTTCTGCTGACTTCAGGAACTATTTTTGGCTTCGCTCACTGGATTGAGTCGATGCAGGCTAACGTACCCACGCCTGCGGGCACCGTTATGCTTTCGGCACTTCCTGTCATTATTGGAATCCAGTTCTTGCTCGCCTTTATTGGCCACGATATTTCTTCATCACCGCGACGTCCTTTCCATATTCTGCGTAAGAAACATGCTCTGCCGAAAAAGGATAGTCATTGATGATTTGGTTGACAGCGCTTGCTTGTGTTGTCGGCCTCGCTACTGCTTAGATTTTATAAAACTAGTGCCGCGTCTCTGCGAAAGGTCGCGGCAACTAGTTTGATTCGATAGCCCTGCTTATTCTGTTTCTAGCTCTTGAACTGTATAGGAACTCTACGCTTGCATGGATCCGGGTGCTGTATGGAATTTAATTTTGTTAACAGCATATCTGATGGTGCGAGTATTTGTGCTGATGCCCGGTTTAACATGTTTAGTTTCAATGCTTCGTTGGGGTGGCATAGCTACTGTAAACGCAGCCATCACTAATATAAGGTTCTTCACGGAATCCCGGGAAACACAGAAACAAGAACGCCGATTTGATGGATGATGTTAGTGCGAACAAACACATCTAAAAAACCGGCGTTCTTATGCGCGATATTAATACGTTCCTTCCGTTTTGGGAGGGTTTTTCTGTGGCCGCCATCAAACCTGAGGGTAGCGCTTTACAGATCGATCTCGTCCCTCTGAGCACTCGATTTCCTATCTGCAGCGGTTGCAACGAGCCCAGCACAACCACCCATGAATACTGTCAGCGCTTCATCCGAGACCTGCCCATCCTTGGGTAACCGGTGCGGCTGAACGTCGAGCTCAGGCGAGTTGGATGTGGCGCCTGCGGCAAACGAATGGAGGGTGTCAGCTGGCTTGACCGCTACTCCCGGATGACACGCCGCTTGGCTGAAACCGTCATCCAGACCTGTCGACGACTGCCTACCTTGCATGTAGCTCAATTATTCGGATTGCACTGGGATAGCGTGCGATTACTGGAGCGACGGGCTCTGCAGAGGGAACTGGATGCACTGCCTGTAGCCCGCCCCCGGCGATTGGTCATGGACGAGTTTGCCCTGTTCAAAGGGCATCGCTACGCCAGCGTTGTGCTGGATGCCGATACCCGCCGGGTGCTCTGGGTCGGCGAAGGACGTAGTCGGGCCGCAATCAGGCCGTTCTTTGAAGAGCTGGGGCTTGAGGGTTGTGCGCGGATTGAAGCGGTCGCGATGGACATGAACACAGCCTTTGACTTGGAGGTGCGCCAGCACTGTCCTCAGGCACGGGTGGTCTACGACCTGTTTCATGTGGTGGCCAAATATGGGCGAGAAGTGATTGATCGAGTACGGGTCGATGAAGCCAACCGCCTGCGTCATGACAAGCCTGCACGCAAGGTCATCAAGCAAGCGCGATGGCTGCTGTTGCGAAACCCGGAGAATCTCAAGACCGCGGATCAACAGGTGCACTTACAGGATCTGCTGGCTGCCAATCAGCCGTTGATGACGGTTTATCTGATGAAGGCAGAGCTCAAAGCGCTGTGGTCGCCCACAACTGCTTGGGGCTGGCGATCAGCGTGGAAACAGTGGCTGCGTCTGGCCGATGAAAGCGCGATACCCGCTCTGAAGCAATTTGCCAAGCGTTTGCAGGGCTACTGGCGGGGCATCGTTAGCCGGGTGCGCTGGCCGATGCATACGGGTCAGTTGGAAGGGATCAACAATCGAATCAAGGTCATCAAGCGGATGGCGTACGGTTACCGGGATAGCGAATTCTTTTTCATGAAGATCAGGAGCATCTTTCCCGGTAATCCGTGAAGAACCTAATATAATGGCTTCGCAAGGGCACGCTTATCCAAAAAGCTTGATACAAGGAATGGGCTGTAGATATTTCGCACTCGACTGTGTTGAGTTGAAGATCTGAAATGAGCGAAGCGCTTAGAGTTAGTTAATACGTGTAGGCGGCTAATGAGCCTTTGTTGTAATCCATCGTACAATATTTTTAAGAAACTATGTTCAGGTGTCAGTTAGTGGCGCCTCGGTAAGGCCTTTATAAATTTACTGTTCATGTCGATAAGTCTTCGTGTCGATATACTGTATTTTTCAAAGTAAAGATAAAAGAAAATACATCAGTGAGATTGGTGTTGAAGGTGTAATCTCAGTAGTTTCTGCAGTGTACTGAATGTGCCTTTTCGGTCAGTATGGATGAACTCCAGGTCTCGATGAAAAGATGCTCGTGCATTGCCGCCATTAATCAGAAGAACTAAATATAATTGGTGGCGGCTGTATTTGAGAACTGCTCAGTCGTCTATTTAGAAGAATAAGGCGGTTCAAATTTTTTGATTTTTTCATTTGCCTTAATATCCGTGGTCTGAGGTGTTAATTTTTTTGGTTTTATATTTCGCTGCTTGTGATCGATATATCTGGAACGCACTTGAAGTCTATCACGCCGGTTGCTAATTGATCTTCAGTTGGCAGTACGCGAAATAGGCAGGCATCCAGCAAGCGATGCAGGTAAGTTTCCTCACCGTTTATTGTGCCAAGTACTCCGGCATTGAGGAAATAAGTGCCCATGTTAAGATTGCAATCAAAAGCAAACTCTAACTGGATGACGGAGCCTGCCGATACGTAGCTGATTGCGTCTTGGGAGCTTACGGCAGTTGCAGATCCACCCAGTTCGACACCTGCCAAGGTCTTTATCATCATCCCGAACCGTACGCTGGTAGCGGCAACAGAAAAATGGACTTTGTAAATATAACGATAAGTAAGCCCGCGCTTCAGGCAGTTAACAGGGTCGCCGGCGAGATTGACAATGTAGGGCGGTTGAATGACTGCGCCAATTGACTCATAGGACAGTTCACTTTGAGACTTAAGATGTGGATCGTAGAACTCATCTACTTCTTTCTTGGGCGCAAGCGCTACAGCTGATTCGGTAGGAGCATTTAAGGCGGACAGTGCCGCATCTCCTTCTGCACTAACTGCCGCACGGATGCTATCTAGCTTTTCAGAGGGGGCATAGAGCAGACGTTGATACTTTCCAATCACATTTTTTGGTGCGCCTTCGGTGAGCTTAATCCCCCGATCCAATAGTATTGCTCGATCACATAAATCAACAATTGTGCCGCCGGAGTGTGAGACAAATAAAATCGTAGCGCCTTTTGCTTTTATCGCTTCAATCCGCGCGAAGCATTTTCGTTGAAAAAGTTCGTCGCCTACAGATAATGCCTCATCCACAATTAAAATTTGTGGGTCAACATTAATTGCGACAGCAAATGCAAGGCGAACCATCATTCCGCTGGAATAGCTTTTGACCGGTTGGTCAATGAAGCTGCCAATATCGGCAAAGGCTTCTATTTCTGAAAATCGAGTGTCTGTCTCTTCGCGGGAAAGGCCTAGTACTGCAGCGTTCATGTAAACATTTTCACGTCCACTGAAATCAGGATTAAAACCTGAGCCCAACTCAAGTAAAGCAGCCACACGCCCTGCCGTTTGAACTTCGCCAGATGTAGGCGTCAGGGTGCCGCAAATAATCTGTAATAATGTTGATTTACCGCTCCCGTTACACCCAATAATGCCTACGGTCTCGCCTTTCCGTACGGAAAACGAAATGTCTCGTAATGCCCAGAACTCTCTAAAATACTGTTTTCGACGACCGTTGAACATCTGTAAGAAACGATCGCGGGGATTGTCATAGATATGGAAGCATTTGCCGATTTTATCGACCTTAATTGCTAGCTCAGAGCACATCAGAGAAACCTTTACGCATTTTCTGGAACAATACAAAGCCTGCCCAGAACACGATCATAGCTATCGCCATATATTTGCCCAATCCGATGAAGTCCGGAATCTTGCCCCAGATTAGAACATCACGTGCTTGTTCAATGATGAAGGTTAGTGGGTTAGCCATTATCAGCGGTTGAAACTCAACTGGTAGATTCTTGACAGGGAAGAATACTGGCGCGAGAAACATCATCATAGTAGTTATGATGGCAACAGTTTGTCCAACATCTCGCAAAAAGACCCCCAGCGCAGCTAGTAACCAGGCAAAGCCTAGCGCCAGAACCAAGAGCGGGAAAAGGACCAAGAGAAGGAACACAACGTGCCAATGCGGCCAATCAATCAGTAGCGTGTAGGCCACCAACCAGACCGCCAAACTCACCATCGCATGAAATAGTGCAGCGCAAGCGGTAACTATAGGCAAAATTTCAAGAGGAAATACGACTTTCTTTACGTAGTTAACGTTACCGACGATCAGCATGGGGGCTCGGTTAAGTATTTCCGCAAATAAACCATAAACAATCATGCCGACAAATAGCACCACTGCAAACATTGCCTTACTTTCTTCAGCTCCGTTTTCTGTAACTCCCCACCGAGAGCGGAATACTACCGAAAAAACAAAGGTATAAACTCCAAGCATCAATAATGGGTTGAGAAACGACCAGCCTAATCCAAGGAATGAACCTTTATAACGACCGATAACTTCGCGTCGAGTCATCTGCCATATCAGCTGACGGTGTATCCATAGATTGCGTAGAAGTACCCATAGAGAGATCGGTTGAGGCGCATGCGGGTTCATTGTCCGGTCCCTGTTTTTACCGATATGTTGCATAGAATATAAATAATAATCCACTCTCCTTGACCCAACTCAGCTCCGTCCACATTGAGAGCACAGCGGTTGGGCCTGCCCGGGACAATGTCAGATCGAACAAAATATCCTGAGTCGACTCGAATAAATCGACAAGAGGCAAGAATGGCGAGCGTTTAGCTATGCAGTACTTGCCACTTGGTACAGAGACTACTTCATCCGATCGTCTCTGCCTCAACGCCTATATAAAATATAAAGGAGAGATAGGGTCATCCATGCCTCCCCCCCTCTTCTCAGGTAGCTTTACTCCTTGCCGCTCCGAACAGCAGAATAAAACCAAGTGTCATGACTAGCGGGATGCCACCAAACAAGTACCTGAAGTCTGAGGCGATGGTCGTCGGTAGAAAAGATACATACAGAAGCAGTGTCGCTAGGGCAATCGTTGCTCCGATCAGCTTGATAGAAAGAGGCAAGACCGAACGTGCACCGACAGCCGCGATCACAACAAGCGAGCCCATCCAGAAAAAGTGACGATAAATTGGCCAGTTAAAAAATGATACTGCTATATCGTATACTTTTTGTGCCCTTTTTCCAGTACCAAGTGTAATTCCTACAGCTGCAAGGTAATCCGGATTACCGTCCACACCAATGAACACGGGGAGGGTTCCGTTAAGTCCACGCAATCCAATAAGAGTTGCAAAAGTGGTAGCCCGATGCTGAAGATAAGCACCAAAGTTTTGCTTCACCATTTCCCACCATTGATGCTTGAGCTCGTCGCTTGGTATGGAGGCCAACCAGTTATGTACGACTGGATTAAGATCTAGGAAATCAATTCTGCTTGGATCATAGGCAGACTTGATCGCAGCGAACTGCTCGTCGGTAACTGGGTATACAAGTTCGCCATAAGGACGACTAGTATCACTGATGATGCCGGCTAAATCGAATTGCATAATGTTGCGAAAGCCTACTGAGCTGGCGCGATCATCCGCACCTTTTACTGTGGAGTTGACTTTATTCTGAATGCCTGTAACGACACCCACGAACAGTGCAATGATGATAGACGCTGTGATAAGTTTTTTAGTTGGTTTAAACGAATAAACCGCAAAGATAATTGCTAGGACCAATATGGGCGCCATGAAGACACCTTGTTGGCGCGCTTGAAAACCAGCCCCCAGAAGAACCAGGGAGAGGCCGATACATCCGTAGCGGCGCAGCGGCGAGCCTATTGTGGCGGCAATCGCACATGCGCAGCCTGCTGTAAGTAAAGACGCAAACAACACGTCTTTCCATACGATTCCCACATAGATGAAAATGATTGGATTCATTATTAGCAGTAGACCTGCTACCACACGCCAGGTTGCAATATGAGCCAGCCCTCTAGCTGCGCGTATTTGCAGCATGGTTAACGCAATAATGGCAAAGGCACCATACAGCAGTATCGTGTTGAGCAATACGAGCAAGGCGGTGGAAATCTCTCCGCCTCCGAGCCAGTTGAGCAATGCCGACATGAAAGGCGGGCTCCAACTCACTGACTGTCCATTGTGGGCCTCGAAAAGCTGGATACTGGTATCCATAGATATTTGCCCTGGTGCATGAATAGCGATAGCTACACCGGCGAGCAGAAAAGTGAGCAGTATAATGAGTTTGCTGGCGTGCGCCGAACTAAGCGAGCCCAGCGTACTCGCAGCTTCGCTTCTCACTTGGTGATCAATCAATGACATTGCAAAAAACCCTGTTCAGCATTCAACATTACCGGGAAATACGCTTGACGATACCGGGTACGCCCTCTGTGCGCAGGACTTCCCAAGCACGCTTTACCAGCTGCGCCCCGTGGCTGGGATTGTCCATTACCTGGCCCAAGTGCGCGCGAACACGGCTCGCACTGAAAACCGGAGCGGTGCCTCCGGCTTGATAGCCCGGTGTCAATGCTGAAGTAACTCGTAGTATTTCCGCTGCTGAAAACTCAGAGTCAAACAAGGCTGGGAATTCCACTCGACCTTGGGAGTTCCACCAAGCCAGGTAGCCACCGCCTTCAGTTGCAAAAGGATCTGGGAACGCTTGTTGCAGATCGAGCCGTTCCCGATAGATGAGGCGCGCGCCTTTGGGAATGGCCGTACCGTCGGCAAAGCAAGCAAACGCCCACGGTACCTGACTTAGAGGGTCTTTGCTAAGGTTAGTAATAGTTTCCGAATACCATTTGATCAATGCATGGGCTGTTGGCTGGTTGGCGGCGTTTTTCCACGCCATAGTCCGGTGGGCGCCACTGTCGAATCCCGTGAAGTGGTAAAAGCCCAGAGGTTCGCCGTCAACCATTACGTTGTCTGGTAATTGGCCGGTGATCTGTCGTGTTGTTATGTTCCAAGGTGCGACGTTTAGGCGAGATGTTCGCAAGATGCATACACCTTCGAAAAACGCTGGTACGAGATCAATCCAACGTTGATCGGTAAACAATCCATTGTGGATCTCCGCACGGCAGAAGTAGTACAGTCGATCAGACCACCACCTTGCAAATTGCTTACCAATTTCCGTTGGGGCCACGGCGAGGAAGCCAAGGTTGTAAATACCGTGCTTCAAGCTGGATATTTCATTATCCATGATTGCTGCCAATGTCGGCTCGGGCGTAACTTGATGTGGTGTCAACGCGATATTTGAGTGCTCAATAGCATCCAGTACATCGTTCAGAGGCGAGAATAAGACTGTGTCAGGATCGAGGTAAATGACCCCTCCGCAGTCTGGACGTTCAAGCAGATGTGCCAACAGAAACGGTTTTATGGCTGTGGACAACTCTACAATGGTATGACAAAACGCCCAGCCATTAGCATTCGGAATATCTAGGCTACTGATGGGGTGGATCTCATCAAACGGCTCTGCGGAAAGATCAAGGCCAGCGGGCACTTCATCCGACAATGCTAAATGGACGACCCATTCTGGGTGATATTTTTTTATCGACTCGACCAATGCACGTACTTTGGGGATGTAGTTGCAGGCTGCGCTGGTATAAACATGTATTCTTTTCAAGAAATAACCTTAAGGCTCAAAGGGTGAAGAGAACGATTGAAAGCCAGAATATCCTCGAGCAAGCTCGGGCCATCTAGACGCTTTGCGATATAGCCGTTATCGAGACTGCGAACTAAGTCTGCTTGAGCACCCAAATCTAGGCTTATCAAGGGAAGTTTCATCGATAAAATTTCATGCGCAACGAAGGAAAAGGTCTCGGGACAAATTGACGGCAAAAAAGCAATGCTGATGCCATGCTTTTCAACTATTTTGGGTAGGTCATCCTGTACGTACGGGCCGGTTTCCTTCATTATCTCCGGAGGGTAGGGCACATCTATATTACCAACGATAACAATTCGCACTGGCGCATTTGCCTGGCGAATTGCCTCAGCCAGACCTTCCAGTACGCCCGCGCCTTTGTGGTGGGAAATAGATCCTATTACCCCGATCGTCAGGTGCTGCTGTGGTTGCTTAGGAAGACTGACTTCACGAAGTGGTTCAACATAGTGGGGAGAAAGCTTAGCGTGCGATCCCATTCCGGGGTAGGCGCGCTCAAGTAGCATAAGAGACGATTTTGAAAAACAGCGAACCTCGTCCGCAGTCTGTAAAAATTCTCCCCACATTTGTCGCCAGCGCACTATTGAGCGCTCACCGGCGAGGGATACAAATCCATCTGGATGATTAGTCAGACAGGTATTGCAGCGGGATATTGAGGGTATCCCGCAGTAATTTCCCGTGTCATCCAGTAAGAAGTGTGAAGGGCACACCAAAAAATACTCGTGAATGGCGACGACCAGTTTGGTCCCCGTTCGCTGCTTGAGCGACAGCATGAACTCTCGAAGACTCTGCGGTTGCGGGAACGAGACGGCGCAGTTGAAAAATATTTCCTGAAGGTCCGCATCTATTAGCAGCTCAATCAAAATATTCAAGTTAGACAGCTTGCATGAATAAGATCCGCTATGATCTCTCACTTCCACGAAAGCTTGCATCGAAGAAACACGAAAGCTCAGTAGAACCACGGTATCGCCGTCTGCTTTAAACTCACTAGCCACGCGCTCGCGGAACAGGTTGGCTCCACCACCCATTGAATGGTCGATCAGCAGACGACATCGGCGATTCCTTAGGCGTACTGCCAAGGCTGCCTCGTCTTGATTCATCAAAGACGGGTTTCGACCACGGTAATGTATGCACTTTCTCACCAAGGCCCTGATATTGCCTCGACGTAGGTAGGCCCAGGCGCGCTTGGCAAGATAGGTCCGTGCTGTTGCTTCCGCGCCGGGAGCCGAATCAAGAGTCGGCAACGTCAGTGCGTGGCGCCCTGTCGCGCCTGACTGCATCTCAAATATCAGTTCGAGATGTTCCGGTTCTTCCGCTCCCCAGCCGGCAATCACCATGAAGCCTGAGTTGGCCGCCTGCTCATTACCTGGAAATGCCCCTGCGACGTCTTCGCGCGCACGGCCTTGGGAAACGGCAACTCGCTCCACGCGCCCATGGGGGAAATACATAAGGAGGTGTGCTTGAATTATCGTGTGGTCATGATCCAGCGCCCATCCGAAACCGAACAGGCCATGGGTATGGCGAACGAAATGATCAAGTTGGCATATTAACGTCATCGACCTTATTTCTTCTTGGTTGAGACTCTGCACCCCGGGATCAACTGCATCCATGTATATTGGTTCCCCAATCGATTTATTACCACAATAATTTTGAAATCAGCCAAAACTACCTAAGCTTTGGCGTCTCTTGCTTCGATCCCGGATTAGGTGCTTTTACATCGTCGGAACCCAATATTTGTAAATTCGCCTGTTTCAGCTCTTCTTGCTGTTGCAGCACAACATGTTCGGCGTGAGCCAATGCATCACTGGTCAGGATCAGCTGAGCATCGAGCTTTTGCATCTCCGCCAAGCGTTCCAGGGCAAGGGCCTCGATCTCGATGAGACGCTTGAGTAATTCATCGTTGCGTTGAAACACTTGTTGGCGTTCATTTACTAGCTGCTCGGCATGAGCCAGCGCAGTACTGGTTTTTATTAACTGGGCATCCAGCATTTGCATGCGTTCCAAGCGTTGGACCGCGAGTGACTCAATGTCCCGAAACCGTGCCAGACATTCGTCTCTACGCTCAAGTGCTTCCTGCTGTTCGTGCACGATTCGCTCGGCGCTAGCCAATGCCGCGCTGGTTTCGGCCAGTTGGGAGTCCAGTTTTTGCATATGGCCCAGGCGCTCTACCGCTAACTGTTCAGCCTCTGAAAAGCGTGCATACACCTCGCTTTGAGAAGCGATGATGCTTTGTTGTTCCACTACGATCAATTCTGCACGAGTGAGCGCGCCGCTTGTTTGAGACAATTCAGCTTTGAGCTCCTCCATCTGCTGAAAATTTTCTTCGGCCAGCGATTCGTCTCCGCGAGGGCACGTACACTCATCGCTCCTATGCGCCAAATTATCCTGCAGGTTCTGCACAATCTGCTCTGCATGAGCTAGCGCATCGCTGGTCTGTATGAGTTGAGCGTCAAGCTTTTGCATTTCATCCAACCGGCTCAAGGCCAATTTTTCGGCTGCTTCCAATCCTTTGCTTAATGCAAGAATACGTGATTCCATGACCGTCAGCTGTCGATCATTTTTGTAGAAGCTTTGCACTGAAGTAAGTGTCGGAACGATATTACATTGATATTCCGAGACAATGCTCCTCCATTCGGCGCTTTCACGGAAAGCTCTGGGCGATACCCCTTTCTCTAATGCATCGTGCAAGCATGCATAAGCGTTTACCACCAATGCAGGAAGTCTTGCTTGAGGAGCCTGTGTGCCGTGGGATAGTGAGGGGGCGATAAAATCGCGGGCGAAGTGCGCTACTGCGTCTGGCGCTGGGATGACATCCAACCAGGCGGCCACATCAGCTATAAAATCGTCTGGTTGACTTAGCAAGTGATCGAATGCGAAAAATTTCATATCCTCCACGACATTCAGATAGTCCAAGGAGCCCAGCAGGTGGTTCATCCATAACCATGCAGCACGACTTTCACAGATGCCATCGCGCCGAGCTAGGGAGTGCGTGACCTCAGCAGGATTGCGCACCACCATCATCAATTTCGGCTGAATTCCCATCTGCGAAAATACTTGCCCCCAAAACGGTGCCAGCAAGCATGTTCTGGGATCCTTGAACCCCCAGGCAGGCGTGTTGCCAAACAGACCTTGCACCAACCCCATTGCTTCTTCGATAAATTGTTCCCATTGTGGGCCGTGCTCAAGTGAAGGTGGCAACGGTGAGTCCCAGCGCCGATCATATGAGGCGAGCAGCTTATCGTTGAATTCGACGATCTGACGTTCTTCGAAATAGCCTTTAGGGTTCCACTCGTCGCCTTTGAATAATGAGCTCCCCATAACTAAGCCTAGCTGTTCTAAGCCGGCTGCTATGGCGCTGGTGCCACTACGATGCATACCCAGCACGATAACTACATTTTTTTTTGCATCAACTGGATACATTATCAAAAACTCTATTTTTTTGATGTTTTGACAAAAGATAAAAACGTCTCTTTGATAGTCTTGAACAACCTGTCGCGGCTTTGAAATTATCCCTCCAAGACGCATTATGCTGACAAGGCAAAATGTGAGTGGATACGGGAAAAGGTATGTATAGCTGCCTATTGCATTGGCAGGCCCAGTTCCCTTGAAAACCCCCAGATTTATATTTTTTTCATGACGGTAGCGAGAATGAGTCCGAAATTTCCCAGCAATGTTTGCCTGTAAAGCCCTGCCAGCCAAATCCCAGAAATCCTACGAAGGATTTTTTGCTTGCGTGCGCGCTTAAAGTGAGCAAGCGTCATCTGGTTGTCGCTGGACAGCCGGTGATGCATGGTGTCCAGCGCCTGTATATTTTGTTCATTCCACTCATGAAAGCGTCCTTGGAAGACCATTCGTAAACGAATCAGCCTTGCAAGCCACCCGGAGTTGTTGCCGACCACGTTTTCAGTATGCTGTCGATATTTCATTTTTGGCTCAGGATCGTAGTGAACAACTCCTCCAGCTCCAGTGATCAGTTGATACAGCCACCAGTCGTGAGCGGGTATTTTCAAATCGGCCCCGGCCTCGCACAGAAGCGTACGAGCGGCTTGATTGAAAACCATCGTGTTACCCCCGGCGATGCTTTGAACCAGCGCATTGCAGAAGCTTGGCGCGAGCCGAAAATGGGGTGAGTACCCAAGATGAGTACCGGTCTCCCCAACTAATTCGGTGCGGCCACAATAGAGGGCTGGCCTATGAGCGGGCACGGTCTGCAGCCAAGCCAGAGCTGCTTCCAACTTATCGTCATTCCAGATGTCATCCTGATCCGCCCACGCCAAAAAATCGGCATCACTATGGGCTTGAGACGTCAGGGAGAGAAAGTTGGCGGCGAAACCCCTTTTGGGGCCCTCCAGTATCATTAATCTGTTGTGGCCCCAACGATTACGGTAACCCTCCAAGACTTTGGAGGTCCCGTCCAGAGATCCATCATCGGAGACCATTAAGGACCAATTGGAATGAGTCTGCCGCTCAAACGAGTCGAGTTGCTCGGCCAGAAATGGCTCCCCATTGTAAGTGCACATCAGCACCACAACTTTGGCTCCGTGAGGATCAGGCGATTGCAGGCGAGGAGGGCTACATACTGTAATAATAGACACGAATACCCCGTTGCAACGAACTGAACACCCTGTAGGAAACAGGAGTATAGACCCTTATAAAACGAGAAGTATTACAGCAATTTTCGGCAGGTACAATCCGGCTCTTTGTTTCAATGGTTAGCCAGCCAACAATGCTTGTCTGCGTTGAGGCCAAGCGCTGGGCTGCATTGAGGGGCATGCTTGCAGCGATGGGAAAATGCCTAATACCAGCACTCAGCACTGCTGGCACTGGTGGCGCTTTAGTGACAGAGGGCCACTACGTCTAAGCGGTTTTTTCATGAGGGCCATTAGATCGCCGCGGAATAAAGCACGAAAGCAGAGCTCTTGGATAAATCAATACCTTTATAGAAAGGCGGAACCTTTAAAGCCAGCGACTTGTTCGAACACGAATAACAGGAAAACTTAAGCTTTATCACTCCTTAAGTAAACTCTGAGGAAGAGGCACTGCTTTGGCCGGGTCCCCAGAATTCCTGTCACGGATTTTTCTTAATGGGATAGGGGCCTTCGCGAGTACGTCGGTAAGTGAAAGCTGGCCTGTAGGAGGCACTTCTGATGGTCAAGGTGTGGTTTGGAGGAGGGAGTGGTCGCTTTGATCCAGTCCAGATAGCTTGGGGGCATGCGGTCGTTCGATTAAAGCGATCCAGCGTTGGAGGCGGCGTTATACATGATCGTGATCTTACGTCAGTATTCTGGGGAGAGTCTTGATTATGCCTCCGACGAAACCGTTACCATAAATTGTTACTACCTGCTGAAAAAAACATAAATTTTTTCGGAACTTTTCGTGCGCTCCGCGGCTTGTCGTTGCCCTAGAGCGCCACTCTCATTATCACGTTGAACCATTGGTCAAGTTAGACTAGCGATTCGGACGGTAAGCACGATCAGGAAACTCGCTCAAAGTGGAGCGGTAACCGGTATTACTTCTATGCTAAGCACATCTCGGTGCCTATGTTGAATCAGTGCGCAGGATTGTCGCGGGCTATGGTGGGTTTTGCCATTCAATATAGGGTCATGTTGACGTTTACATACCTACTTCTCGTTGTGGATGATAGCTCTAGCTGGGCGGGGTTTTGCCAGGTTCGCGCTCCTGCAACCTCAGGACCTATTCAGTTTTCCTCAGAGCCCTGTTTGTCGCTCATTCTGATTAGCCGGTTTGGCTGTAGTGCTGTGTTTAGGTGTTTGATTTAGATCAGATTTCTCGGCGCAGAAAATATAGAGCTTAGTCAGCTCCAATCATCTATTTTGCATCTTTATTGAGTTAATTTATCTGTGGCGAGCGGCAGTGGTGAGGATTTGCTTACCGAAATTTTTCATCTGAGCTGGTTGAAGGTTTGCGGCTTTCTACTTAGCGGTTCGTTGTTGGGGAAGCACCATTGGGCATACGAGTTTTATCTTCGTGCGGGCTGCACGGGCTTTCAGGTTGTTTACGGGGTTAGTGAATCTTAATGTTTTGCTTAGCATGTCGGTTGTCTTGGCAGTCGCAAGCGCATCGCAGCTACTTGGCAGGCTGGACTGTTGTCGGCGCACGGCGCGTTAACTGATAGACTTCCCCGTTAAAGCGCGCGATCGACTTGTTGCGCTGTATATGGTCCAGGTGCTCGGACAGCGAAGCCCGTGGAATTGCGGGAGAAACTTCAGCATAAGTAGTATTGAGTGCGCCGCCCGAAGATCAGTCGCTGTGTTTGGTTGTGGATAAGTTCGAGTTGTACAAAGGTTATCTCTATATCAGACTGAGTTTAGATTCTGATACACGGAAATGGTTTTGAGTCGATGTGGGGTAAGAGGGAGCAGTGGATAAATTTTTTCAAGGAGTGCGGTGGGGGAGGAGCTAAGTTTGGAGCTTGTGGTGAAGGAAGTTAATGCTTTCTTTGACCTGGGGGCGGTAGCATCGCTACAAAGTTTTACGATTTAAGATCTTTTTCAGGTGAAATCTAAACATGGTTGATAAACTATTTTCGGGTACTCGATGACAAGGCTCGAGGGGCTCATGACAAGCCTTTGAGGGCGTGTCTAGTGCAATCGATGGTAATTGCCGAATAGACCGCTGGGTTCGAAAAAAGGACCAAGCACAATGTCCACTTGCAGAGTTTTATGGCCTTCGGTCAGTCGTTAATAACGGTATGTTTTATGCAGGCATAACTCAAAAGCTGGGGTAATGCTGAGTACTGCAGAAATTTGATTTTTTGTGAGGAAGCAACGGATGTTTTTTATGCGTGACTGCACATTTCCCGTGTTGACAAAACTTTGCAGGGGAAGTGGCGAAAAATCGTTAGTCGAATTTCTCGCTCAGTATTTGTGAGAGAGCTTGGAGGTTCTAATAGTTCGAACGAATATAGTTGGGGCGATGAATGGTGATTGGCAATAGGTTGGCTCATTTATTGGCGGTAAGGACGCCTTTCTAGTGATCCATTAATAGTTAAAATTCTTGCTTTTGAGTTTTGTCGATTTATAGTCTACCTTAGTTGTGCCAAGTAATTTATCAGTATTGATAAGGCTTCTTCCGGTTCGCTCTGGTTGCCGCTGATTAAAATTGTGGGGTTAAGTGGCGTTTCATAAGGGCTGCTTATTCCTGTCATGTTGGGTAATTGTCCATTGCGAGCTTTCTTGTATAGTCCTTTAGGGTCTCGCTGTTCGCAAACTTGAAGTGGAGTGTCGACAAAAACTTCAATAAAGTTTTCTTCGCCGATTAATTGTCGTGCCATTTCACGCTCTGCCCTGAAAGGACTAATGAAGGCTGTCATCACAATTATCCCTGCATCCATCATCAACTTGGCTACCTCCGCAACGCGGCGGATGTTTTCCACGCGGTCAGCGTCGGTGAAACCCAAGTCCTTGTTTAGACCTTGGCGCACATTGTCACCGTCCAGGATGTAGGTGCGCTTACCTTGGGCGTGAAGCTCCTGCTCCAGGGTGTTGGCGATGGTGGATTTGCCGGAGCCCGACAGACCTGTGAACCAGATGACCTTGCCCTTGTGGTCATTGAGTCGTTCACGGTCCTGGCGAGTGATGCTCAAAGCCTGGCGATGTACGTTCTGCGCCCGGCGCAGATCATGGCGGATCATGCCAGCGGCCACGGTTGCATGGCTAAAGGTATCGACCAAGATGAACCCTCCCAATACCTGAGATTCGGTATAGGGGCTGAATACCAGCGGCTTGCTCAGTGCCAGGGTGGCCACGGCAATATCATTGAGGCCCAACTGGCGACATGCCTCCCGGGAATGCGTATCCACATTCATCTTGTACTTCAGAGTAGTGATGCTGGCGGTGGTCCATTGGGTAGCCAGTTTCAACTCGTAGGTCCTGCCGATGAGTCCAGCGTCATCGACCATCCAGACCAGGGTGGCCTCGAACTGATCGCTCATAGGCAATGGCTGGTCTGCCAGCGCGAGCACATCTCCTCGCGAGGCCTTCACATCCTGGTCCAGCACCAGTGTCACGGGATCCCCGGCCATCGCCTTGGGCAGGTCGCCATCGGCGGTGACGAGTCGAGCGACCTTGGCGGCCCTTCCAGAAGCGGTGACTCGTATCTCGTCACCAGGGGCCAGTTCGCCGGATACCAGGCTGCCACTGAGGCCGCAGAAACCGCTATCGGGGTTGTTGAGCCACTGCACAGGGAATATCACCCTGGCGCTGTTGCCACGCTGAACTTCGAGGGTTTCGAGGCAGCCGATCAGGGTCGGCCCTGAGTACCAGGGGGTGCGAGCCGACCTGGTGGTGAGGTTGTCGCCTTTCAGGGCCGAGATGGGAATGGCTGTGACGCTGGTGAACCCCAAGGCTGACGCAGTTGCCTGGAACTCATCCTGGATGGCATCGAATGCTCGCTGGCCATCTCTGACCAAGTCCATCTTGTTGATCGCCAGGACCACGTGGCGAATCCCCAGCGCCGATAGCAAGCAGGCATGCCGACGAGTCTGTGTACGCATGCCTTGCACTGCATCGACCACCAGTACCGCGACATCCGAGGTCGAGGCCCCGGTCACCATGTTGCGGCTATAGCTCTCATGGCCGGGGGTGTCCGCCACGATGAAAGCGCGGCGCGAGGTGGAGAAGAAACGGTAGGTCACGTCGATGGTCGTGCCCTGTTTTCTTTCGGCGGCAAGACCGTCGACCAGCAAGGCATAGTTGATGTCCTTGGTCTGGCTGCCATGGAGCTGGCTATCGGCACGCAAGCTGTCGGCTTCATCTTCCGTAACCTGGTGCAGTTCCCACAGCAGCCGCCCTACCAGGGTGCTCTTGCCATCGCCCTGGCTTCCACAGGTGATCAGGCGCAGGGAGTCTTGGTGCTGATTGGGGGCGTCGACGACAGGCGCCGGTCGAACGGTGTCCCGGGACTGGGAGGGGTGAAGGGCGGTTTCTGGCATGATCAGACGAGCTCAGCATGAGTGGGGAGCACAGGGTGTATAGCCAGTTGCCTAGCCAGGTATTGTGCGAGTCGTTGTGTATGCCCTCGAAGCTCCGGCACCGCAATGGCTTCCCAGTGCTGCGCTTTGAGCATAGGGCCTACGTACCACAGCCCTGGGGTGGCCCGGCCGCTGGAACAGGTGGGTTGATAGTGGTCATCGATCAGCACGCCCAGGTTGTTGGCGTCGGGGACCAGCAATCCATCCCGGGCCAGTTGCTGTAGCAGGGGGCTGGAATGAGAGCCAATGGACATCCGTGGGCCGGTGCAGTTGATGATCGCGGCGACCTCCAGGGATAGTTCCCGAGGCTGGCAGCGAGCCCTGAACTGCACTTGTAGCATTCCCTGGCTGGTGGCTCGCACATCTGTGAGGCGGCCACCCAGGACCTGCACATCGTCGCTTTCTTGCAGAGCTTGCAGTCGATCTGCCGAGAGTGGTGCCAGGCGATGACGGTGGATGTCCCAGAAGGCCATGCCATGGCGCAGGAAGCGCTGGCGTTCGACCAGGGGCATGGCTTGCCATAGGCGCGGTGTATGGGGGCGGAGCTGGTTGAGCACGTCACGCCAATCGCAGCCTGCCAATGCCTTCCGGGCTATTTCCTTGCGCAGTTCCCGCAGCAGAGTACGTACGCGCAGCGGCGTTTCACCGAGGTAGGCAGGGTACTGGCTGGCGGGCGGAGGAACAGGATTGAGCCGGTGAGCATGGGGTAGCAAGCCGTGGCGGGACAGCATCCATATCCTGCGGTGTTGCCCCTGCAGGGTCAGTTGGAACAGCGCGTCCACAGCCGTATGGCCGGTGCCCAGGATCAGAATGGGGGCATCCCCGGGTAGCTGGCTCATACGCTGGAAATCCCAGGGCTCGATCACTTTCTCGAACTCCTTGGGCGGCAAGGGTAGCGGAAAGCCCGGTACCTGGTGTCCGAGGGCCAGGACTACATGCTGCGCAGCCAGGTAGCGACCGGAGGCCAGTTGGACTGTAAAGCCGGCTCGGTTTGGCTGGCTCTGGAGCGCACAAACCTGGTCCTGTACGAAACTGAGCCGCTCAGCCGCGGCGCTCATGGCCCGCTGCAGGTTCAACTGCAGGTAGCGTCCGTAAAGCCGGCGGGAAACGAAGCTGCCGACGTTGATCGAGGGGTCGATCTGCTGGCAAAAGTCCACGAAGTGCGATGGTTCGTCGGCAAATGCGCTCATGTTGCCGGCCGGTACGTTCAACAACAGATTGTCATCGTTGCCACGATAGGCCAGGCCGCGGCCTGGTGTGCTGGCCGGGTCGATCAGGGTGATGGCGACAGCCTGGTCGGCGGTGGCGCGCAGTAGGTGGATGGCCGTTAGCGTACCGCTGAATCCACCGCCCACGATCAGTATCGAAGTCGAGTTATCCGTCATCAGAAGTAGCCCTCGCGCTTTTTCTTTTCCATGGAGTCGATGTTGTCGGTGTCGATCTTTCGGGTGTGTCGTTCGGATCTCGAGTTGTGCATCAGTTCCTGGATAACGGCCTGTACTGTCTGCGCATCCGATTCCTGGGCGCCGGTGAGCGGATAGCAGCCCAAGGAGCGAAAGCGCACTGTCCTGATCTGGATCTTTTCGTCCGGTAGCAGGCGGCAGCGCCCGTCATCCACCATCATGATCATCTCCGGGCGCATCACCACGGGGCGTGGTTTGGCGAAGTACAAGGGGGCAACATCGATGTTCTCTTGCTGGATGTACCGCCAGATATCTAATTCGGTCCAGTTGGACAGCGGAAACACCCGGATGCTTGTGCCGGATGCCTGGCGGCTGTTGTAGAGACTCCATAGCTCGGGGCGCTGGGCCTGGGGATCCCAATGGTGAGAGGCCGGGCGTGGCGAGAATATGCGCTCTTTGGCTCGTGATTTTTCTTCGTCGCGCCTAGCGCCGCCCAGCACTACATCGAATCGATAGTGATCCAGGGCTCGTTTCAGGCCTTCGGTCTTGGTGATCTGGGTATGCAGGGCCGAGCCATGGTCGAACGGATTGATGTGTTTCTCGAGTGCTTGTGGATTGGTGTACACCAAGAGTTCCATGCCGCTCTCTTGGGCGACGGAATCCCGGAACAGATACAGCTCCTGGAATTTCCAGAGGGTATCGATGTGCAGCAAGGGCAGTGGTGGTGTCGATGGATAGAATGCCTTGCGTACCAGATGCAGCATGACATCGCTGTCCTTGCCGGCGGAGTAGAGCAGTACCGGGTTTTTTGCCTCGGCCACGGCTTCGCGGATGATGTAGATGCTTTCGGCTTCCAGGCGTTTGAGCCATGGCACATGGGCAAGCTCCGCACTGCGTTCAGCGTTGTGCTGCTTCGGTGGGAGCACTCCTTGATAGGCAGGTAGGCAGAACTGGATGTTCTGACTGCTAGCCATTGCCCGGGTCGCACCGACCAGTGCGCCGTGAGGGAAAACGGCGATGGGTTTGTCGACGTGGTGCTGAAGGGCAACGAGGGCCTTGTGGATGGCCTCGCTACCTGTCCCGGGCAACGGTACCCAGAATCGTGCGCCACGGGCGTCATTGGCATGCAGCACTGGCCGCCCGTTGGAGAAGCTGTCGATCTGGGCGAACAGTACGCGATCACGGCGCTTACGTGCCTGGTCGATGGCCCAGGCCAGCACCAGCGGATTCGCCGGGCGATCATGCTCATCGCGCAGATCGTGTTCCGATAAAGCTGCGGGCAGCAGGTCGAGGCTATGCAGGCGGCGTTCTGCAGTGCGCTTGGTGTCCGCTTCGCCCAGGCCCTTTAGGTGAGCGAAGGCCAACTCGGTATCCCAGACTCGCATGCTGTCCAGGCCCATCAATTCAGGCAGGGCTTCTGTCGCAATTTGCGTCATTCTGTTTTTTGCCTGTGCTAATTTCTTTGTCATTAGACTTAAGCAGATTTTTTATCATGTAAAGCAAAAATGCGACAAAAACGACAGGCTGTACTCGTTCCATAGGAGGTTGGAGAAGTACTTGTTCGGCGGGGAGGCGGAGCGAGGTTTTCCAGGCATTAAAAAGCCGGCTTGTGGCCGGCTTCTCGAGGGCTGGCTTGGCTTATTTTTGGTAAACCGCACCAGCCTGCAAAACGTACACCCAGCTCTTGCGGCTGGCTGTGGGACTGGCGGGAAAATCATCCGCCTCGTCGGGCGATCTGGCCATGGGGGCCGATGCGCAAAGGTGGGGCGCAGCATACGCATATTCATCTGGAATTCCCAGCGTAAAGCGCGAGCCAGAGGCCTGAAACAGAAAAATATCTTCCCTGGGACCCCAGGCACGCAAGGATGCGGCCTGCCAGCCAGGTTTCTGTCACCCATGAAAAAGCCCCGATCACTCGGGGCTTTTCTTGAGGCGTGTCGCTCGAAGCTTGTAGCTGCTTCTTAGCCCTTGTAGGCGGCAACCGACTTCTGGATCTCGGCGCGGGCGGCGTCAGCGTTGCCCCAGCCATCGATCTTCACCCACTTGCCTTTCTCCAGATCCTTATAGTTCTCGAAGAAGTGCTTGATCTGCTCCAGCAGCAGCGCTGGCAGGTCGGTGTATTCCTTCACGTCGATGTACAGCTGGGACAGTTTGTCGTGAGGAACGGCGATCACCTTGGCGTCGCCGCCGCCATCGTCGGTCATGTTCAGGATGCCGACCGGACGAGCACGGATCACCGAACCCGGGGCGACCGGATAGGGAGTCACGACCAGCACGTCCAGGGGGTCGCCGTCGTCGGCCAGGGTGTTAGGGATGAAACCGTAGTTGGCCGGGTAGAACATCGGGGTGGCCATGAAACGGTCAACGAACAGGCAGTCGCTGTCTTTGTCGATTTCGTATTTGATCGGCGCGTGGTTGGCCGGGATTTCGATCGCGACGTAGATGTCGTTCGGCAGGTCCTTGCCCGCTGGAATCTTGCTGTAGCTCATTGGGCGTTGCCCCCGTTGATTGACCAAAAAGTGGCGCAGATTATAGACACACTGCGCTATCTATGCCACGTGCCAAGGGTCGTAGAACCTTGGTCGCGTCGCCCAGCAGGCGAGCCTGGCATGGCCTGTCGCAGTGCCTTCGGATGAATGACGTAACTGCCTGGCAAGACATCAGTGCTGCGCTTGATAGACCGGATCGTGGGCCTGAAGTTGCTGCAACCTCGCCAGTGGGTCTTGCCGGTAGAACAACCGTAGCTGTTCATAGACCTTTGGATAGGCCGCTACCAGCAAATCCGGAGCGCTGAAGAAATACTCGCTGGTCACCGCGAAGAATTCCGCGGGGTTCTCTGCTGCGTAGGGATCGATGGCTGTCTCGGTATCCGGGGCCTCGTCCAGCTGGCGATTGAGATCGTCGTAGGCGGCCTGCATGACCTGGGCCCAGTCGCTGATGCGCATGTCCCCGTGCAGCGGTGGCAGGCCGTTGGCGTCGCCGTTGAGCATGTCCAGCTTGTGGGCCAGCTCATGGATCACCAGGTTGTAGGCCTCCCAGCCACCGCTGGCCAGGACCCCGGGCCACGCCAGGATGACCGGCCCTTGTTGCCAGGCTTCGCCGCTGTGTTCGCCGTCCCATTCGTGCTCGATGCCACTGGCATCGCGATGGCGCTGGGGGCTTTTGAAGTCGTCGGGGTAGAGGATGATTTCGTGGAAACCCTGGTACCAGTTCAGGTCGCCCAGGTGCAGCAACGGCAGTTGGGCCTGGGCGGCCAGCAACAGGCGCTGTTCCTGGTGCAGCTCGACTCCTGGCAGGGCTGTCAGGTGCTTGTCGTCCAGGAACAGCACGCTGGCTTCGCGCAACCACTGGTCCTCGGCGGTGCTGATGCCGTCGAGGAAGGGCAATTGCTGGCGGACCTGCTGCCAGGTCCGGTCGCTGACCGGATGCCTGGCCAGCCGGCGTTTACGGCGCCAGGCACTCAAGGACCACATGCCGCTCAGCGGCTCCCGGCTTTTTCAGCGCCACGCCCGAAACGGCTGCGCAGCACGCCGATGATCATCGGCACCAGGGACAGCAGGATGATCGCCACCACCAGCAGCGACAGGTTCTTCTTGATGAACGGCACGTTGCCGAAGAAGTAGCCCAGGGTCACCAGGCCACCGACCCATAGGATGGTGCCCGCCACGCTGAAAGCGAAGAAACGCGGGTAGGGCATTCTCGCCACGCCGGCCACGAAAGGTGCGAAAGTCCGGATGATGGGCAGGAAGCGCGCCAGGGTCACGGTCTTGCCACCGTGTTTTTCATAGAAATCGTGGGTTTTCTGCAGGTAGTCGCGGCGGAAGATCTTCGAGTCGGGGTTGCTGAACAAGCGTTCTCCAGCCGTTCGTCCGATCACATAGTTGGTGCTGTCACCCAGGATCGCCGCCAGCATCAGCAGCCCGCCCAGTAGCACCGGGTCCATGCCGCCACCGGCAGCCACCGCGCCGGCGATGAACAGCAGCGAATCCCCCGGCAGGAAGGGGGTCACCACCAGGCCGGTCTCGCAGAAGATCACCAGGAACAGGATGGCGTAGATCCAGGGCCCGTAGTTGGTCACCAGCATGTCGAGATAGACGTCGAGATGGAGGATTAGGTCGATCGGGTTGAAATCCATTGAAGCACCTGTGGTGATGGCCTGGCTCGGCAGGCCTGTGCGATTGCTATGAGAAAAGGGCTATGAAGGGATGCGACTTTTCTTGAGGGCGGAAAGGCCGGCATTATAAAGGCTGGCAGGTGAAATGCGTGTTCAGATTGTAGCGGCACATGTCGATCGCAACCTGTCGGCACGCTGACAGGCTCCGCGGTCTGGGACCGGGGACGAATGCCGATCAGTTAAGGAGAGGGTAGGAGCGAGGCCTGCCCGCGATGGACTTCAGGGCGCTGCGTTTATCCAGTCGATACGCGCTACCGTTAACGAGCATCGACCGGCTGCTCCCACAGAGGATCATCTCGCTCAACTGGCTGGCATCAGGCCCGGGGCCGCTCTCAGTCTTCGCTTATGGGCAGGATGTAGTTCTTGAACTCCGTGTCCTCGCGAAATCCCATGGACTCATAGGTCTTGCGCGCCACTTCGTTGTCGCTGCTGGTGGAGACCCGCATGCGCACGGCATTGGTTTCCTTGGCCATCTTCTTGGCGGTGCGCATCAGGTTGTCGGCCACCAGTTGGCGGCGGGCATCCTCGGCGACGTAGATGTCATTGAGGATCCAGACACGCTTGAGGGACAGGGACGAGAAGCTCGGATAGAGCTGGCAGAAGCCCAGCAACTTGCTGCTGTCGTCATCGGCCAGGGCCAGGTAGATCACCGATTCCTTGCGCCGCAGGCGCTTTTCCAGGAACGCCCGGGAAGAGTCCGGGTAAGGCAGGGCGCCATAGAACTCGCGGTACTTGACGAATAGCGGGGTCAACAGATCCAGGTGCTCGAGGGTTGCTTGAGTAATCCGCATGATGGCTCTCAACTTCAAGTGGATGTGACGGCACAGATTGGAGAACTCGGGCAGCCGCGTTGCGATGCTGCCCAAAGCGGTTAAAAAGCGCAATCGTCTTGCAAAATCACACTTGGGGCGGGCCCAGGAGGAAGTTGCCCTTCATGTCCGCGGGCGAGTCGCTGTCCAGGGTCTGGACCTGCGCCTCGTCCTTGAGGTTCACCCCCGACAATTGCCGGCGGCAGGCTTCGCGCATCAGGTACAACAGCCGATGGGCGGCCATGCCGTAGCTCAGGCCCTCCAGGCGTACGTTGGAGATGCAGTTGCGGTAGGCATCGGTGAGCCCGACCTTCGGTTGGTAGGTGAAATATAGCCCCAGACTGTCGGGAGAGCTGAGCCCGGGGCGTTCGCCGATCAGGATGACCGTCATCTTGGCGCCCAGCAGCTGGCCGATTTCATCGGCCACCGCCACCCGGCCCTGTTCCACCAGGATCACCGGCGACAGCGACCAGCCTTCGGCGGCGGTCTGTTCTTCCATGCGCGCCAGGAACGGCAGGGTATGGCGATGCACGGCCAGCGCCGACAAGCCATCGGCCACCACGACCGCCAGGTCGACCCCGCCAGGGTGGGCCTGGGCGTATTCGCGCAGGGCCTGGGCCGACTCGTCGCTGAGCCGGCGGCCCAGGTCCGGGCGTTGCAGGTAGCTGTGGCGATCGGTGGCGGCGCTGTGCAGCAGCAGGCTGTCGCGGCCCCGCTCGGCCAGCTGGGCGCTGAGTCCGGCATGGTCGAACGGCAGGTGCACGGCATCCCGGGCCTGGGCATGGGCGAACTGGAAATCCAGCTGGGCGCCAGTGGGCAGGCTGGTGCCGGTGCGGCCCAGGGCGATGCGCGCCGGAGTCAGGCGGCGCAGTTCCAGCCAGGGGTTTTGCGAGTCGCTCGGGTGTTTTTGCATGAGCCTGTTCCTTATCCCAACTGGGCCAGTGCCTGGCGGAAGGCCGGAGGCAGGTTGTTGCCGAAATGCACCTTGCCGTCGGCCTGGGTGAAGATCCCGGTCCGCGCCAGCCACTGCTCGAATTCGGGCGCGGGCTTCAGGCCCAGGGTCTGGCGGGCGTAGAGGGCGTCGTGGAAGGACGTGGTCTGGTAGTTGAGCATGATGTCGTCGGAGCCCGGGATGCCCATGATGAAGTTGATCCCGGCCACCCCCAGCAGGGTCAGCAGGTTGTCCATGTCGTCCTGGTCGGCCTCGGCGTGGTTGGTGTAGCAGATGTCGCAACCCATGGGCACGCCCAGCAGCTTGCCGCAGAAGTGATCCTCCAGGCCGGCGCGGATGATCTGCTTGCCGTTGTACAGGTACTCCGGCCCGATGAAACCGACCACGGTGTTCACCAGGAACGGCTTGAAGTGCCGCGCCACGGCGTAGGCGCGGGTTTCGCAGGTCTGCTGGTCGACGCCGAAGTGGGCGTTGGCCGACAGCGCGCTGCCCTGGCCGGTCTCGAAGTACATCAGGTTCTGCCCCAGGGTGCCGCGGTTCAGGCTCAGCCCCGCTTCGTAGCCTTCCTTGAGGATGTTGAGGTTGATGCCGAAGCTGGCGTTGGCCGCTTCGGTGCCGGCGATCGACTGGAATACCAGGTCCAGGGGCACGCCACGGTTGATCGCCTCGATGGAGGTGGTGACGTGGGTCAGCACGCAGGCCTGGGTGGGAATCTCGTAGCGCTGGATGATGGCGTCGAGCATCTCCAGCATGGCGCAGATCGAGGCGATGCTGTCGGTGGCCGGGTTGATGCCGATCATGGCGTCGCCGTTGCCGTACAGCAGGCCGTCGAGAATGCTCGCGGCGATGCCGGCCGGTTCGTCGGTGGGGTGGTTGGGCTGCAGGCGGGTGGACAGGCGCCCGCGCAGGCCCAGGGTGCCGCGGAACTTGGTCACCACGCGGATTTTCTGCGCCACCAGCACCAGGTCTTGCAGGCGCATGATCTTCGATACCGCCGCGGCCATTTCCGGGGTCAGGCCCGGGGCCAGGTCGCGCAGGCTCTGCTCGTCGGCGGCGTCACTGAGCAGCCAGTCGCGAAAACCACCGACGGTCAGGTGGCTGACCGGGGCGAAGGCCGCCTTGTCGTGGCTGTCGATGATCAGTCGGGTGACTTCGTCGGACTCGTAGGGAATCAGCACCTCCTCGAGGAAGTGCTTGAGGGGGATGTCCGCCAGGGTCATCTGGGCGGCCACCCGCTCGCCGTCGTTGAGGGCGGCGACCCCGGCCAGGAAATCCCCGGAACGCGCGGGGCTGGCCTTGGCCATGACTTCCTTGAGGCTGTCGAAGCGATAGGTCTGAGAACCTACGCTGTGGGAAAATTGGGCCATCTCAGTCTCCGTTTCAACGATGTAGGGGCGTTGCCGAATGCTGGCGGATCATCAGGATGCCACCTTCTTCAGCAGGTTTTCCAGACGGTTGCCGGCAGCCCGGTGCTGCAGGATGGCGAAGGCCTTCTCCGCCACCAGGCTGCCGCCTTCCAGCGGCGGCAGGCCGCCGCTGTAGATGTTCGAGATCACGGTGTATTCGTAGCCGATCTGCGGGTTGCCGCTGAACTGCGCCGCCGCGCGCCGGGCCTGTTCGTCCGGCAAGCGATAGCCCAGATAGGCGGACATGCTGCGCGAGGCCAGGGCATCGCCGCCGGGACGTTCGCCGATCAAGACAATGATCAGCTGCGGTTGCAGCGCCTCGCCCACCGATTCCGCCAGCTTGACCCGGCCATAGGGCGCCAGTATCGGCTGGCCGACGCGCAGTTCACGGCTGCGCAGGCCATCCATCAGCACGGGCAATAGTTCGGGAATGTTGTGGTGGATGGCCTCGGCGCTGAGACCATCGGAAATCACGATCTGCACGTCGTTGTATTCCGGTTGCAGCTGGCGCAGTACCTCTTCGGTCAGGCGCGCGCCCAGTTCCGGGTCTTGCAGGTGGGCCAGCTTGTCCGGGGCGGCGGTGCGCAGCTCGCGCAGGGGAATCTCGCCGAACTCGGCTGGACGCAGGTCGACGTAGATCGCCTCCCGGGCTACCGCCAGGTTGGCCCGCACGATGCGCGAGACGTTGTTGGCCGGGCGCGGCCCGGCATTGTCGAAGCCGTAGGTGGCCGGGGTGGACTCCAGCAGGCGCTGGAAGTCGATGTCCGACTCGCAGAAGATCCGCGGGTTGCCCCAGTTCGGCCCGCGCTCGACGTTGCCATGGGCATCCTCCTGGAAGATCCCCTTGCCCAGGGCCCAGCGCAGGTACTCCGGAGCCGGTGCCAGGTCGTGGACTTCGCGCAGGGTCTGGTTGTCGTGGGCGCTGGTGTCGAAGTAGGCCAGCATGCGGTCGGTGCTCAGGTACACGTCCATGAAGAAGTTGGCGCCGGCCGCGGTCAGCAGCTCGGTGGCCATCTGCTGGCCTTCCAGGGTCACCTGGGAGTGCAAGGTGTAGCAGGGCGCCATGCCCATGGGCAGGCCCAGCAGCTTGCCCATGAACTGGTCCTGCAGGCAGGCGTAGGTCATCTCGAAATTGTCGAGGTGGGTTTCCGGGCCGATGAAACCGGTGACGTTGTTGACCATGTACGGGCGGTAGCGCCGGGCCAGGCCGTAGCACAGCGCTTCGCAGGTGGTCATGTCGATGCCTTCGTGCTTGCCGTAGGTCAGCTCGCTGCCCTGGCCGGTCTCGAAGTACATGAAGTTTTCCGCCACGTCCCTGAGTGGGCCCCGCTCGGCCATGGCCTGCCAGGCCTGGTCGAGCAGTTGCACGGTGACGTCGAACTCGTCGGTCAGGGTGCGCTCGGTGCCCGCCAGGCTCTGGAACATGATTTCCACCGGCGCGCCCTGGTCCAGGCAGGCCAGTTGGGTCTTGATGTGCGACAGCACGCAGATCTGCGTCGGCGCTCCGGTTTCCCGGCGCAATTTGTCCAGGTGGCGCAGGGTGGCGCTGATGTTGTCCACGGTGTCGATGGCCGGGTTGAGGCCGATCAGCGCGTCGCCCGAGCCCATGCTCAGCCCGGTGTACACCAGCAGGGTGATGCCGCTGAGGTTGTCGGTGGGGTGGTTGGGCTGCAAGCGCGACGACAGGGTGCCAGGCAGGCCCACCAGGGTCCGGGCCTTGGCGGCCGCACCGCTCTTTAGCTTCTTGGACAGCAGGATCAGCTCGTGCACGTCCAGGAGCTTGGCCAGGGCGGCGACCATCACCCCGGTCAGGCCCGTGCCGATGCGGCGGATCTGCGTGCCGTGGCTGCGCAGCAGGCGGTCCTTGAGGGCGCCCAGGGTCAGCCCGGATATCTCGGCGAACACCTGGTGGTCGATGTCGTAGTTGACCTGCATCACGCTGTCGATACGGCCATGGCGATCGGTGAGAGGGTGCTCGAAGTAGTGGCCCAGGGTCAGCTCCGAGAGCACCTTGCGGGCCGCTTCTCGGGTGATTTCGTCGGCCGCTGCGAGGCCAGCCACGCGGTCCCCGGCCTTCCTGATGTCGGCGGCGCCGAGCACCGCCTTGAGGCTGGCGAAGTGGATCTCGCGATCCAGGACCCGGGTGCCGTAGCTGCGCTCGGTGGGTATCTCGGGCAGGCGGATGTGCTGGAGTTCGGTGAGTGGCATGGCAGGACTCTCCTTGGTTCGCATCGCCTCAGTGCACGCCGTAGAAGGCGACGGGCACGATGTGCTGATGGGGTTTTCCCAGGTTGATGAAGTGCGCCGAGCGCTCGCGTACCTCGTCGATGACGATCAGGTTGCAGGCACTGCGCCCCCAGTCAGTGGCGTAGTTGCCCAGGACCTTGCCGATGTTGCTTTCCAGCAGCAGCACCAGTGGCCACTGCGGCTCCGGGGCCGCGGCTTGCAGGGCTTGGGCCAGGCGCGTGCCCAGCTGGCGGACCTGCTCCAGCCGGGGAACCTGGCCGTCATCGAGCAATTGCAGGCAGGCGCCGTCGCGGCTGCCCAGGGCCAGGCCCAGGGCGTCGCGCAGTTGGCGCTCGCTGGCATCGATGGGCAGGCGCGCGACGATGGGCAGGTCCTTGAGCGGCAGCACTTGTGGTCGTGGCAAGAACAGGGTGCTGCCGGAAATCTCGGTGTTGTGCAGGGTCAGGCCATAGACCGTGGCTCGCCCGCGGTTTTCCGGCAGCAGTCGGGTGGCGTCCCCCACCAGTCGGGGCTGGCGAGCGATGGCCAGGGCCAGGTCGATACCCAGGTCGCCATAGAAGGTGGTGCCGGGCAGCGTTTCGCCTTGCAGGTGGCGATAGAGCAGCTCGCCGACGCCGCCGGAAAAGGTCAACGCGGCGCTTGCATGGCCTTGGGGCAAGAGCAGCGGCAATTGCTCGACCAGCCGGCCCAGCGGTCCTGTGAAGAACGCCCGGTCGCCTTCGGCGATGGCCAGCAGCGCCGCGACGTACCAGGCGAGAACGGCGTCCCGCTCCAGGGGCATGAGCTCCTGGCCGGATTCCCTGGCGATGCCCAGGTGCTGGAGCAGGGCCCGGCCGAACGCCGAGAGTTCCCTGAGCCGATAGCTACCGGGGTGGAATTGCAAGTGCCGGGCGCCGATGAAGTGGCAACCGCTGGCCAGGACGTTGCCATCCAGGCCCCAGGCGGCATTGGTGGTACCGCCGCCGATATCCAGGTTGAGCAGTGGCTGCTGGCGATGGAAACGGCTCAGGGCCGAACAGCTGCCCATGAAGGCCAGCCAGGATTCCAGGCCGCCGTCGTCGGCCCGGGTCACCAGGGCGTTGCCGAGCAGCTGTCCTACCTGGTGCGCCAGGGCCTGGGCATTGTGCCGCCGGGCGGCCAGGCCGGTGATGATCACTCCGCCGGAAAACAGCTGTTGCGGGCGGACTCCGGCCTGTTCCAGCCAGCCTTCGATCAAGTCGCCGATGGCCCCGGTGTCGATGATGTCGTCCTTGAACGGCGTGAACACCGGGTCGCCGCGAAACAGCACGCGGGGTTCATTGAGGGCCATGCGTCCGGTGACGCAATGGCTGCTGAGGCTGGCCTGGGCGATCAGCGCGCTGCTGGTGGTGGAGCCGAAGTCCAGCCCCAGCAGCAATACCGGTGCGCCGCCCGTGATGGCTGGCATGCAGGCGTTCCTTGTCGTGCCGGGCTCAGGCTGTGGCCTTTTGCCCGGGCCCTACTGGCGCTTCCTGCACGCTATCGCCCAGGTACTCGCCCTCGGCGATGATCCCGGCCGCACGGTCCTGGGCTTCCAGTTGCAGGGCCTTGGGCACCGACAGCCAGTAGGCCAGGCCCACCGCGACGAAACCGGCGCTGAGCTTGCCGATCAGCACCGGCAGGATGATGGTCGGCTGGAAGTTGGCGGTGAAGGATAGGTGGTCGCCCAGCAGGAAGGCCGCGCAGACACCGAAGGCGATGTTGACCACCTTGTCCTTTGGCGGCATGTAGCGCACCAGGCGGAACATCGCCAGGATGTTGGCAATGGTGGCCAGCATGCCGGCGCTGCCCACGGCGCTCAGGCCGACCTTGCCGCCCAGGCTCTCCAGGGGTTTGCCCAGGTACTTGCGCAGCAGGTAGACCATGGGGAAGGCCCCGGCCAGCATGATGCCGATGTAGCCGGCGGTTTCCAGCGCGCGGGTCTGGTCCTCGGCGTCGGCGATGATCGGGTGGAAGCCCCAGCTGCCGAAGACCGTGGTGAACACGCCGGTGAAGTGCTGGACGATCGACGCCACCAGCACCAGCTTGATCACTGCGTCCAGGGTCCGGCCGAAGATGATGAAGCCCTTGATCATCAGGTCCGGCAGGAACCGCAGGCCCAGGGCCAGGGCCACGACGAAGATCAGGATCGGCAGCAGGTTGGCGAACAGGCCGCCCACGGCCAGGGCCAGTTGGTAGCTGGCCTCGGAGTTGGTGCTGACCAGCTCGCGGACCATCGGGTTGCTGAAGGCCAGGATCAGGCTGGCCACCATCACTCCGACCGGGATGGTCAGGATGCCGGACATGATCCCCAGGGCCATGTACTTGTGGTCGCGCTTGTCGAGCATCGCCAGGCCCATGGGGATCGAGAAGACGATGGTGGCGCCACCCATGAAGCCGGTGATCAATGCCATCACCAGCGCTTCCTTGCTGGCCGCCAGGGCCGAGGCCAGGTGGTAGCCGCCCATGTCCGAGGCGATGATCATGGTCGCCGCCAAGGCCGGGTCGGCGCCCAGGGATTCGAAGAAGGGTCCGAAGACCGATTCGATCAATACGGTGAGATAGGGGATGGAAGCCATGATCCCCGCCGCCGGCACGAAGATGTAGCCCGTGGCGTGGATGCCTTCCATGAACTCCTTGCCCAGCCCGCGATCGCTGTCATAGATGGCAGCGAGGGCGCCGAGCACGGCACAGAGCATGATGAGGTAGAGCACGTAGTTGCCGATCTGGTCCATTGCTTTGCTCCCTTGTCTTATTGTTTTTCAAGGCTCTTGTTCAAGCCCGGGGCTGTGCGCGCGAGGTCGTTGACTCAGAACTTCCGACAGCAGCGTCCCGTCCGGCAAGCCAGTGGCACCGGACCACGAAGGTGTAGATGTGCGGCAGGGCCGCGAAAAAACCTCCCGGCGACCTTGGGGTCGCCGGGAGGGTCGATCAGAAGAAGCCCAGCGGATTGATGTCGTAGCTCACCAGCAGGTTCTTGGTCTGCTGGTAGTGGTCGAGCATCATCTTGTGGGTCTCGCGGCCCACGCCGGATTTCTTGTAGCCACCGAACGCGGCGTGCGCCGGGTACAGGTGGTAGCAGTTGGTCCACACGCGGCCGGCCTTGATCCCACGGCCCATGCGGTAGGCGCGGTTGATGTCGCGGGTCCAGACCCCGGCCCCCAGGCCGAACTCGGTGTCGTTGGCGATCGCCAGGGCCTCGGCTTCGTCCTTGAAGGTGGTGATGCTCACCACTGGCCCGAAGATTTCTTCCTGGAACACGCGCATCTTGTTGGTGCCCTTGAGCAGGGTCGGCTGGATGTAGTAGCCGGTTGCCAGGTCGCCTTCGAGTTTCTCCACCTTGCCGCCGGTGAGCAGCTGCGCACCTTCGTTCTTGGCGATGTCGAGGTAGGACAGGATCTTGTCGAATTGCTGTTCGGAAGCCTGGGCGCCGACCATGGTGTCGGTGTCCAGCGGGTCGCCACGCTTGATCTGCTCGATCTTCTTCATCACCGCCTGCATGAATTCGTCGTAGATCGACTCCTGCACCAGGGCGCGGGATGGGCAGGTGCAGACTTCACCCTGGTTGAAGAACGCCAGCACCAGGCCTTCGGCGGCCTTCTCGATGAACTTCGGCTCGGCCTGCATGATGTCTTCGAAGAAGATGTTCGGCGACTTGCCGCCCAGTTCCACGGTGGACGGGATGATGTTCTCGGCGGCGCATTTCATGATGTGCGAGCCCACCGGGGTCGAGCCGGTGAAGGCGATCTTGGCGATGCGCTTGCTGGTGGCCAGGGCCTCGCCGGCTTCGCGGCCGAAACCTTGCACCACGTTGAGCACGCCTTTTGGCAGCAGGTCGCCGATCACTTCCATGAGCACGGTGATGCCCAGCGGAGTCTGCTCGGCGGGCTTGAGCACCACGCAGTTGCCGGCGGCCAGGGCCGGGGCCAGCTTCCAGGCGGCCATCAGGATCGGGAAGTTCCACGGGATGATCTGGCCGACCACGCCCAGTGGTTCATGGATGTGGTAGGCCACGGTGTTGCCGTCGATCTCGGCGGCGCTGCCTTCCTGGGCCCGCAGGCAGCCAGCGAAGTAGCGGAAATGGTCGGCGGCCAGGGGGATGTCGGCGTTCAGGGTCTCGCGTACGGCCTTGCCGTTGTCCCAGGTTTCGGTGATGGCCAGCAGTTCGAGGTTCTGCTCGATACGGTCGGCGATCTTCAGCAGGATCAGCGAGCGGGCCTGGACCGAGGTCGCGCCCCAGGCATCGGCGGCGGCATGGGCGGCGTCCAGGGCTTTATCGATGTCTTCGGCAGTGGAGCGCGGGAATTCGGCGATCGGCTTGCCGTTCACCGGCGAGGTGTTGGTGAAGTACTGGCCTTTGATGGGCGCGACGAATTCGCCGTTGATGTAGTTGCCGTACTTGCTCTTGAACGAAACGATAGCGCCTTCAGTACCGGGGTGTGCGTAACGCATGGGGTATCTCCTGGCTTTTATGCTTATGGGGGAGGACGCGCTTTAGCGCATGGCAAGCGTAGAGCAAAGCCCGGGCCAGTGTGCTCCATGCCAGGTGAATCAAGGCCTTGCGACAACAGGTCGCAGCCCCTGGACCTGGGCTGTGGCAAATCTGGCGCAGTATCGAGTGACAGTTTGTAACCCTGATGGCACAACCTGTGACTTGTGGGGCAAGCCGACGTTGCAATGCGGTCACGGCTGGAGGATGCTGATTCGCGTGTCGAATCCTGTCGGACAAATCCGCTGAATCCTCGGAGTTTTTGTCGGCTGGCAGCGATTCTCGAACTTTCGGCGGCTACAGGATGGCGCCCGCGCGTGACAGCACAGCAGGAGAACAATAAGAAATGCACAGCAGCAATCATCTGACCCGCCATGCCCAGCAAGTGCTGACGGTCGCCCGGGGCAAGGCCCATCTGCAGGGACCTGGCAGCGATCCATCCATCGCCCGTTCCTGGCTGCGCTGCCTGGAGGATTATCACCTCGACCCGGCACTGGCCATGGCGCCGACGGTGCTCGAGCACGGCCGCTTGCTGGAGAGCCGCGAGCGCCTGCGCGATGTGCTGCAGATCGCCGGCACGGAAATGGCCAACCTGCACCAGCAGTTGTCCGGTGCCGGCCACGCGGTGCTGCTGACCGATGCCCGCGGGGTCATCCTCAACTGCATCACCGCTCCCAGCGAGCGCAAGATCTTCGAGCATGCTGGCCTGTGGCTCGGCGCCGACTGGAGCGAGGCCCGCGAGGGCACCAACGGTATCGGTACCTGCCTGGTGGAACGCCAGTCGCTGACCATCCACCAGGACGAGCATTTCCGTGGCCGGCACACCGGCCTGACCTGCTCCGCCAGCCCGGTGTTCGATCCCCATGGCGAGTTGCTGGCGGTACTGGACGTGTCTTCGGCCCGCCAGGATGTTTCCCGCCAGAGCCAGTTCCACACCATGGCCATGGTCAATCTCTCGGCGAAGATGATCGAGAGCTGTTACTTCCTGCGTTACTTCGAAAACCAGTGGTTGCTGCGCTTTCACTTGCAGGCCGAGTCGGTGGGGCTGTTCAGCGAGGGGCTGCTGGCGTTCGACGGCGAAGGGCGGATCTGCGCGGTGAACCAGAGTGCCCTGAACCTGCTGGGGCATATTCGCGGTGGCCTGCTGGGCAAGCCCGTGGAGAGTTTTTTCGATTGTTCCCTGGATGAGCTGTTCGCTCGTGCCAGCCTCAATGCCAGCGCCAGCTGGCCATTGCGAACCCGGGACGGACGGCGTTTGTTCGCCTTGTTGCGCGGTGCCCCGCAGCCCGTCACGCCACCCTTGTTGCGCGCGCCGCTGGAAGTGCTCCAGCCCCGCGCCCCGGGGATCTGCCTGGGGGACGCTGGCCTGCAGAACGATTTTCGCCGGGCTTCGCGGGTGTTCGAGCGTGATGTGCCGCTGCTGATCAATGGCGAGACCGGCTCCGGCAAGGAGGCGTTCGCCAAGGCCGTGCACCAGGGCAGCGTCCGGGCGGACAAGGCCTTTGTCGCCCTCAACTGCGCGGCGATCCCGGAAAGCCTGATCGAGAGCGAACTGTTCGGCTACCGCGGCGGCAGCTTCACCGGGGCGCGCAAGGAAGGCATGCGCGGCAAGCTGCAGCAGGCCGACGGCGGCACCTTGTTCCTGGATGAGATCGGCGACATGCCGCTGGCCTTGCAGACCCGCTTGCTGCGGGTCCTGGAGGATCGGCTGGTGGTGCCCATCGGTGGCGAGCCGCAACCGGTCAATGTGCGCATCATCAGTGCCACTCACCGCGACCTGCAGGAGCGGGTGCGCGATGGCAGCTTCCGCGAAGACTTGTACTACCGGCTCAATGGCCTGGAGATCGCCCTGCCGGCATTGCGTGAACGCAGTGACAAATCCCAGTTGCTGGACTTCCTCCTGGCCGAAGAGGCGGGCACGCAGCCAGTGGGCCTGGACGAGCCTGCACGCCAGGCGCTGTTGGGCTATTCATGGCCGGGCAACGTACGACAGCTGCGCAATGTGCTGCGGACCCTGGCGGCCTTGTGCGAAGACGGTCGGATCGGCATCGACGACTTGCCGGCGATGATTCGCCAGGGCAGCCGCCTGGCTCCGGCGAGCGAAGCGCTCCAGGCGCAGCCGGAGCGCCCCCTGGACGACGCCGAGCGCCAGGCGCTGCTGGCGGCACTGGAGCAGCAGCGCTGGCACATGACCCATACCGCCGAGCAACTGGGGGTCAGTCGCAACACCTTGTATCGCAAGCTGCGCAAGCACGGCATTTCGCGCTGAGTCCAGGCACGTCCATCGCCTGCCGTGGCCCAGGCCGCGGCGGCATCTCCCCGTCAGCTAAAGGGTGCGATTTGCAGCCCTCTAGGCTACCCTGCGCCGATGTTTTATGAGGTCGACTATGCACATCCATATTCTCGGTATCTGCGGCACTTTCATGGGGTCGATGGCGGTTCTGGCCAAAGAGCTCGGCCACCACGTCACCGGCTCCGACGCCAACGTCTATCCGCCGATGAGCACCCAGCTGCAAGCCCAGGGCATCGAGCTGACCCAGGGTTATGACCCGGCCCAGCTGGACCCGGCGCCGGACCTGGTGGTGATCGGCAACGCCATGTCCCGGGGCAACCCGGCGGTGGAATATGTGTTGAACAAGGGCTTGCCCTATGTGTCCGGCCCGCAATGGCTGGCGGACCATGTGCTGCAAGGGCGTTGGGTCCTGGCGGTGGCCGGTACCCACGGCAAGACCACCACCAGCAGCATGCTGGCCTGGGTGCTGGAGCATGCCGGGATGAGCCCGGGCTTTTTGATCGGCGGCGTGCCGCAGAATTTCGCGGTTTCGGCGCGCCTGGGCGGTACGCCGTTCTTCGTGATCGAGGCCGATGAGTACGACAGCGCCTTCTTCGACAAGCGCTCGAAATTCGTCCATTACCGTCCGCGCACTGCCATCCTCAACAACCTCGAATTCGACCATGCGGATATCTTCCCGGACTTGGCGGCCATCGAGCGGCAGTTCCACCATCTGGTACGGACCATCCCCAGCGAAGGCCTGGTGATCCACCCCACCACCGAACCCGCCTTGCAGCGAGTGATCGAGATGGGTTGCTGGACCCCGGTGCAGACCACCGGCGCCGGTGGTCAATGGCAGGTCAAGCTGCGCAGCGAAGACGGTTCGGCCTTCGAGGTGTTGTTCGAGGGTGTGAGCCAAGGCGTGGTCGAGTGGGAACTGACCGGCCAGCACAACGTCGCCAACGCCTTGGCGACCCTGGCCGCGGCTCGTCATGTGGGCGTGGTGCCGGCCATGGGCATCGCTGCGCTGAGTGCCTTCAAGAGCGTGAAGCGGCGCATGGAGAAAGTCGCCGAGGTGCAAGGGGTGACCATCTACGATGACTTCGCCCACCACCCGACCGCCATCGCCACCACCCTGGATGGCTTGCGCAAGCGCGTCGGCGAGGCGCCGGTGATCGCCATCATCGAGCCGCGCTCCAACTCCATGAAGCTCGGTGCCCACCGTGACGGCCTGCCGGAAAGCGTCAACCAGGCCGACCAGGTGATCTGGTACGCGCCGCCCAACCTGGGTTGGGACCTGGCGGCCACTGCGGCCCAGTGCACGGTGCCCTCGATCGTCAGCGATTCGCTGGACGGCATCATCGAGCGAGTGAAGAGCCAGGCCAAGCCCGGGACCCAGGTGGTGATCATGAGCAACGGCGGCTTCGGCGGCCTGCACGGCAAGCTGGCCGAGGCGCTGCAATGAACAACGGCCCGGAACGCATCACCCTGGCCATGACCGGGGCGTCCGGCGCCCAATATGGCCTGCGCCTGCTCGACTGCCTGGTCCGCGAGGACCGGGAAGTGCATTTCCTGATCTCCAAGGCCGCGCAGTTGGTGATGGCCACCGAGACCGACGTGACCTTGCCGGCCAAGCCGCAACTGATGCAGGCCTTCCTCACCGAATACACAGGGGCGGCGGCGGGGCAGATCCGGGTCTACGGCAAGGAAGACTGGATGTCGCCGGTGGCCTCTGGCTCCGGCTCGCCCGCGGCGATGGTGGTGGTGCCGTGTTCTACCGGCACCCTGTCGGCGATCGCCACCGGGGCCTGCAACAACCTGATCGAGCGGGCTGCGGATGTTACCCTCAAGGAGCGTCGGCAATTGATCCTGGTGCCGCGCGAGGCGCCGTACTCCAGTATTCACCTGGAGCACATGCTCAAGCTGTCAAACCTGGGCGTGACCATCCTGCCGGCGTCGCCGGGCTTCTATCACCAGCCGCAGACCATCGATGACCTGGTGGATTTCGTCGTGGCGCGGATTCTCAACCTGCTGAATATTCCCCAGGACATGCTGCCCCGCTGGGGCGAACATCACTTGAGCAGTGATGAGTAAAGCCCTGCTGCTGTTGCTGGCCGCCCTGCAGTTGGGCGGCTGCGCCACGGCCCGTACCCTGGATGCGGCGAAGCCCGGGGCGCCGGTGGTATACGCCGGAACGCGCCTGGACTTGTATGCAATGCAGGGCGGTTGCTGCCCGGGGGATCGCTTCGGCGCCCAGGCTCCCGGTTACCCGGGGCTGGACCTGCCGGCCAGCGCCTTGCTCGATACCCTGCTGCTGCCGTTGTCAGTGCTGACGGCCCTGGGGGTGGGGTTTCGCGCCACGGGCGGTTTGTAGCGCGAGGTCATTTACCCAGTTTGCGCAGCTCGTCGGACTCCACCACCCGGGTGCCGCTTTGTTCTTCCAGGGCCAGGCGCCACATGGCTCGCGCTAGCTGGCAGGCCTCGATGCCGTGGTACTTGCCGGGAATCAGTCGCGACAGCGGACCGGCCAGTTGTTCGCCCAGGCGTGGTTCGACCCGGTCGCCCAGCAATAGGGAAGGTCGGCAGATAGTCAGTTGCGGCCAACCCTGGCGCTTCAGGGCTTCTTCCATCTCGCCCTTGACCCGGTTGTAGAAGATCGACGACTTGGGGTCCGCGCCCAGGGCGCTGACCACTACCAGGTGCCGTGCGCCCATTTCCAGGGCGCGCTTGCCGAACGCTACGACCAGTTCCAGGTCGACGGCGCGGAAGGCCGCCTCGGAGCCGGCGCGCTTGATGGTGGTGCCCAGGCAGCAAAAGGCGATCTCCACCTTGCCGCTCAACTGGGGTAGGAGCACAGCAGGGTCGCCTACCGGGTTTTCCAGTCGCGGGTGCTGGCTCAGCGGGCGTCTGCTGGGGGCCAGGACGCGGCTGATGGTGGGCTCGCTGAGCAGGCGATCGAGCAGTTGCTCTCCGGTCAGGCCAGAGGCGCCGGCCAGCAGGATGTGCTGAGGCGTCAGGTACATGGTCATTCCCCCTTGATACAGTTTCAGCTTAGTAGCTCTGCGCTTCCTTGTTGCTGATAGAGACACTCTGCAGCGCTTTTCGTGCCTGCTGCTTGCGCAGTTGCTGCCAGTGGGCGAGTACTCCCTTGGGCGCCCAGATCTGTGGTTCGGAGGGTTCGAAGTTCTCGGTCTGCTCACGTTCGGCCACGGTCGCCTTGGCCAGCAGGAAGGCGTGCTCCAGATCGTCGGTCTGGTTCAGGGCCTGGGCGAACAGCGCGTCGCCGAAGTAGGTGAAGTCGGCTTCCTCGGAACAGCCGAAGGACACCCGGTCGGCCCGGGAGGCGGTCATGACCAGGGTTCGCTCATCCTTGAGGGCTGGAATGAAGCCACCGGAATAGCAGGCCGAGATGACGACGATCTTGTCGCGATTCTTCAGCGGTGCCAGGGCGCTGGCCAGCTCGTCGGCAGGCAGGTCCGCCAGTTCCAGGCGTGGTTGGTCCAGGACCAGCTCATGTTCGCTGGTGCCGTGGCTGGTGAGGTAGATGAACACCAGGTCCTCGGGGCCGCTGCGTTCGGCCAGGACCTGGGCGGCACGGCGCAGGTTTTCCCTGGTAGCCATGGGGCGGGTCATCATCTGGTCGCGGTGGTTGACCAGGCGAACCTGGCCCAGGGCGCCGAAGCGGCTGGTGAGCATGTTGCTGACGTAGTCGGCCTCGCGCAGGAATACGCTCTGCTTGCCATCGCCGGCGAGCGTCAGGCTGTAGAGCTCGATGGCCGGGGTGGAGGCGGGCACGGCATCGAGGGCCTCCCGGAGCAAGCCGCCCTGGGCCAGCAGGGCGCCTTCAAGCGGGTCGGGGAGCAGCTTGCCCTCGGCGTCGCGAACTCGCAGGCCGTTGTTCCAGGTCCCGCTTTGCACGCTGCCGTCCCGCAGTACCAGTACCCCGCGGCCCTGGTAGTTGTCGCTGTCGAAGCCACCGATGTAGAAGCTGCCGTCGGTGAGGTTCAGGCGGCCTTCGCCGCTGAAGCGCCAGTCGCTGAAGGTGCCGATGTAATGGCTGCCGTCGGCGCCGATCAGCTCGCCCTTGCCGCCCAGGGCGCCCTCCTTGAACTGGCCGATCCAGACATCGCCATCGGAGTTTTCGTAGCGGCCCTTGCCGTTGAGCTGGTTGTGCTTGAAGCCACCGACGTAGATATCGCCTTCGGCGCTGTTGAAGGTGCCATTGCCCTCCAGTTGACCATCGACGAAGTGGCCGCTGAACTGGTTGCCGCTGGAGTCGCTGCGCTGGCCCTCGCCATTGGGTTTGCCCTTGGCGAACTGACCCTGGTACTGGCTGCCGTCCTCGAGCTCCAGGCGGCCCAGGCCCGAGTAAAGGTCGGCCTTGAACTCGCCCCGGTAGGTCATGCCGTCTTCCTTGAGGGTGCCTTCGCCATCCCGGCGCCCCAGCTTGAAGCCGCCACTGTAGTTGCTGTCCTTGGTGGTCAGGGTGCCCTGGCCGTGGAACAGCCCCTGCTGGAACTGGCCGCGATAGACCTCGCCATTGCTGCCGTGCCATTCGCCCTGGCCGTGCCACTGGCCCTTGTCGAACTGGCCGGCGTACCAGCTGCCGTTGGGATAGTCGATGCGCCCCTGGCCCTGCAGCAGGCCGTCCATCAGGTCGCCCCGGTAGCGGCCGCCATCCGGCAGGCGGGCATCGGGCGGCAACAGCGATTCGCCGTCACCGCAAGCGCTGAGCAGGAGGGTCATGACCAGGGGTACAAGTGGGCGCATAACGGGTTCCGGATGATTAGGGGTCCGAGTATGCCGTAGCGGTGTGCCTTGTATATAGAGAGACCGAGCGAAACAGCGTGAGCTGTTTCGCATCGAGAGGTATCAGACAAAGCAGAGCGACAAGGGCTCGGCGATGTAGGCGGGTTTTTCCTGGCCGTCGATCTCCAGGGTGGCGGTGACCTTGAGCAGCCATTGGCCGGGTTTCTTCTCGGTGACGTCGGTCAGGTCGACCTTGAGTCGCACCTGGGAATTTACCGCCACCGGCTGGATGAAGCGCACGCTGTCCAGGCCATAGTTGACCGCCATCTTCAGGCCCTTTGGCAGCACCAGGATGTCTTCCATCAGCTTGGGGATCAGCGACAGGGTCAGGAACCCATGGGCGATGGTGCCGCCGAACGGAGTCTGTGCGGCCTTGACCGGGTCCACGTGGATGAACTGGAAGTCACCGGTGGCCTCGGCAAACAGGTTGATACGCTCCTGGTCGATGGTGAGCCATGCGGAACGTCCCAGTTCCTTCCCAACGTAGTCCTTGAGCTCTGCAGCAGGAACATAGGGCATTGACACTCTCCTTGGGTTCAACGGTTTTAGTGATCGATAGGGTGTTTTTCGCTCCGGAATCTCCACTGTAGATCATCATGGCGATCCGGCCCGGGTAAACGTCCATGCTTTTGGCGAATGCCGGTTCATAGCGCCTGCGTGCTTATAATGCGCCACGGTATCTGGCTGGAGAGGCGGTATGTTGCTACGGGGTTTGACATGGCTGGTGCTGTTCCAGCTGCTCGGGACGGCGCTCAATCACTTGCTGTTGCCCGTGCTTCCCGGTCCGATCATCGGCCTGTTGCTGCTCCTGGTGTTCCTGATCATCCGCGGTGAGGTGGGCGAGCCGTTGAGCCAGGCCGCCGGCAGCCTGTTGCGCTACCTGCCGCTGCTGCTGGTGCCGCCCGCCGTTGGGGTGATGGTCTATGCCCGGGATATCGCCGCGGATTTCTGGGCCATCGTCGGTGCACTGGTCTTGTCGCTGGTGCTGTCCATGGCCTTCGCCGGTGTGCTGATGCAGCGCCTGGTCAAGCGCCAGGCGCGCCGGGAGGATGACCAATGACCTTCGACTGGCAGGGGGCCTGGGCGGCGGTGATCCACCATCCGCTGTTCGGCATCGGCATCACCCTGGGGGCCTATCAACTGGTGCTGGCGGCCTTCGAGAAGACCCGCTGGATATTCCTGCAACCGGTGCTGGTGTCCATGCTGCTGGTGATCGGCGTCCTGGTCGGTTGTGGCCTGAGCTACACCGAGTATCGCAAGAGCACCGAGATCCTGAGCATCCTGCTGGGACCGGCCACCGTGGCCCTGGCGGTGCCGCTGTATCTAAACCTGCGACGCATCCGCCAATTGCTCTGGCCGATCTTTACTACGCTGGTGTTGGGCGGAGTCCTGGCCACCAGCCTGGGAGTGCTGCTGGGCTGGTGGTTCGGTGCCGAGCACATGATCCTCATGACCATGGCGCCCAAGTCGGTGACGTCACCGATCGCCATGCTGGTGGCCGAGCAGATCGGCGGCGTGGCGGCGCTGGCGGCGGTGTTCGTGCTGATCACCGGGGTGCTGGGGGCGATCTTCGGCCCGGCGCTGCTGGATCGCCTGGGGGTCGAAGCGCCGGAGGCGCGGGGCATGGCCCTGGGCATGACGGCCCATGCAGTGGGCACTTCGGTGGCCCTGCAGGAAAGCGAGGAGTGTGGCGCCTTCGCGGCGCTGGCGATGAGTCTGATGGGCGTGGCCACGGCGGTCCTGCTGCCGCTGGCGGTGTCGTTGCTGGTTTGAGGATGGTGGCATGAGTCTGGCGTTGTTCCCCCTGAATACCGTGTTGTTTCCCGAGTGCATCCTCGACCTGCAGATCTTCGAGGCGCGCTACCTGGACATGATCGGTCGCTGTATGAAGCAGGGCAGCGGTTTCGGTGTGGTGTGCATCCTGGAGGGCGAGGAAACCGGCCTTGCGCCCCAGGGATATGCTCGGGTGGGCTGCGAGGCGCTGATCACCGACTTCCACCAGCAGGACAACGGCCTGCTGGGAATCCGCGTCAGGGGCGGGCGGCGCTTTCGCGTGCTGGACAGCGAGGTGCAGAAGGACCAGCTGACGGTGGCCCGGGTGCAATGGCTGGAGGAGGCGACGGAGCAGCCGCTGCGGGACGACGATGCCGACCTGGTGGCGCTGCTCAAGGCCTTGGCCGAACACCCCATGGTCGAGGCCCTGGAAATGGGTGCCGAGGCGGCCGGGCAACTGTCACTGGCCAACCAGCTGGCCTATCTGCTGCCCTTTACCGAGCTGGACAAGATCGACCTGCTGCAACTGGACGATCCGCAGCAGCGTCTGGACGCGATCCAGCAGTTGCTGGACGAGCTGCAGGGCGAGCTCTTCGCCTGAGCCGCCGCGCAGCCCGCCTCAATAGGCGTAGCGCAGCAGCGCCTGTGGCAGGTGCCGCATCGACATGAAGACACACAGCAGGACCATCACCGGCAGTACCAGCCACCAGGCCTTGGCCGGCATCGGCTTGAGCGGGGCCTGCCACTGGCAAAGGGTCAGGCTCGCGGCACAGACGCAGGTCGCCAGCATGGCTCCGGCGAGAATATCGGTAGGCCAGTGGGCCCCCAGGTAGACCCGCGACATCGCGATCGACAGCGCCGGCAGGCAGCCCAGCAGCAGCCAGGTCAGGCGCATCCGCGGCGGTTGGCCACGTCCAGCCAGTACGGCCAGGGTCAGGAACAGCGCGAAGGATCCGGAAGAATGCCCACTGGGCATGCTGAAGCTGGTCAGCGGCTCGGTCAGCACCTCGGGACGCACTCGGGCGAAGAACCATTTGCTGGCGGTATTGGCCAGCGCAGTGCACAGCAGCGTGGCGCCGGCGAATACCGCCTGGCGCCACTGGCGCAGCAGCACCAGCAGCAGGGTCAGGACCGCACTGATGACGAACATGGCGCGGAACTCACCGATCTGGGTGACCATCACCATGACCTTGTCCAGCGCCGGGTCACGATGTTCCTGTACCAGGGCGATCAGTCCCTGGTCGAACTGGGCCAGGTGGGGATAGCCGATGAACAGCCCGATCAGCAAGGCCAGGCCCAGGCCGGACATCAGCAGGGTTGCCCGGCGGTGGCGGCGCAGGCTGCTGTTGACGCTCAGCCCGATCAACACCGCGAGGCTGCCGATGACTACCCCGGCCTGGGGCCAGAAGCCTTCGGGCAGCGGCAGGCGAATGGCTGCGCCAGTGGCCCAGCCCGGCAACAGGTAGGCCACCGACCAACCCGCCGCGGCCAGCAGGCTGACGGCGAAGAAGCGCGGGAACGGCATGTCGAACATGCCCGCCACCATCGGCAGCATCGGGCGCAGGGGGCCGATGAAGCGCCCGACCAACAGGCTGGCGATGCCATAGCGCTGGAAGTAGGCCTCCGCGCCAGTGATCCATTCAGGATGCTGGCGCAGGCCCGGCAGGCGCCGGATGCTCTGGTGGAAGCGCCGGCCCAAAAGGTAGGAGATCACATCGCCGAGGACCCCGGCGGTAAAGCCCAGCGCTAAGGTCTCGCCCAGCGACAGGGCACCGTTGCCGGCCAGTACGGCAATGGCGAACAGCAGCACCGTACCGGGGACGATCAGGCCGGCGATGGCCAGGCATTCCACGAAGGCGACGATGAATACCGCGGCGGCCAGCCACTGCGGATTGGTGCTCAGCCAGGCGGTCACGCTGTCGAGCCATGGGCCCATAGGTTCAACTCCATTTCAGTGTCAGGCAGGGCCGGCGGATCAGCCGAGGATGAGGTAGTCGCGCCCTTCGACCTGGCCTCGGCGCAGTGGGTTCCGAGTGCAGCAGGGGGCGTAGGCGGCATCGACGAAGCGATACATCAGGTGTTCGTCGCGCCCGTGGGGAATACCCAGGCGGGTGGTCTGGATGATCTTGGGCACGGCGTTGCCGGCGTCTTCGACAAAAAGGATTTCGTGATCGAAGCGTTTCGCATCCCAGACCGGGACTTTCAGGCCCAGGGCCTTGCATAGCAGGGTCTGGCCGGCGCAGAGCTTTTGCGCGGGGCGAGGCTGGCCGCTGGCGTCCGGGTTGTTCAGTTGCATCTGTTGCAGGCTGGCAGGGCCTGAAACCTCGTCGACCCAGGGATAGGCGGACTTGATCAGCACCGCATTGCCGGGGCCCTGGGCGCTGAAGTTCAGCGAGTCACCGCCCCGGGCGTAATACATATAGATGTGGCCACCATCCAGAAACAACGCCTTACGTTTTTCCGTGAAGCCGAGGGAGGCATGGCTGCCTTTTTCCTCGCAGTAATAGGCTTCAGTCTCGATAATGCGCGCTGAGAGCCACAGGTCCCCGACTTTATGGCGGATCACCTTGCCCAGCAGCTCACGGGCCAGGAGCTGAGCGTCACGGTCGAAAAAGCTGTCAGGCAGGGCTTTGGGCAGTTTCGCAGAGGTCAGGATGGACATGATGGTGAAGGGTAATGGCCAGGAAAGTGCCGGAATGATAACAACTTCAGGCTTAATTCAGGCTGAACCAGCAGTATTTCGACCATCCGCCCGTGACCGCTGTCCGTGGGCCGGCGCGACAGCTATAATCAGCCGCTTTCCTCTTTGCCAAGACCACACCAGACCATGACTGAGTCCGTTCTTGACTACATGACCCGTTTGGGTCGCGCTGCCCGCCAAGCTTCCCGGGTCATCGCCCGCGCCACCACCGTGCAGAAGAACCGCGCGCTGCTGGCGGCTGCCGATGCGCTGGACGCCGCGCGACCGGAACTGACCGCGGCCAACGAGCAGGACCTGGCCAGCGGCCGGGCCAATGGTCTGGAACCGGCGCTGCTGGATCGCCTGGCACTCACCCCCGCCCGTATCGACGAGATGATCGAAGGCCTGCGTCAGGTGGCCAAGCTGCCTGACCCCATCGGTGAAATCCGCGATATGCGCTACCTGCCCTCGGGCATCCAGGTGGGCAAGATGCGGGTGCCCCTGGGCGTGATCGGCATCATCTACGAGTCGCGTCCCAACGTGACCATCGACGCCGCGGCCCTGTGCCTCAAGTCCGGCAACGCCACCATCCTGCGTGGCGGTTCAGAAGCCATTCATTCCAACCGCGCCATCGCCACGTGCATCCAGCAAGGATTGGCGGCGGCCGACCTGCCGGCCCACGTGGTGCAAGTGGTGGAGACCACCGACCGCGCCGCGGTGGGCGCGCTGATCACCATGCCCGAGTTCGTCGACGTGATCGTGCCCCGTGGCGGCAAGAGCCTGATCGAGCGGGTCAGCCGTGATGCCCGGGTGCCGGTGATCAAGCACCTGGATGGCGTCTGCCACGTATTCATCGATGTCGCCGCGGACCTGGACAAGGCCATCCGCATCGCCGACAACGCCAAGACCCAGCGCTATGCCCCGTGCAACACCATGGAGACCCTGCTGGTCCATGCCGGTATCGCCGGGCGCGTACTGCCGCCGCTGGCCGCGATCTATCGCGACAAGGGTGTCGAGTTGCGTGGCTGCGAGCAGACCCGGGCGATCCTCGGGGGCGATGTGCTGGAGGCCAGCGAAGAAGACTGGCGTACCGAGTACACCGCGCCGATCCTCTCGATCCGCGTGGTGGACGGCCTGGAGCAGGCCATCGAACACATCAATGCCTACGGCTCGCACCATACCGATTCCATCGTCACCGAGAACTTCAGTGACGCCCGGCGCTTCCTCAACGAAGTGGATTCCAGCTCGGTCATGGTCAATGCCTCGACGCGCTTCGCCGACGGTTTCGAATACGGCCTGGGCGCGGAGATCGGCATCTCCACCGACAAGCTGCACGCCCGTGGGCCGGTAGGCCTGGAAGGCCTGACCAGCGAGAAGTACGTGGTCTTCGGCGACGGTCACGTGCGTACTTGATGGGCAAACGTATCGGCCTGCTGGGCGGCACCTTCGATCCAGTGCATATCGGCCACCTGCGTGGCGCACTGGAAGTGGCCGAATCCATGCGACTCGACGAGTTGCGCCTGACACCCAGTGCCAGGCCGCCTCATCGGGATACACCGCAGGTGTCGGCGCTCGATCGTCTGGCGATGGTCGAGCGTGCGGTGGCGGGCGTTTCACCCCTGGTGGTGGACGACCGTGAGCTGAAACGGGACAAACCGTCCTACACCATAGACACCCTGGAGCAGATGCGCGCCGAACTGGCCGCGGACGACCAGTTGTTCCTGCTGTTGGGCTGGGACGCTTTCTGCGGCCTGCCCACCTGGCATCGCTGGGAAGAACTGCTCCAGCACTGCCACATCCTGGTGCTGCAACGCCCGGATGCCGACAGTGAGCCGCCGGATGCCCTGCGCAACCTGCTGGCGGCCCGCTCGGTGAGCGACCCGCTGGCCCTGCAAGGGCCGGGGGGACACATTGCATTCGTCTGGCAGACACCGCTCGCGGTGTCTGCCACCCAGATCCGTCAACTGCTGGCCAGCGGTAAGTCGGTACGTTTCCTGGTGCCTGACGCGGTCCTGGCCTATATCGATGCTCACGGACTGTACCGTGTGCCGAACTGAAGGAAGGCTGCCGGCCCATGCCGTGCGGCGTTCCATACATACGAGCTGAACGAGTTTTATATGACTAACCAAGTAATGAAAGGCGAAGATCTGGTCAAGGTGGCTGTCGCCGCGCTGGAAGACGTCAAGGCCCAGGACATCCTGGTGATCGATGTGCGCGACAAGCAGAGCATCACCGACTACATGGTGATCGCCACCGGTACCTCCAACCGCCAGATCGGCGCGATGCTGGAAAAGGTCCGCGAGATGGTCAAGGCCCAGGGCGTGCGTCCGCTGGGTGAAGAAGGCAAGGGCGACAGCGACTGGGTGCTGCTGGACCTGGACGAAGTGATCGTCCACATGATGACCGCCTCGGCCCGCCAGTTCTACGACCTGGAGCGCCTGTGGCAGGGCGCCGAGCAGAGCCGCGCGGCCGATGGCAAGCACCACAGCCCGGAAAACACCCACGAGCATTTCGCCAAGCTCAACAAAGACCAGCAATAAGGGACGGCTGTGCGCCTGCGTCTGATCGCTGTCGGTTCACGCATGCCCAAGTGGGTGGAAGAGGGTTGGCATGAGTATGCCAAGCGTCTGCCATCCGAGCTGGCGCTGGAACTGGTGGAAATACCGCTCAACACCCGGGGCAAGAATGCCGACGTGGCCCGCTTCATCCGTCAGGAAGGCGAGGCCATGCTGGCCAAGGTCGGGCATAACGAACGCATCGTGACCCTCGAGGTGCACGGCAAGCCCTGGAGCACCGAGCAGTTGGCGGTGGAGCTGGACCGCTGGCGCCTGGACTCGCGTACCGTGAACTTCATGGTCGGCGGCCCGGAAGGGTTGGCGCCGGAAGTCTGCGCGCGGGCGGACCAGCGCTGGTCTCTGTCGCCCCTTACCTTGCCGCACCCGTTGGTGCGGATCCTCATCGGCGAACAGCTGTATCGCGCCTGGACCGTGCTGTCCGGCCACCCTTACCACAAGTAGCCTGCGCCCCCCCATGTCCCAGCCGATCCGTATCAAGGACCATGAAAAAGACGCCCGCCTGGTGCGTAACCGGGTGGTGTTCGGCGCCATCCTGGTGGTCAGCCTGATCGGCGTGCTGATCGCCCGGCTGTATTACCTGCAGGTGATCCAGTACGAGATTCACTCCACGCTTTCGGAGAGCAACCGGGTTCACGTCCAGTCCATCCCTCCGAGCCGGGGCTTGATCTACGACCGTAATGGCGTGGTGGTGGCCGACAACCGGCCCAGCTTCAGCCTGAGCATGACCCGCGAGCGCTCCGGCGACTGGCGGCAGGTTCTCGACGTGATAGTCGAGGTGCTGGAACTGACGCCGGAAGACCGGGTGCTGTTCGAGAAGCGGGTCAAGCAGGGGCGGCGGGCGTTCGAGCCGGTGCCGATCCTGTTCGAGTTGACGGAAGAGCAGATCGCTCGTATCGCGGTGAACCAGTTCCGCCTGCCTGGCGTGGAGGTGGTGGCCCAGTTGGTCCGGCATTATCCCCAGAGTGCGCATTTCGCCCACTCCGTAGGTTATGTGGGACGGATCAACGAAAAAGAACAGAAGTCCCTGGATCGGGTGAACTACAGCGGCACCCACCACATCGGCAAGACTGGCATCGAACGCTTCTACGAGGACGACCTGCATGGCCAGGTGGGCTACGAGGAAGTCGAGACCAATGCCCGTGGCCGTGTGCTGCGGGTGCTCAAGCGCACCGACCCGATTCCCGGCAAGGACATCATCCTGAGCCTGGATATCAAGCTGCAGGAGGCTGCGGAGGCGGCCCTGGGCGGTCGACGCGGCGCGGTGGTGGCCCTGGACCCCAACACCGGCGAAGTGTTGGCGATGGTCAGCCAGCCGAGTTTCGATCCCAACCTGTTCGTCACCGGGATCAGCTTCAAGGCTTATGCCGAGCTGCGTGATTCCATCGACCGGCCACTGTTCAACCGAGTGTTGCGCGGGTTGTATCCACCGGGTTCGACCATCAAGCCGGCGGTAGCCATTGCCGGGCTCGACGCGGGAGTGGTGACGGCCACGAGCCGGGTCTACGACCCGGGCTACTACCAGTTGCCAAACTATGACCACAAGTACCGCAACTGGAACCGCACCGGCGACGGTTACGTCGACCTGGACACGGCGATCATGCGGTCCAACGATACCTATTTCTATGATCTGGCCCACAAGCTGGGGATCGACCGGCTCTCGGCCTACATGGGCAAGTTCGGCATCGGCCAGAAGGTTTCCCTGGATATGTTCGAGGAGTCGCCAGGGCTGATGCCGACCCGTGAGTGGAAGCGTGCGACCCGGCGCCAGGCCTGGTTCCCGGGGGAAACCCTGATCCTCGGGATCGGCCAGGGCTATATGCAATCGACGCCCCTGCAACTGGCCCAGGCCACCGCCCTGGTGGCCAGCAAGGGGCGCTGGAACCGGCCGCACCTGGCCAAGAGCATCGAGGGCGCACGGCCGGTGGACCACAACCCGATGCCGGACATCGTGCTGCGTGATCCGGCGGACTGGATGCGGGTCAACCACGGTATGCAGCAGGTGATGCACGGCCCCCGGGGTACTGCGCGCAAGGCGGCGGTCGGCTCGCCCTACCGGATTGCCGGCAAGAGTGGTACCGCCCAGGTGGTGGCGATCAAGCAGGGCGAAAAATACGACCGCTCCAAGGTCCAGGAGCGCCATCGCGACCATGCCTTGTTCGTTGGTTTTGCCCCGGCCGAGAACCCCAGGATAGTGGTGTCGGTGATGGTGGAGAACGGTGAGTCGGGCTCCGGCGTCGCCGCCCCTGTAGTGCGCCAGGTCATGGATGCCTGGCTCCTGGGCCCGGATGGCCAGCTCAAGCCAGAGTTCGCCAGCCCTACCATTACGGAGGCTACGGCCCGTGAAGAGTAATTTCGACCGCATTCTCTCCAGCGAGGACGTGATGCGGCGTCGGGCGACGCTGTTGCAGCGCCTGCATATCGATGGTCCCTTGCTGATCCTGCTGCTGACCCTGGCGGCCGGCAGCCTGTTCGTCCTGTATTCGGCCAGTGGCAAGAGCTGGGACCTATTGGCCAAGCAGGCCACTTCGTTCGGCATCGGCCTGGTGTCGATGATCATCATCGCCCAGTTCGAGCCGCGCTTCATGGCCCGCTGGGTGCCGCTTGGCTATGTGTTCGGCGTGGTTTTGCTGGTGGTAGTGGACGTGATGGGCCACAACGCCATGGGCGCGACCCGCTGGATCAACGTCCCCGGGGTGATCCGCTTCCAGCCCTCGGAGTTCATGAAGATCATCATGCCGGCGACCATCGCCTGGTACTTGTCCAAGCGCACCTTGCCGCCGCACCTCAAGCATGTGGGCATCAGCCTGGTACTGATCGGTATTCCATTCATGCTGATCGTGCGCCAGCCGGACCTGGGCACGGCCCTGCTGATCCTGGCCGGCGGCACCTTCGTGCTGTTCATGGGCGGGTTGCGCTGGCGCTGGATCATCAGTGTGCTGGCGGCGGCTGTGCCGGTGGCGGTGGCCATGTGGATGTTCATCATGCATGACTACCAGAAACAGCGGATCCTGACGTTCCTCGATCCGGAAAGCGACCCCCTGGGGACCGGCTGGAACATCATCCAGTCCAAGGCCGCCATCGGCTCCGGCGGGGTGTTCGGCAAGGGCTGGCTGCTGGGTACCCAATCGCACCTGGACTTTTTGCCGGAAAGCCACACCGACTTCATCATCGCGGTCATGGGCGAGGAGTTCGGCCTGGTGGGCATCTGCGCGCTGCTGCTGATCTACCTCTTGTTGATCGGGCGCGGGCTGGTGATCACGGCCCAGGCCCAGACGCTGTTCGGCAAGTTGCTGGCAGGCAGCCTGACCATGACGTTTTTTGTTTACGTTTTCGTCAACATCGGTATGGTCAGTGGCTTGTTGCCGGTGGTGGGGGTGCCGTTGCCCTTCATTAGCTACGGAGGAACTTCGCTGGTGACGCTACTGTCAGCGTTTGGGGTTTTGATGTCGATCCATACCCATCGCAAGTGGATCGCGCAGGTTTGAATAAGGTGAACAACTCAATGCAAGTAATGCGTGGCTGGGCCGCTCGGTACGCTCTATGGGTCGGTCTGGCGAGCATCCTGGGGGCCGCGGAGCCTGCTTCGGCTGGTGCCTACGAAGGCTCGCCCCAGGTCGCCGAATTCGTCGGGGAAATGACCCGGGACTACGGTTTCGCCGGAGAGCAGTTGATGGGCGTGTTCCGCGAAGCCGAGCGCAAGCAGGCGATCCTCGATGCCATTTCGCGGCCTGCCGAACGGGTCAAGCAATGGAAGGAATATCGCCCGATGTTCATCACCGATGCGCGTATCGCTCGTGGCGTGGACTTCTGGCGCCAGCACGAGGCGGTCCTGGCCCGTGCCGAGCAGGAATATGGGGTCCCGGCCCAGGTCATCGTGTCGATCATCGGCGTGGAGACCTTTTTTGGCCGCAATACCGGCAATTACCGGGTGATCGACGCCCTTTCCACCTTGGGCTTCGATTATCCGCCGCGTGCCGAATTCTTCCGCAAGGAGCTGCGCGAGTTCCTGTTGCTGGCCCGTGAAGAGCAGCTCGATCCCCTGAGCCTCAAGGGCTCCTATGCCGGAGCCATGGGGCTGCCGCAGTTCATGCCCAGCAGCTTCCGCGCCTACGCCGTGGACTTCGACGGCGATGGGCACATCAATATCTGGACCAATCCGGACGATGCCATCGGCAGCGTCGCCAGTTACTTCAAGCGCCATGGCTGGGTAGCTGGCGAGCCGGTGGTCAGCCGTGCCGATGTGCGCGGGGACCGGGTGGACGAGGGGCTGACCAGCGGTATCGAGCCGACCAAGACCGTCGGGGAGTTGCGAGCCCTGGGCTGGTCGAGTCATGATGCGCTGCGCGACGATATGCCGGTTACCGCTTTCCGCCTGGAAGGTGATAACGGTCCGGAATACTGGATGGGGCTGAAGAATTTCTACGCGATCACTCGTTATAACCGCAGCGTGATGTATGCCATGGCCGTACATCAGCTGTCTGAACAGCTGGTCCAAGCACGGGGCGTCAAGTAATGCTGGCAATGCCAATCCGCAACCCCTTGAAGCTGCTGGCTTTTGCCGCGTTGGCGCTGTCGCTGGCCAGTTGCTCGACGAGCCGCTCGCCGCAGCCCAAATCCTCCAATGCCGTGCGTTCGATGCCGGGCCTGGATGTCAATCGCGCCCACAAGGATGGCGCGCCCTGGTGGGATGTCGACGTATCGCGCATTCCCGATGCGACGCCGACCCTGCATACCGGTCCGTACAAGGCCAACCCTTATACGGTGCTGGGCAAGACCTACTTTCCCATCCAGGAGTCCAGGAACTACGTGGCTTCGGGCACGGCTTCCTGGTACGGCACCAAGTTCCATGGCCAGAACACCGCCAATGGCGAGGTCTATGATCTGTACGGCATGAGTGCCGCACACAAGACCCTGCCGTTGCCCAGCTATGTGCGGGTGACCAACCTGGACAACAACCGCAGCGTGATCCTGCGGGTCAACGATCGTGGTCCGTTCTATTCCGACCGGATCATCGACCTGTCCTATGCCGCGGCGAAGAAACTCGGTTATGCCGAAACCGGTACCGCCCGGGTCAAGGTCGAGGGCATCGATCCGCAGCAATGGTGGGCCCAGCGTGGCCGTCCGGCGCCTTTGATGCTCAATGAGCCGCAAGTGGCGCAGAATAGCGCGCCGGTGGTTACCAGCTCGGCCGGTACCGTCGAACAGTGGACGCCTCCGCCGCAGCAGCATGCGGCTGCCGTGGTCCCGGTGCAGGTCAAGAACACCGCAGCCTCCGGTCAGTACCTGCAGGTGGGCGCCTTCGCCAACCCGGACGCTGCCGAACTGTTGAGGTCGAAACTGAGCTCGATGGTGAGCGCTCCGGTGTTCATCAGTTCCATCGTACGCAATCAGCAGACGCTGCATCGGGTACGCCTTGGGCCGTTCGGTTCGCCGGACGAAACCCAGCAAGCGCAGAACAGCGTGCGCCTGGCCAACCTGGGCCAGGCGAGCGTGGTCACTGCGGAATAGCGACATCTAGATTGAGGGTCCGCTTGCGACATCGGGGGGCGGATCCGGGTTGTTGGCTCGCCGAACAACAAAAGCCCGGCAAGGGTCGTGAGTGAACAACGCACACGCGACAACCCTTCAGAAGGTTGTCTGAAATAGTTTTGCCCCCAGGGGCAAGTTTCCATTAGCAACTTCGAGAGACGGATGAACATCACCACCTTTGCCAAACGCCTGTGCCTGCTTCTACCGCTGATCATCACACCCGCCGCCTGGGCGGTCGAGGTGATGCCGTCACCACCGCAGCTGGCCGCCAAGTCCTACGTGCTCATGGATGCCAGCAGCGGAAACGTGCTGGTGGAGAACAATGGTGACCAGCGCCTGCCGCCGGCCAGCCTCACCAAGCTGATGACCGCCTACATCGCCACCCTGGAAATCCGCCGTGGCCAGATCGGCGAGAACGACCCGGTGACCGTCAGCGAAAACGCCTGGCGCACTGGCGGTTCGCGGATGTTCATCAAGGTGGGGTCGCAGGTGTCCGTCAGCGACCTGCTGCACGGCATCATCATCCAGTCGGGCAACGATGCCAGCGTGGCGATTTCCGAGCACATCGCCGGTAGCGAAGACGCCTTCGCCGACATGATGAACAAGACCGCCGGCGACCTGGGCATGAGCAACAGCCACTTCATGAACCCCACCGGCCTGCCGAACCCCGAGCATTACTCGTCGGCCCATGACATGGCGCTGTTGGCACGCGCGATCATTCATGAAGATCCGGCCCACTATGCGATCTACTCGCAGAAGGAGTTCTTCTGGAACGGCATCAAGCAGCCTAACCGCAACCTGTTGCTGTGGCGTGACAAGACCGTCGATGGCCTCAAGACCGGGCATACCGACGAAGCGGGCTACTGCATGGTGTCCTCGGCGGTACGTGATGGCATGCGCCTGATTGCCGTGGTGTTCGGCACCAACAGCGAGCAGGCCCGGGCTGCCGAGACCCAGAAACTGCTGACCTATGGCTTCCGTTTCTTCGAAACCCAGACCTTCTACCAGAAGGGCACCGAACTGGCCCAGGCGCCGGTATGGAAGGGCACCACGCATCAGGTCAAGGCTGGCCTGGCCCAGGACCTGACCATGACCATGCCCAAGGGCCAGCTGAAGAAGCTGGCAGCCAGCATGACCATGAACCCGCAACTGGTCGCGCCGATCGCCAAGGGCGACGTGATCGGTAAAGTCGAAGTGAAACTGGACGACAAGGTGGTGCACAGCGCCGACCTGATCGCCCTGGAAGCAGTCGACGAAGGTGGTATCTTCCGTCGCATGTGGGATAGCATCCGTCTATTCTTCTACGGCTTGTTCAACTGATATTGTCGACCCACGTGGCCCTCGCTCCCAAGCGGAGCGGGGGCCATGTCCGTCGCCACGGCTTACGAGGCCGTTATTGCCATGACAGACACTGACGTTAAGTCGCACAAGATTGAGTTTCCCGTCGATGACTATCCGATCAAGGTGATCGGTGACACGGTCGTCGGCTTCAAGGACACCGTGATCGAGATCCTTGCCAAGTACGCCACCCTGGACATCAAGTCCCTGGCCGAGCGCCAGAGCAGCAATGGCAAGTACACCACGGTGCAACTGCACATCACCGCCACTGGTGAAGACCAACTGCGTGATATCAATAGTGCCCTGCGCGCTACCGGTGTCGTCCACATGGTGCTGTGATGCCACAGACGCTGGGCTTTCGTGAGCTTGGCCTGAGGGCCTACGAGCCGGTCTGGCAGGCCATGCAGCGCTTTACCAACGAACGCGGGACCGATGCACCGGACGAGGTCTGGCTGGTGCAGCATCCTCCGGTCTTTACCCAGGGGCAGGCCGGCAAGGCCGAGCATCTGCTGGTGCCGGGGGATATCCCGGTGGTGCAGGCCGATCGTGGTGGCCAGGTGACCTATCATGGTCCGGGCCAGCTGGTGGCCTATTTGCTGCTGGACGTGCGCAGGCTGGGTTTCGGCGTGCGTGAACTGGTCAGCCGCATGGAGCAATGCCTGGTGGAGTTGCTGGCCAGCTACGGCGTGCCGGCGGCGGCCAAGCCCGATGCACCGGGTGTCTACGTCGATGGAGCGAAAATCGCTTCCCTGGGCCTGCGTATCCGTCATGGATGCTCCTTTCACGGTCTGGCCTTGAACGTGGATATGGATTTGCAGCCGTTTCGACGGATTAACCCCTGTGGTTATGCCGGTCTGGCGATGACCCAGCTGAGCGACCATGCAGGGCCGATTGAATTTGCCGAGGTAAGTGCCCGGCTGCGTGCGCAGCTCGTCAAACACCTCGACTACGCTGAGCAGACGACCCTAACGGGCGGAATCGACTGATATGACTACTGCGCAACAAGACGCTGTTCAAACCCTGATCCCGACGCTGGATGTTTCTGAGCGGCCAGCCCGCGCGAAAGTTGAAACCGGCGTCAAGTTGCGCGGTGCGGAAAAGGTCGCGCGTATCCCGGTGAAGATCATCCCGACCACCGAGCTGCCGAAGAAGCCCGACTGGATCCGCGTACGTATCCCGGTATCCCCGGAAGTCGACCGGATCAAGCAACTGCTGCGCAAGCACAAGCTGCATAGCGTCTGCGAAGAGGCTTCCTGCCCGAACCTGGGCGAGTGCTTCTCCGGCGGCACCGCGACCTTCATGATCATGGGCGACATCTGCACCCGCCGTTGCCCGTTCTGCGACGTGGGCCATGGTCGTCCCAAGCCCCTGGACGTGGATGAGCCGATGAACCTGGCGGTGGCCATCGCCGACCTGCGCCTGAAGTACGTGGTGATCACCTCGGTGGACCGCGACGACCTGCGCGACGGTGGCGCCCAGCACTTTGCCGATTGCATCCGTGAAATCCGCAAGCTCTCGCCGAACGTACAGTTGGAAACCCTGGTTCCCGACTACCGTGGCCGCATGGACATTGCCCTGGAAATCACCGCGGCGACTCCACCGGACGTGTTCAACCACAACCTGGAAACCGTGCCACGCCTGTACAAGGCCGCCCGCCCGGGTTCCGACTACCAGTGGTCGCTGACCCTGCTGCAGAAGTTCAAGCAGCTGGTACCCCATGTGCCGACAAAATCCGGCTTGATGCTGGGCCTGGGTGAGACCGACGACGAAGTCATCGAAGTGATGAAGCGCATGCGCGAGCATGACATCGACATGCTGACCCTTGGCCAGTACCTGCAGCCGTCGCGTAACCACCTGCCGGTGCAGCGTTTCGTGCATCCGGACACCTTCGCCTGGTTCGCCGAGGAAGGCTACCGGATGGGCTTCAAGAACGTGGCCTCCGGCCCGCTGGTACGTTCCTCGTACCACGCCGACGAACAAGCGAAGCTGGCCAAGGAAGGTCTGGTTTCCTGATTCACCAAGCCCGCAGGAGCTGGCTCCTGCGGGCGTTCCCGCCGACTCCCTCGAGTCCCATCGCCTGCCCTTGGGCTTTGTGCTCCTCGCGGACTATTTCCCCCTTCTGTTTCGCGGCATTCATGGCTACTGTGCTCCAGTGAATTCGCACAGGGAGAATCCGTATGCCCATCCAACCGACCGCCGCCCTCCATGCCCACCTGCCCGTGCCGGCGCTGGCGGCCGAAGGCGTCATCGGTCTTATCGCTCCGGCCGGCCCGGCCGCGCTGGACACCGCCAAGGCCTTCCAGTGGATGCGCTCCAGGGGTTACGACTTGCGCATCTTCCCCGGGGTGGGGCAGCAGGACGGCTATCTGGCCGGCAGTGATGAGGTGCGTCTGCAAGACCTGCATGACGCTTTCGCCGATTCCGAGGTGGACGCCATCCTGTGCTTGCGCGGGGGCTATGGCAGTCCTCGATTGCTGGACAAGATCGACTTCGACCTGTTGCGGCGCAATCCCAAGCCCTTCGTCGGCTACAGCGACATCACCGCTTTGCATCTGGCGATCAATCGTTATGCCGGGTTCGTGAGTTTTCACGGACCTTTGCTCAACGCCGACCTGCTGGCAGCCAAGCAGGCTCCCACTGAGGCGTCGTTCTTCAATCTGTTGCGCGGGCAGGTCAGGGCCGGCAGCCCGTTGCCCCATCCCGTGGCATTTCCCTTGACCACCGTCGAGCCAGGTATCGCACAGGGCGCGCTGCTGGGGGGGAACCTGTCGATCATCGCCAGCACCCTGGGCACGCCCTATGACATCGTCGCCGACGGCATCATCTTGTTCATCGAGGACGTCAACGAACCGCTGTATCGCATCGATCGCCTGCTCAATCACCTGCGGCTGGCGGGCAAGCTCGACAAGTTGCGGGGTGTGTTGGTGGGGGATGTGGCCGGAGTGGATTTCACTGCGCTATGTGACTTGCTCAAGCGCACCTTCGAGCCGTTGCGGATTCCGGTGCTGGCCGGCTGGCGCAGCGGTCATTGCGACCCCAACCTGACCTTGCCCATGGGGGCGCTGGTCAGGCTGGATGCCGGAGCCAGGGAGCTGACCCTGGCCCAGGATGTAGTCTTCAAATAACCGGCTGGCGGAACAGCGAGCTTTCCTGTTGCGAATTGCGGCTCAACGACTGCGCAGGCTGTCCAGCAGCTTGCGGGTCGGGTAGCCGTCCGCCGGCCAACCCAGGGTCTGCTGGGCGCTGCGGATGGCCTTGCGGGTGTTGGCGCCGATGATGCCGTCGGGGTTGCCGGCATCGTAGTTGTTGGCGTTGAGCTGGGTCTGCAGGTCGATACGTTCGCTGCGACTCAAGGGCAGTTCGTCCTTGGGCCAGTCGCCGCTGATCAGTCCGGCACCGCTGAAACGCTCGGATAACAGGTTCACCGCCAACGCATAGGATGAGGAATTGTTGTATTTGAGCACGGCCCGGAAGTTATCCAGGATCAGGAACGCCGGCCCCCGATAACCCGCTGGCAGCAGCAGGGACGCGGACAGTTGCTCGGAGCCGTAGGGCAATGCCTTGCCGTTGGCTGGATTCATCCCCAGGCGCATCCACTCGGCCACGCTCTTGCGCGTGCTGGCATCGGCCAGGGCGTAGTCGAAACCACTGTTGAGCTGGACTTCCAGGCCCCAGGGCTGGCCTTTCTGCCAGCCCGAGCTTTGCAGGTAGTGCGCCGTCGAGGCCAGGGCATCGGCCGGGCTGTTCCAGATATCCCGGCGGCCGTCACCGTCGAAATCCACGGCATGGGTGTTGTAGGTGGTCGGGATGAACTGGGTCTGGCCCATGGCCCCGGCCCAGGAACCGAGCATCTTCTCGGGCTGGATATCGCCATGCTGGATGATCTGCAATGCGGCGATCAGCTGGCTGTTGGCGAAGGCCGGGCGTCGGCCCTCATAGGCCAGGGTCGCCAGCGAGCGGATCACCGACTTGTTGCCCTGGAAATCGCCGAAGTTGCTTTCCATACCCCAGACGGCCACGAGCGCCTGGCGATCCACGCCGTAGCGCTGTTCGATACGTTGCAGGATATCGCCATACTGGTTCAGCAGGGCCTGGCCCTTGCGTACGCGTATGGGGGATAGGGCGCCGTCCAGGTATTCCCATACCGGGCGGGTGAACTCTGGCTGGCTGCGATCGGCCTTGATCACGCTCATGTCCGGAGTGACGCCGGCGAAGGCGCGGTCGAACACATCGGCACGGATACCGGCATTCAGCGCTTCAGCGCGAAAGGCACTCAGCCACTGTTCGAAGCTCTGGGTCGGTTGGATATCCAGGTTATCGACCACCAGGGGGGCGACGGTCGCTGGTGCGGCAATGGGGGCCGACTGGAGGGCGGGCAACGGTTGGGCGTCGGCGGCGGTGGGCTTTTCCGCGCAGGCGACGAGCAGAATCAGGCTGGAGGCAGCGATCAGTTGGCGTAGGTGCCAACGACGGGAAATACAAAAGGGCATGCACAGGTCCAGAGAGAATGACAATCAGGTGCAGACCTTATCATGCCTGTGGGGTCCAGGGCTTCAGGCGGCCAGAAAGTAAGAAGCCTCCCAGCTTTTGGACTGGAAGGCTTCGCGGCGGTAGCTGCCTTTGCCCTTGGCCGGGCGTTCCTGGCGGCAACGGAACAGTGGCTGGGCAATGATGGATTTGGCCTTGTTGGGGCCATGCTTGGATGGCTTGCTCATGCTCGATACTCGCTTTATGGGGAGAGGTGCAACGGCGCGCATCATCGGCCAGCTGGGCACTGCTGTCCAGTACCCATGATCTTTTCCCGTATTGCGGACTTACTCGGCAGGCAGGGGCAGGCGTTGGCCGGCCATCAGCAGTGACAGGCGGCTCAGGCTGCTCCAGGCGGAACCGCTGGCCTGGCCCTTGATCTGTGCGTCGATAGGCTGGGCATCCAGCAGCAATTGGCTCCAGCGCTGGGCGGAATAGCGTTGCAGGGCCTTGCTCATCAGCGGCTTGCGCTTGTCCCAGACAGGCGGGCGGGCTTGGCTGAAAACCTTGTCCAAGGGGATTCCCTGGCCGAATTGCTGGGCCAGGTTGGCCAGTAGCCGTAGCTCCCGGGACAGGGCCCAGAGGATCACCGGAGGCTCGACCCCTTCGCCCTTGAGCCCTTCGAGCATGCGCAAGGCATGCGCCGCTTCCCCGTTGAGGATGGCGTCGACCAGGCCGAATACGTCGAAGCGGGCACTGTCGGCCACGGCCGCCTGTACCGTTTCGACAGTGACCTGTCCTCCCTCGGCCATCAACTTGAGCTTTTCGATTTCCTGGGCGGCAGCCAGCAGATTGCCCTCGACCCGAGCCGCGATCAGCTCCACGGCGTCCTGGTTGGCGGACATCCCGGCCTGGGACAGGCGCTGGCGAATCCACTGTGGCAGCTGGTTGGCGTCCACTGGCCAGATCTGCACGAACTGGGTCTGGGCGCCTTCCACCAGGGCCTTGCCCCATTTGGTTTTCTGCGCGCTACCGTCGAGCTTGGGCAGGCTGATCAACAGCACGGTGTCTTCGGCCGGGCGCGAGCAGTATTCGATCAGGGCAGCAGCACCTTTGTCCCCGGGCTTGCCCGAAGGCAGGCGCAGTTCCAGCAGGCGCTTCTGCGCGAAGAGCGACATGCTGGCGCCAGCCAGCAACAGGCTGCCCCAGTCGAAATTGGCATCGGCGCTGAACACCTGGCGTTCGTCGTAGCCCTGCTGGCGTGCCGCGATGCGTATGGCATCGGCGGCTTCCTGGCAGAGCAGGGGATCGTCGCCGCTGATCACGTAGACCGGGGCGAGGGAACCTTGCAGGTGTTTACCGAGTTGGGCGGGGGCGAGTTTCATAGATGCGGGTCGGTGGGGGGGGCGCCGGAGCGCCCCACAAGGCTTACTGGTTCGGAAGTTCCATAGGGGACTGTTGCGGAGTTTCGGCTTCGGCCTTGCGTGCTGCTTCCAGGGCGTCGGCATCGGCCTTGGCCTTGGCTTCGGCAGTAGCCTGCAATTGTGCCAGCTGTTCCGGGCTCAGCAGTTGCAGGCGGATTATCATGCGCTGGACCAGGTCGCGGCGCATTTCCTGATAGGTCTGAGCCGATTCCTGACCGGAGCCGGTGATGTTGTTGCCGTCATGAACGAAGACTTTCTGCACCTCCAGCTTGTCGTTCAGCAGGTGCAAGTTGTCATGGGTCAGGATTTCATATTCCAGCTTGGTGCTGATTTCATACTCGGCAGAGTTGCCGCCGCCGGTGTAGCTGAGGGTGCGCTGGGAGTTCGACTCGCGCTGCAAGACCAGCTTGTAGGGCGCTCCGGCATGAACGCGGACACCACTGCTTTCCAGTTGTTGCTGCAGCAGTTTCACCGTCGCGCCGTAGGCGTCCCGGGCGCTGAGGTCGAGTTCCTTGATGCTCAATTCCTGGGTGCCAGTACCGCGCAGTTGAAAGCCGCAGGCGCTCAATACCAGAGCCAGGCCCATCACCAGCAGGTTACGTTTGATCATGTATTGCTCCCCTTGAAACCATATGGGCCAACCCTGTGGCCCTGAAGGTCTTGTTCGGCGCCCGGTTCCCACCGGACGCCTGATCCAATTAGCTGGCGACGATGTTGACCAGTTTGCCCGGTACCACGATGACCTTGCGGATGGTCAGCCCCTCGGTGAAGCGCAGTACGTTTTCGTTGCTGCGGGCGGCGGCTTCGACTTCCTCGCGGCTGGCGCTGGCTGGCATCTCGATCTGGCCACGCAGCTTGCCGTTGACCTGCACTACCAGTTGCAGGCTGTCCTGCACCAGGGCGCTTTCGTCCACGGTCGGCCAGGTGGCATCGATGACTGCACCGTCATGGCCCAGTTGGTTCCACAGTTCATGGCTGATATGCGGAGTGATCGGAGCCAGCAGCAAGGTGACGGCCTCCAGGCCCTCCTGCAACAGGGCGCGGTCCTGTTCACTGGTTTGTGGCGCTTTTTCCAGCACGTTCATCACGGTCATCACTTGGGCGATGGCGGTGTTGAACTTGTGGAACTGGCCCACGTCGGTGCTGGCCTGTTTGATGGCTGAGTGGATGGCGCGGCGGATCACCTTCTGCTCGTCGCTCAGGGTGGTGACATCCAGTTTGCCCGGCAGGCCCTGGGCTACGTGAGCCTGGGCCAGGCGCCAGACGCGGCGCAGGAAACGGCTGGCACCTTCGACGCCGGAGTCGGACCATTCCAGGCTCATGTCGGGCGGCGAGGCGAACATCATGAACAGGCGGCAGGTATCGGCGCCGTACTGCTCGATCATCGATTGTGGATCGACGCCGTTGTTCTTCGACTTCGACATCTTCTCGGTGCCGCCGATCTCCACCGGCAGGCCGTCGGTCTTCAGGCGCGCGCCAATGATCTTGGCCTTGGCATCGCGCTCGACTTCGACGTCAGCCGGGTTGAACCAGTCCTTGCCGCCGTTGCTGGCGACACGGTAGTAGGTCTCGGCGACCACCATGCCCTGGGTCAGCAGGTTCTTGAACGGCTCGTTGGAGGTGACCAGGCCTTCATCGCGCATCAGCTTGTGGAAGAAGCGCGCGTACAGCAGGTGCAGGATCGCGTGTTCGATACCGCCAATGTACTGGTCCACCGGCAGCCAGTGGTTGGCGGCTTTCGGATCGACCATGCCACCTTCGTAGTTCGGCGAGGCGTAGCGGGCGAAGTACCAGGACGACTCGACGAAGGTGTCCATGGTGTCGGTTTCGCGCTTGGCCGCAGTGCCGCATTTCGGGCAAGTGCACTCGTAGAATTCCGGCATGCGCGCCAGTGGCGAACCGGCGCCGTCGGGCACCACGTCTTCGGGCAGCTTGACCGGCAGTTGGTCTTCCGGCACCGGTACATCGCCACAGGATGGGCAATGGATGATCGGGATCGGGCAGCCCCAGTAGCGCTGGCGGCTGATGCCCCAGTCGCGCAGGCGGAACTGGGTGCGCGACTTGCCCAGTTCCTTGCGGATCAGCGCAGCTTCGATGGCGTCGAAGGCGCCAGCGAAGTCCAGGCCGTCGAACTCGCCGGAGTTGATCAGTTGGCCGTGTTCGCCATAGGCGGCCTGCCATTCGCCACTGACTTCATCGCCGGCGCTGGTGCGCACCACGGCTTTCATCGGCAGGTTGTACTTGTGGGCGAACTCGAAGTCGCGCTCGTCGTGGGCCGGCACGGCCATCACCGCGCCATCGCCGTAGTGCATCAGCACGTAGTTGGCGACCCACACTGGCAGCTTCTCGCCGGTCAGCGGGTGTTCGACGAACAGGGAAGTGGGCATGCCCTTCTTCTCCTGGGTGGCCATGTCGGCCTCGGCGACGCTGCCGCTCTTGCATTCGTCGATGAACGCCTGCAGTGCTGCATCGCCCTGGGCGGCCTGGGTCGCCAGCGGATGTTCGGCGGCGACGGCCACGTAGGTGGCGCCCATCAGGGTGTCGGGACGGGTGGTGAAGACTTTCAGCGCGCCGGCCTGGCCGATGCTCGCCTGGTCATAGGGGAACTGCACTTCCATGCCGCGGGACTTGCCGATCCAGTTGCGCTGCATGGTCTTGACCTGCTCGGGCCAGCCCGGCAGCTCGTCGAGGCTTTCCAGCAGCTCGTCGGCGTAGTCGGTGATGCGGAAGTAGTACATCGGGATTTCGCGCTTCTCGATCAGCGCGCCCGAGCGCCAGCCACGGCCGTCGATGACCTGTTCGTTGGCCAGTACGGTCTGGTCCGCCGGGTCCCAGTTCACGGTGCCGTTCTTGCGGTAGATCACGCCTTTCTCGAACAGGCGAGTGAACAGCCACTGTTCCCAGCGGTAGTAGTCCGGCTTGCAGGTAGTAACCTCGCGCGACCAGTCCACCGCCAGGCCCAGGCTACGCAGCTGGCTCTTCATGTAGGCGATGTTTTCGTAGGTCCACTTGGCCGGTGCGACGTTGTTCTTCATCGCGGCGTTTTCCGCCGGCATGCCGAAGGCGTCCCAACCCATGGGTTGCAGGACGTTCTTGCCTTGCATGCGCTGGTAGCGGGAGATGACGTCGCCGATGGTGTAGTTGCGCACGTGCCCCATGTGTAGCTTGCCGCTCGGGTACGGGAACATCGATAGGCAGTAGTAAGTGTCCTTGCCTGGCTGTTCGCTGACTTCAAACGACTTTTGCTCATCCCAGAAGGACTGGGCGGCGGCTTCTATATCACGGGGCAGGTATTGTTCGTGCATGGCTACTTTATGTACTGGATAAGGGTGGCCTAATCCTCTTCAACGCAACTCGGGTAGTGACGGCGCCAAACATGGCGTTTGCAGTTCCCGGTGGAGCTGGAAGTGGAGTTACAGGAAGCGCCGTAGCATACATGACCGCGCTCTGCCTAGGGAAACCCTGATTGCGCGCAAGGGCCGTTGGTCGCGGCGGCGCGTGGCCTGCGGCTGCCCGGCTAAGCTCAAAAAGGGGAGTGAGTCTTATTCTTCTATGAGGTGAACGGATGCTTGAATTGCAGCGCAAGGCAACGGGACCGGAGGTGTACGAGCGGCTGCTGAATCGACTGGCTCTGGCCCTGGATGCAGCGAGAACCGCAGATCGGCTGCGCGATGAACGCTCCGTCGAATTGGAGCTGCGGGGGTTGAGCCCTGCCGAACTGGAATTGATCCGGGCCTACCTGGCCCATAACCGGCGTGAGATGCCGGTCGATGTATCGAGCAATCTGCAACATCAGGAGGCGTCTCGTTCGGCCAAGATCATCTGGCTGAAGGACAAGGCCCCCGTCCGGGGTTCGGTGAAGGTACGGTCTCGGCAGTTCAAGTAGGTTCCAGGCCCCCGGAGCGGGGCGAAAGAGGTCGTTGCCGAGGACCTCGAAAGCGAAAATCACCGGCGTCGGTTGTTGCCGGATAACCATCCCTTTAGGCTTCGGGCATCTTTTTGGAGATGTCCGATGCCTTTTCGCTATTTCATCAAACAGTTATTGCTGCCGCCCGGCATCCTCCTGCTGTTGCTGCTATTCGCCTGGATGTTGCGTCGTTCCAGGCCGCGTCTCGCCCGCTGCTATTTCTTTCTCGGCCTGGGTGGTTTCTGGCTGATGAGTTTGCCGGTGATGGTGGAGTGGGGCGCCCGTGGGCTCGAGCAATTGCCACCCCTGCCACAGGAACAGTGGGCCAGGTTGGCCGAGCAGGCCGATGCCATTGTGGTCCTGGGGTCGGGGCGCGAGCGTGGCGATCCGGCTTGGGGCGCTGACCAGCCCACTGGCGTGGGCCTGGAGCGCGAGCGCTATGCCGCCCGGCTGGCCAAGGCTTCCGGCCTGCCCGTGCTGACCAGTGGTGGCCTGCATTACGGCACGCCGCCAAGCGAGGCCGCGTTGATGGCTGATTCACTGCGCGACGATTTCGGAGTGACGGTGCGCTGGCAGGAAGATCGCAGCCGCACCACCTGGGAGAATGCGCAGTTCAGTGCCGAGGTCCTGTTGCCCAAGGGCATCAAGCGCGTGGTAGTGGTGACCCAGGCCTGGCACATGCCGCGTTCGGTCTGGAGCTTCGAACGTGCAGGATTCGTGGTGGTGCCGGCGCCGGTGGGGTTCCTGGGGATGGACAACGCCCGTCCGCTGGGTGGCTGGATGCCGGAGTTCAAGTCCATCTGGCAGAGCGGGCAGTTGCTAAATGAGGCGGTGGGCCAGGTGGGGTATCGCTTGTTCTATCGCTGAGTGCCGGCTCCCGGGGGAGCCGGCGCGGGGTTCAGACGGTCTTGGCGATCCGGCTGGCGAGCAGTGCCCAGCCCAGCAGCAGGGTGCAGAGTACTACCAGAGGCCAGGAGCGCCATTGCAGGTAGGGCGTCAGGTTGTGCATGGGCACTACTTCGCCATACAGGATGCCGCGCTCGAACTGGGGGATCTGCACGGTGATCTTGCCGAACGGGTCGATCAGTCCGGTGACGCCGTTGTTGGTGGCGCGGATCATCCAGCGGCCGGCCTCCAGGGCGCGCATCTGGGCCATCTGCAGGTGCTGCAGGGGGCCGATGGACGTGCCGAACCAGGTGTCGTTGCTGATGGTCAGCAGCAGGTCGCTGCGGGCCGAGAGACTGGCGGCGAACTCGGGGTAGACCACCTCATAGCAAATGAAGGGCGCGACCTGGTAGCCCTTGGCTTGCAGCAAGGGTTGGTCGGCCGGGCCGCGGGCGAAGTCGGACATGGGCAGGTCGAAGAAGTCGATCAGGCCCCGCAGCAGGTCCTGTAGCGGTACATATTCGCCAAAGGGCACCAGCTTCTGCTTCAGGTAGGTGCCGTCGCCCTCGCCGGTTACGGTGATGCCGTTGAAGTAGCGCTTCTCGTGGTGCACCAGCTGGCGCACCGGTACTCCGGTGATCAGCGCGGAATGACGATCGGCGGCGAAGTTGCCCATCATCGACAGATAGCCTTCGGCCGACTCCTTGAGCACTGGAACCGCTGTTTCCGGCCATACCAGCAGGTCCACGCGCTTGCTGGCCAGGCTCATGTCGCGGTACAGGCCCAGTTGCGCATTGAGTTGGGCGGGGTCCCATTTCATGCTCTGTTCGATATTGCCCTGGATGGCCGCAACCGACAGCGGCTCCCCCGCTGGGCTGGTCCAGGCATGGCCCTTGAGTGCCAGGCCGGCTACCCAGGGGGCCGCCAGCAGTACCAGCCCTGCTGCGATGAAACCCTTGCGACCGTTGCCGATCAGGCGTGGCAGGTTGTAGAGCAGGGCAGCGGTCAAGGCCAGGGCGAAGGAAATCAGCCAGATGCCGCCTAGCGGCGCGAGCCCGGCCAGGGGGCCGTCCAGCTGGCTATAGCCGGAATAGAGCCACGGGAAGCCGGTGAGGAACCAGCCTCGGAAGGCTTCCTGGCCCAGCCACAGGGCGGCGAACGCCAGGGCATCGGCCAGTGGCGCTTCGTTGCGTCGTAGCCAGCGGGCCCAGAGCCACGCGGGCAGGGCGAAGAACCAGGCGATGGCGGCGATGAAGGCCAGCATCAGCAAGCCTGCAAGCAGGACCGAGGCGCCACCGTAGGTGTGGATGCTGACGTAGATCCAGCTGGTGCCAGCGCCGAACAGGCCGAAACCGAAGCACCAGCCCCGGCCCAGGGCCTGGCGCGGCGTCAGTTGCCGCAGGCCGGCGTAGAACAGGCCGACGGCCAGCAACGCCAGGGGCCAGATGTCGTAGGGGGCCAGGGCCAGGGTGGTGATGGCGCCAGCCGCGACGGCCACCAGGTTGCCGGGCCAGCCGGGTTGAAGCGAGCGCTGCAAGAAGCGTTTCATCAGCTCTTTCCTGTATCGCACCGGGCAGGGCGCGAGGAGATTGTTCGGGTTGATTCAGCTGAGCGTCGAATCACGCAGCGCTTCGCCGCTGGCCCCTGCGCAGGCTCCTTGCCGGCTGCCGATCGGTCGGCGGCCAGGCAAGGTTCCAGTGGGAGGGGCGAGACGTCCAGTTCTCAGCGAGAGACGGGGGTCAGGCGCAGCAGGTGGATCCGCCGGCTGTCGGCATTGAGCACGCGGAAGCGATAGGCACCGATTTCAGTGATTTCGTTGCGTTTTGGCAAGTGGCCAAACGCACTCATCACCAGCCCGCCGACAGTATCGAACTCGTCGTCGGAGAAGTCGCTGTCGAAGAACTGGTTGAAGTTCTCGATCGGCGTCAGCGCCTTGATCAGGAAGTCACCACTGGGCAGCGGCTTGATGTAGCTGTCTTCCTCGACGTCGTGCTCGTCCTCGATATCGCCGACGATCTGTTCCAGCACGTCCTCGATGGTCACCAGGCCCGCTACACCGCCGTATTCGTCGATGACGATGGCCATGTGGTTATGGTTGGCGCGGAACTCGCGCAACAGCACGTTCAGGCGCTTGGACTCCGGCACGAAGGTGGCCGGGCGCAGCAGGTCCTTGATATTGAAGCTGTCGCCGTTCTCCTTGAGGATCAGGGGCAACAGATCCTTGGCCAGGAGGACGCCCATCACGTCGTCATGGCTTTCACCGATCACCGGATAACGCGAATGTGCGGAATCGATGACTGCGGGCAGGAATTCCCGGGGGGTCTGGGTCGCCTTGATGCTGATCATCTGCGAGCGCGGGACCATGATGTCCCGGACTTGCAGGTCAGCGACCTGGATGGCGCCTTCGACGATGGCCAGCGCTTCGCTGTCCAGCAATTTGTTCTGATGGGCTTCGCGCAGCAGCTCCAGCAGCTCCTGGCGGTTTTTCGGCTCATGGGCAAAAGCCTGGGTCAGTTTGCCCAGCCATGACTTTTGCCCGTTGCTCGATCGATCTTCGCTCATAGCGATTGCTCTGAATCCTTAGGTTGTTACAAGTGTGTTGTTCAGCTTTCGTCGTCTGCATAAGGGTCGGGATGACCCAGTTCTGCAAGCAATGTACGTTCCAGGGCTTCCATTTCCTCGGCTTCGTCGTCATCTATATGGTCGTAGCCCAGCAGATGCAAGCAGCCGTGAATCACCAGGTGGGCCCAGTGGGCCTCGAGCGCCTTGCCTTGCTCGGCCGCTTCCCGTTCGACCACCGGGATGCAGATCACCAGGTCTCCCAGCAGCGGGATGTCCAGCAGCTCATCCGGCACTTCCGCAGGAAATGACAGCACATTGGTGGCGTAATCTTTATGACGCCAGGTGTGGTTCAGCTCGCGGCCTTCGGTTTCGTCGACTAGGCGGATGGTCAGTTCGGAGTCGGCGGTGCGCTGGCGCAGGGCCAGCTCGCACCATTGGCGGAACTGTTGGTCGCTGGGGGCCGGCTGTTGGCTGGCGCGCTGCAGATCGAGCTCAAGCATCGTGGCGGCTGCCCCTGTCGGCGGCGGCCTTGGCGGCTTCGTCGGCATTGTGCTGCTCGAAGCGCTCGTAGGCTTCGACGATGCGCTGCACCAGGGGGTGGCGCACCACGTCCTTGGGCATGAAGTGCGTGAAGCTGATGCCCGGGACATCGCCCAGCACCTTGATCACGTGGGCCAGGCCGGACTTGGTGCCCTTGGGCAGGTCGACCTGGGTGATGTCGCCGGTGATCACCGCCGTGGAGCCGAAGCCGATCCGGGTAAGGAACATCTTCATCTGTTCCACGGTGGTGTTCTGGCTTTCGTCGAGGATGATGAAGCTGTTGTTCAAGGTCCGGCCACGCATGTAGGCCAAGGGCGCGATCTCGATGACCTGGCGCTCGATCAGCTTGGCCACATGCTCGAAGCCGAGCATTTCATACAGCGCGTCGTACAGCGGACGCAGGTACGGGTCGATCTTCTGTGCCAGGTCGCCAGGCAGGAAACCCAGTTTTTCGCCGGCTTCCACCGCCGGGCGCACCAACAGGATGCGCCGCACTTGTTCGCGCTCCAGGGCGTCCACCGCGCAGGCTACCGCCAGGTAGGTCTTGCCGGTACCGGCCGGGCCGATGCCGAAGTTGATGTCGTTGGCGAGGATTTCCTTGACGTAGCGCTGCTGGTTCAGGCCGCGCGGCCGGATCATGCCCTTGCGGGTGCGCAGGGCGACAGCAGCGTCGGCCACCGAGGGATTGTCGAGCTGTTCCACGGCGGATTCCTGGAGGAACAGGTGCACCAGGTCCGGCGATAGCTCGGTACCCTTGGTTTCCCGGTAGAGACGGCGCAGGAGGTTTTCCGCGGAGGTGGTGTGCTTGGGTTCGCCGATCAGTTCGAACTGATTGCCGCGGTTGCGGATCTCGATCGCCAGGCGCTGCTCGATCAAGCGCAAATGCTCGTCGAACTGCCCGCACAGATTGGCGAAGCGGCGAGCCTCGAAGGGCTCGAGGATGAAACGATGAGGTTCTATGGGTGCGTTCAAGGTCGTTTTTAGCCGCCCAACGGCAATTAAGATGAATTCAAGGATAACGCCAGCAGCCTGGGTGCGAAAGCTCTTATGAGGAGCGATGACTGCCGGTGTTTCTCCAGGTCTCTGGCCCGGTCGGCAGGCTGGCTTGCGCCCAGGCCGGTTTCCTCGCCCCTACGCCAGCAACGAGCCACGCAGCGAGTGGGGCTGCGCGGAGTCGATGTACACGTCGGCGAACTGGCCGATCAAGGTCGGATCGTCGCAGCGGAAGTTGACGATCCGGTTGTTCTCGGTCCGTCCTTGCAGCTCTCCAGGGTCTTTCTTGGAGTAGTCGGTCACCAGGATGCGCTGGGTCGAGCCGACCATCTGTCGGCTGATTTCGAAACCTTGCTGGTTCAACCGGTGCTGCAGGGCGTTCAGGCGTTCTTTCTTCAGCGCTTCCGGGGTGTCGTCCGCAAGGTCCGCGGCCGGGGTTCCGGGGCGCTGGCTGTAGACGAAGGAGTAGGAGAAGTCGAACCCCACGTCCTCGATCAGCTTCATGGTCTGCTGGAAGTCTTTCTCCGTTTCCCCGGGGAAACCGACGATGAAGTCCGAGCTGATGCAGATCCCCGGTACCGCCGCGCGCAGCTTGCGCAACTTGGATTTGTACTCCAGGGCGGTGTGGTTGCGCTTCATCGCGGCCAGGATGCGGTCCGAGCCCGACTGGACCGGCAGGTGCAGGTGCTTCACCAGTTCGGGGACTTCGGCGTGGGCCTGGATCAGGCTGTCGGAGAACTCCAGCGGGTGCGAGGTGGTGTAGCGGATCCGCTCGATGCCATCGACGGCCGCGACCACGCGGATCAGCTCGGCCAGGTCCGCAGTACGCCCTTCGTGGGTCTGGCCACGGTAGCCGTTGACGTTCTGGCCCAGCAGGGTGACCTCGCGGACGCCGTTTTCCGCCAGGTGGATGATCTCGGCGATCACATCATCGAACGGCCGGCTGACTTCTTCGCCACGGGTGTAGGGGACGACGCAGAAGGTGCAGTACTTGCTGCAGCCTTCCATCACCGAGACATAGGCGCTGGGGCCGTCGATGCGCGGCTCGGGCAGGTGGTCGAACTTCTCGATCTCGGGGAACGAGACATCCACCTGCGGCAGTTTGGTGGTTCGGGCGATGTCGATCATTTCCGGCAAGCGGTGCAGGGTCTGCGGGCCGAAGACCACGTCGACATAAGGTGCCCGGTCGCGGATGGCCGCGCCTTCCTGGCTGGCCACGCAGCCGCCCACGGCGATCACCATTTCCGGGTTGGCCAGCTTCAGCTCGCGCCAGCGCCCCAGTTGGGAGTAGACCCGGTCCTGGGCCCGTTCGCGGATGGAGCAGGTGTTGAGCAGGATGACGTCCGCGTCTTCGGCGCGCGCCGTGACTTCCAGGGCCTGGTTTTCACCCAGCAGATCCACCATGCGCGAGCTGTCGTACTCGTTCATCTGGCAACCGTGGGTTTCGATGTAAAGCTTTTTGGCCATGGACCTAGGTCTCAGGTGATTCAAAGAACCGCGCATTATAGGGTCCATGCCCCCAGGTTCCTAGCATTGCGCGTCGGGTAGCTATGCTATAGTTCGCGCCCCATTTTTCTCCCCCGACCTGTTGTCCGTCCGCCATGACCAAACGTGAAGCTCCAATCTACAAGGTGATTTTCCTCAACCAGGGCCAGGTGTTCGAGATGTACGCCAAGCAGATCTATCAGAGCGATCTGTGGGGATTCCTGGAAGTCGAGGAATTCGTCTTTGGCGAGCGCACGCAAGTGGTGGTCGATCCTAGCGAAGAGAAGCTCAAGGCCCAGTTCGAAGGCGTGGTACGCAGCTTTGTGCCCATGCATTCGATCGTGCGCATCGACGAGGTGGAGCGCCTGGGAACGCCGAAGATCAGCGAAGCCCGTGGCGTGGGCAATGTCATGCCGTTCCCGATGCCGATGCCCGAGAAGTAACGTCGTTCGATGATTGCTGGCCGTTCCCGGTGAGCGGCGGCCGTCTTGCTGGCCAATGGCTGGCCGAGGCGGTCAAGGCAGGGGCGAGAAGGGCGAGCGGCCGTCGGCGCTCTGCAGTTCCAGCAGGTATTTACGGAAGATCTGTCCCAGCACCTGGGTGGCGACTTCCAGCTCGTCGCGCTGCATGTGCTCGGCGACTTCATCGGCGGTATCCAGGGCGTCTTCGGCGCCATTGACCGCAGCCATCTTCAGCACGATATAGGCCTGGACGTTGTTGGCCGGTACGCCTTCGCCGTGGAAGAACATGGTGCCGAGCTTGAACTGCGCCTGGGCGTGGCCTTGCAGGGAGGCTTTCTCGAAGTAGCTCAGGGCCAGGTTGAGGTCGCGTGGTACGCCCTTGCCCTCGTAGTAGAACTCGCCCAACTCGTATTGCGCCTGGGCATCCCCTTCGTCGGCGGCCTTCTGGCACGCGGTAAGAGCCTCGGCCTGTTCCTGTGCCTGGGGATCGAGGGTGCAGCGACCCAGCGCTGGGATCAACAACGAGTTGCCGCCTGCTTGTGCGTGCGCGAGCAGGGGTTGAAGGAGCAACAGGCAGCCCAGTGTCAGGGCGCGGCCGGTGCGGTTCATGGGAATCGACTTACCTCTGAGGGGCGCGCGGCCCAGCGTGGGGCCCAATAAGCGCGCATTATGAAATAAGCAGGGCCCACCTTACAAAGTCTTTACTCGTTTTTCTGCCGCATGGGCGCGATATTCGCCGCTTTCGCCAGTATTTTCCCGGTCGGCGGGAGCAAAGTCCGCATAAAGGGCGTGACGGACGCTGTGGGTCGCAGCGTCCGCCGGCCGAGGCATCACTTCAGGGCAGCGAAGGCACGTTCCGCGGCATCCAGGGTCAGCTTCAGCTCGGTGTCGCCGTGGGCGATCGAGGTGAAGCCGGCTTCGAAGGCGCTTGGCGCGAGGTAGACGCCGCCTTCGAGCATCAGGTGGAAGAAGCGCTTGAACAGGTTGGCATCGCTGGCCATCACGTCGTCGAAAGTGACGATGTCGTCGGCGCCGCTGAAGTACAGGCCGAACATGCCGCCCGCCTGGGTAGTGACGAACGGGATGCCGGCGGCATCGGCGCGTTGCTGCAGGCCTTCGAGCAGGCGGCTGGTGTAGTCGCTCAGCTCGGCATGGAAGCCCGGGCGGCTGATCAAGCGCAGGGTGGTCAGGCCGGCCGCCATGGCCAGAGGGTTACCGGACAGGGTGCCTGCCTGGTACACCGGGCCCAGCGGGGCGATGCAGCCCATGATCTCGCGCTTGCCACCGAAGCAGCCCACCGGCATACCGCCACCGACGATCTTGCCGAAGGTCGACAGGTCCGGGGTCACGCCATAGTGGGCCTGGGCGCCGCCGAGGGCGACCCGGAAGCCGGTCATCACTTCGTCGAAGATCAGCACCACGCCGTGTTTGTCGCACTGCTCGCGCAGGCCTTCGAGGAAGCCCGGCGCCGGCGGTACGCAGTTCATGTTGCCGGCCACCGGTTCGACGATGATGCAGGCCACGGTCTGGCCGACTTCGGCCAGGGTCTTCTCGACGGCGGCGATGTCGTTGAACGGCAGGGTCAGGGTGTGCTTGGCGAAGTCGGCCGGGACCCCGGCCGAGCTTGGTACGCCCTGGGTCAGCAAGCCGGAGCCGGCCTTGACCAGCAGGCTGTCGGAGTGGCCGTGGTAGCAGCCTTCGAACTTGATGATGGCGTCACGGCCGGTGTAGCCACGGGCCAGGCGGATGGCACTCATGGTGGCTTCGGTGCCGGAGCTGACCATGCGCACCATCTCCATGGACGGCACGATGGAGCACACCAGGTCGGCCATCTCGGTCTCCATGGCGGTCGGCGCGCCGTAGGACAGGCCGTGTTCCAGCTGCTTGCGTACGGCGTCCAGCACTTGCGGGTGGCTGTGGCCGAGGATCATCGGGCCCCAGGAGCCGACATAGTCGACATAGCGCTTGTCATCTTCATCGGTGACGTAGGCGCCTTCGGCATGCTTGAAGAACAACGGAGTGCCGCCCACGCTGCGGAAAGCGCGGACCGGTGAGTTCACGCCACCGGGGATGTGTTTCTGGGCGTTGGCGAACAATGTTTCGGAACGAGACATGGCAGGGCTCTCAAAAAATATCAAAGATCGAACAGGGCGTTGAAGGCGCGGGCGCGACGGGTCACCTGTTCGGCGCTATCGGCACCGAACAGCCCGTGGACCACGGCCAGCAGGTCGGCGCCATGGCCGACCAGCGGTGCTGCGTTATCCAGGGTGATACCGCCGATCACGCAGATCGGCAGTTGCAGGCTGGCCCGGGCCTGGTCCAGCAACTCGAGGTTGGCGGTGGGCGCGCCGGGCTTGGTGCTGGAGTTGAAGAAGCGGCCGAAGGCAACGTAGCTGGCGCCCTCGCGCGCGGCTTGCTCGGCCAGTGCCAGCTGGCTGTGGCAGGTGGAGCCGATGATCGCCTGGCGCCCCAGCAGGGCCCGGGCCGGGGTCAGCGGGCCGTCGGTCTGGCCCAGGTGTACGCCAGCGCCGATGCGCGCCGCCAGCTCGGCGTCGTCGTTGATGATCAGCTGGGTCTTGTAGCGCTCGCACAGGCCGAGCAGGGCTTCGGCCTCCCGCAGGCGACGGGCCTGGTCGTCGCTCTTGTCGCGGTACTGCAACAGGGTGACGCCGCCATCGAGCGCTGCCTCCACGTATTCCAGGAACTTGCCAGCCAACAGCTGGCTATCGGTGATGGCATACAGACCACGTAGTTTCATAGGGCGAGCCTCATGGCATTACGAGCAGAAATCCAGCGGCAAGCGGCGTGGGACGAACTGCCCGCGCCCCAGTTGTTCGGCGTCGCGCAGGGTCCGCCAGGTGTAGTCCAGGGCCGTTTTCACGGCGCTGGCCAGGTGCTCGCCCTGGGCCAGGCGGCCGGCGAGGGCGCTGGCCAGGGTGCAACCGGAACCGTGGTAGCTACCGGGCAGGCGCTGGCAGGTATAGGTTTCACGCAGGCCGTCGCGGCTGTACAGGCGGTTGTGCACTTCGTGCTCGTCGCCATGGCCGCCGGTGATCAGCAGGTGCTTGATGTAGGGCAAAAGTTTTTCGGCGCATTGGTCGGCGGTGCCTTCGGGCAGTTCCGCCAGGATCCGGGCTTCGGGGAGGTTGGGGGTGGCGATGGTCGCCAGGGGCAGCAAGCGTTCGCGCATGGCGTAGCCCACTTCATCCTTGCCCAGCCGTCCGCCACCGCCGGCGCGCAGCACCGGGTCGCAGACCAGGGGCAGGTGCGGATGCGCCTGGAGCAGCTCGACCACGGTGTCGACCATTTCCAGGGAGCCGAGCATGCCCAGCTTGACCGCGGCCACGGTGGAATCGTTGAGTACGGCATTGGCCTGGGCCAGTACCCACTCGCGATCCAGGACGCGGAAATCGCTGACGTTGACCGTATCTTGCACGGTCAGGGCGGTTACAGCCGGAGCTGCGTGACAACCCTGGGCCAGCAGGGCTTCGATATCTGCCTGCAAGCCGGCGCCGCCACTGGGGTCGTGGCCGGAGAGACAGAGGACAACGGGGCGGGAGCTGTAGGTATTCATGGGCGGCGAGCTTACCACCAAACGCTTTTTTGCGCGGCGCCTGGCGCGGAATGATCCACGGAGCTGTTTTCCTGCCGACAATCCTGACCGAAGCAACAGCTCTAGCTCGCTGGATTGCGCTGAAAGGCCCGTTCTAGAGCCTTTAGACTAAAGTTCTCGATAGTGTTCAATGGCCATCAGAGGCTATGCTAGAGTGGTTTCAATCCAATAACAGGTCATGCTGGTTGACGTCTTCTCAAAGGGAAATGGGGGGCTTCCTGACGCAACCGGACAAGCCACGCCGGGGCTTTAATGCGCTATTTGCTGATGTTGCTGTTGAGCCTGCCGATGCTGGCTGGTGCCGTCGAGTTCGACGAGTTCACCCAACGCCTGCCCTTGGGGCGGGTGATGCAAGTCCTCGAGGACACAAGTGGCCAGGCGACGATCGCCGATGTCAGTTCCGCAGCCCTGGCCGGAGCCTTCAAGGCCCACGACCAGGATACGCTCAATGCCGGCTACTCGCGCTCGGCATTCTGGCTGCGGATCGACCTGGACTACCGCCCCGCCAACCCCGCCGCGCAACGCAGCTGGCTGCTGGAATTGGCCTATCCGCCCCTGGATCGCCTGGACCTGTACGTCCCCGATGAAAGCGGCGGTTATCGGTTAGCCGGGCGTACCGGTGACGCCTTGCCCTTCAGCAGCCGGCAGATCCACCAGAACAACTACCTGTTCAGCCTGAATTTCTCGCCCCACGAGCACAAGACCGTCTACCTGCGCCTTTCCAGCGAAGGGTCGATCCAGGCACCGGTGAGCCTCTGGTCCGGCACCGCCTACCTGGAGGCCCAGCCCGCCCGCTTGTATGTACTGGGGCTGATCTACGGGGTGTTGCTGGGCATGCTGGTGTACAACCTGTTCATCTACCTCAGCGTCCGCGACACCAGCTACCTCTACTACATCGTCTATATCGCTTCGTTCGGCCTGTACCAGCTTTCGGTCAATGGCGCCGCGGTAGAGTACTTCTGGCCCGACAACCCCTGGTGGGCCAACGCCGCGACCCCCTTCTTCATCGGCTCGGCCGGCCTGTTCGGCAGCCAGTTCGCCCGCAGCTTCCTGCAGACCGCCCGCCACAGTCCCTGGGTCGACCGTGTCCTGTTGGCGCTGATGGCCTTCGGGGCCGTGGTCATGGCCCTCTCGCTGATGACCAGCTACGCCCTGGCGCTGCGCCTGGCCACCACCCTGGCCCTGGTCTTCACCGTGGTCATCTATGTCGCGGGGATCGTCGCCTGGTGCCGTGGCCTGCGGGTGGCGCGCTATTTCATCATTGCCTGGTCGGCCTTCCTGTTCGGCGGAGTGATCAACACCCTGATGGTGCTCGGCTACCTGCCCAACGTGTTCCTGACCATGTACGCCAGCCAGATCGGCTCGGCGATCGAGGTGGCACTGCTGTCCCTGGCCCTGGCCGACCGGATCAACTCGATGCGCGAACAGCAGGCCCGGACCCTGCAGGACGCCGGGCAGAAGCTGGAGGTGCTGAACCAGCAACTGGCCCATAGCAATCGGCTCAAGGATGAATTCCTGGCCACCCTGACCCACGAACTGCGCACCCCGATGAATGGCGTCATCGGCTCCCTGGAACTGATGCAGACCCTGGAGCTGGATCCGGAGCTGGAGCAGTACCAGCAGACCGCCGCCGGCTCCGCCCGGGACATGATGCGCATGGTCAACGGCATCCTCACTCTTACCGAATTGCAGGCCGGCAAGCTCACGGCACAAAGCCAGCCGTTCAGCCTGCGTTCGTTGCTGAGCGCCTTGCAGGCCCAGTTCGGCGCTAGCGCAGCGAGCAAGTCGTTGTCGTTCCGGGTCGACCTGGGCGTGGGTATCCCCGATCGCTTGCTGGGGGATCGCTGCAAGCTCAGCCATTGCCTGGAATGCCTGCTGGAGAACGCGGTCAAGTTCACCTCTGGCGGCGGCGTGATATTGCGCGTGGTCAGCAGGGCCGCCCCGGCTGGGCGGGTGAACCTGATCTTCGAGGTGATCGACAGCGGCATCGGCTTCGTCAACCTGGACGAAGCCACCCTGTACCAGCGTTTCTTCCAGCTCGATGGTTCCATGACCCGCGAATACGGTGGCCTGGGTATCGGCCTGGCGATCTGCCGGCAGCTGGTGGAACTGCTCGGCGGGCAGCTTACCCATGAATCCACACCAGGCCAGGGCAGCTGCTTCCGCCTGCATGTGGCGCTCGACTCCCAGGAACCGGTGGCCCGTTCGTCGGTCGTTGGTTCGCGGCGCCTGCCCGAGGATTGCAGCGTGCTGCTAGTGGACGACAACGACGTCAACCAGCTGGTGCTGCGGGGCATGCTGCTCAAGCTGGGGTACCGGGTACGCACTGTCGCCAGTCCCACCGATGCCTTGCAGGCGTTGGGGCGCGAGGCCATCAGCGCGGTGCTGCTGGACGGTGATATCAATACCGCCCAGGTCGGAGCGTTCCGCCTCCAGGCCCAGGCTTTGCCGGGGTATGCCCGTTTGCCGATCCTGCTGGCCTGCGTTCCCGGTACAGAGGGCTGCATCGGTGGTTCCGGGACCGATTACCTGGGAAAACCGGTGAAATTCGAAGAACTGCAAGCCGTGCTGGCCAGGTGGGTGCTGCGGGAAGAACAAGGCGAAAGCGCCGATATTTAGGCGGATATGCCACTTTGAACGGAGGGAGGCGGGTGCTTAACTGGGGTCTTGGCACACCCTGAAGGAGCCCCGTGATGAACCTCCACCAGTTCGCTGAAACCCACGAAGTCACCAACCAGCCACCATCCCTGGATGGCACCAACCTCTATCGGATCGACCTGCCACTGCAGCAATGGATGCGTCGGTTCGATGCTGGCTGGGCCGAGTCCCGGGTCGATGCCTATGGTGCCCTGGCCGGCGGGCCGTTGATGGAAGCGGGGTTCCTGGCCAATCAGAACAAGCCGGTGTTCAACAGCCATGACCGCTTCGGCCACCGGATCGACCTGGTGGAGTTCCACCCGGCCTACCACCAGTTGATGCAGGCGGCGATCGAAGGCGGCCTCACGTCCTTGCCCTGGACCCATCCCCAGCCTGGCGCCCATGTGGCGCGGGCCGCCATGACCTACCTGCACAGCCAGGCCGAGGCCGGCAGCGGTTGCCCGCTGACCATGACCTTCGCCTGCGTGCCGGCCCTGAAGTTGCAGCCGGATATCGCCGAGCAGTGGCTGCCCAAGATCCTCGCCACCGAGTACGACCCGCGTAATGTCGGCATGCAGCACAAGGCCGGGTTGACCATCGGCATGGCCATGACCGAGAAACAGGGCGGCACCGATGTGCGCGCCAACACCACCCGGGCCTATCCGGTGGGGGCCACGGGGCCGGGGCAGGCCTATGAGCTGGTGGGGCACAAGTGGTTCTGTTCGGCGCCGATGTGCGATGCCTTCCTCACCCTGGCCCAGACCGACAAGGGCCTGACCTGCTTCCTGCTGCCCCGGCATCGTCCCGACGACAGCCGTAACCAGTTCTACATCCAGCGCTTGAAGAACAAGCTGGGCAACCAGTCCAACGCCTCCAGCGAAGTGGAGTTCCGTGGCGCCCTGGCCTGGATGGTCGGCGAGGAAGGGCGGGGCGTGCCGACCATCATCGAGATGGTGGCCATGACGCGCTTCGACTGCATGGTGGGTTCCAGCTCGCTGATGCGCCAGGCGCTGACCCAGGCCAGCCACCATTGTGCCCATCGCAGCGTCGGTGGCCGGGTGCTCGGCGAGCAGCCGCTGATGCAGAACGTGCTGGCCGACCTGGCCCTGGAGAGCGAGGCGGCCCTGGCCCTGAGCATGCGCATGGGCCGGGCCCTGGATCACCAGGACGATGCCCAGGAAGCGAAGTTCTCGCGCCTGGTGACGGCGGTGGGCAAGTATTGGATCTGCAAGCGGGCCCCGGCCATGATCAACGAAGCCGCCGAATGCATGGGTGGCGCCGGTTATGTCGAGGACAGCATCCTGCCGCGGCTGTACCGCGAGGCGCCGGTGAACTCCACCTGGGAAGGCTCCGGCAACGTCCAGTGCCTGGATGTGCTACGGGCCCTGTCGAAAGAGCCGGGCGTGCTCGATGCGCTGTTCGCCGAGCTGGGCGATGGCCATGGCGACCGGCGCCTGGCCGGCCATATCGCTGGATTGAAGGAGAGCTTCAAGGACACCGATGATATCCAGTACCGTGCTCGCCAGCTGACCGAGGACATTGCCCTGGGGTTGCAGGCCAAGCTGCTGCTGGAGGCCGGCAACCAGGTGGTCGCCGACGCCTTCATCGCCAGTCGCCTGGGGGGCCAGTCCGGTCGGGCCTACGGCACTCTGCCGCGGGGGCTGGATGTGGCCGCCATCGTCGCTCGCTCGACGCCACAAGGCTTCTGAGGGGCTCCAGGGCCGGCTTGCCGGTCCTGGCTGCGATGCCACTGTTTCCGTGGGGCGAGGTTGCAGGCAAGATGGACGCCTGCAAGATCAGAACACAGGGTGCTCATCGTGACCGAAGCTTTTATTGTCGTTCAATCCGCCGAACAAGCCGTGGATCGGCTGGCTGCTCTGCACGAGCGGGCCACCACCGCGCTGAGCCAGGCGCTCAAGCGTTACCTCAAGGACCGCATCGAACCGGATGCCGAGCAGCGAGCGTTGTTCCGTTATCCCGAGCTGCGCCTGACCTATCACTGCCAGGGCGAAGTGCCACAGACCACCCGGGCCTACGCCAAGGTCCAGCTGCCAGGCACCTACAGCGTTACCGTCACCCATCCCGCGGCCTTCCGCAATTACCTGCTCGAGCAGTTGGAGCCACTGATGCACGATTTCACCGTGACGGTGGAAGTGGGTGTCAGCGAGCAGAACATTCCTTATCCCTATGTCGTCGAGCAGGGCGATGAACTGGCCGGCTCCGGCGTAACCGCCGCGGCCCTGGCCCGGGTTTTCCCGAGCACCGACCTGTCGGCCGCCACCGATGGCATCGCCGACGGCCTGTACAACTGGGAAAACGCCAATCCGCTGCCGCTGGCGCTGTTCGACGCCGCGCGGGTGGATTTCTCCCTGCGCCGCCTGGTGCACTACACCGGCAGCGACTGGCGCCATGTGCAGCCGTGGATCCTGCTGACCAACTACCATCGCTACGTCGACCAGTTCATCGTCCATGGCCTTGAGCAACTGCGCAACGATCCGCGCTTCGTGCGCATGGTGCTGCCGGGCAACGTGATCATCGAGAAGGGCATGGACCACGGCGAGGCCTCGGCCATTGCCGCCGGCGTGGTCTGGCATCGCTACCAGATGCCGGCCTATCACCTGCAGGCCAGCGATGGCCACGGCGTGACCCTGGTGAACATCGGCGTCGGCCCGTCCAATGCCAAGAACATCACCGACCACCTGGCCGTGCTGCGTCCGCACTGCTGGCTGATGATCGGCCACTGTGGCGGCCTGCGGCAGTCCCAGACCATCGGTGACTATGTACTGGCCCACGCCTACATGCGCCGCGACGGTATCCTCGACCGCGTGGTGCCGCCGAACATCCCGATCCCGGCCCTGGCCGAGGTCCAGCTGGCGCTGCAAGAAGCGGCGGCCAACGTCACCGGGGAGAAGGGCGAGCAACTGAAGAAGCGCCTGCGCACCGGCACCGTGCTGACCTACGACGACCGCAACTGGGAGTTGCGCTGGGCCGAGGAGCGGCCGCTGATCAACCTGTCCCGGGCCGTGGCGGTGGACATGGAAAGCGGCACCATCGCTGCCCAGGGTTATCGCCTGCGGGTGCCCTACGGCACCTTGCTGTGCGTTTCGGACAAGCCCCTGCATAGCGAGATCAAGCTGCCGGGTTCGGCCAACGCCTTCTACGAGCGGGCGGTCAGCCAGCACCTGAAGATCGGTATCGAGGCCGTGGACCTGCTGCGCAGCGAACTCAACTCCCTGCACTCGCGCAAACTGCGCAGCTTCGACGAGCCGCCGTTCCGCTGACACCTCGCCCCATGGTCATTTGGCGATCAGGCCACTAGCATTGTCGGTCCTGATCGCCAGATGTTCCCTAGCTCATGTCCCGTCCGTCCCGTCCCGCTTCCCGTCGCCCTGGCGCGAAGCCGTTTTCCGCATCCCCCGCCAAGCGCGTGGCCAAGGCGCCGCCTGCCGAGCCACGGTTGATCCTGTTCAACAAGCCGTTCGATGTGCTAACCCAGTTCAGCGACGGTGAAGGCCGGGCGACGCTCAAGGATTTCATCGCCATCCCCGGGGTCTATCCCGCCGGGCGCCTGGACCGCGACAGCGAGGGGCTGTTGCTGCTGACCAACGACGGCCAGTTGCAGGCGCGCATCGCCGATCCCAAGCACAAGCTGGCCAAGACCTATTGGGTGCAGGTGGAAGGCGAGCCCAGCGCCGAGCAGTTGCAGCGCTTGTGCGACGGTGTGGAGCTTAACGACGGCATGACCTTGCCGGCCCAGGCTCGCCAACTCGAAGAGCCGCAATTGTGGCCGCGCAATCCACCGGTGCGCTTTCGCAAGAGCGTGCCGACCAGTTGGCTGGAGCTGGTGATCCGTGAAGGGCGCAATCGCCAGGTGCGACGCATGACGGCCGCCGTGGGTTTGCCGACCTTGCGCCTGGTACGGGTGCGGATCGGTGACTGGACCCTGGATGGGCTGGACCAAGGCCAGTGGAAGGAAGTGCCGGCGCGGCTATAGGGCGCCGGTCTCGATCAGGCCGATCACCACGCTCTTGATGATGAAGGCGGCCACGCCCAGGCCCAGGACGAAGAACAGGATGAACGAGCCGAAGCGCCCGGCCTTGGATTTCTTGGCCAGGTCCCAGACGATGAAACCCATGAAAATGATCAGGATGCTGACCAGGCCGGTCATCATCCACTCTTCGAATACTGCCGGATCCATCGAACATCTCCAGTGCGCGCAGGACAAAAAAAGCCGGGCGAGTATACGCCAAGCGTTCCGGCCCGGGCATTGATCTGCGTGCGTTACGTCGCCACAGCCCGGGACCGCATGGCGGCTTGCCGGATCAGTTGCGCAGGTGGGTCAGCGGCAGTTCGGTGCTGTTGAGTACCTGGTTGAGCACGAAGCTGGAGCGGACGCTGGTCACGCCTTCGATCCGGGTCAGGTGGCCCAGCAGCAGCTTCTGGTAATGGTCCATGTCCGGTACTACCACCTTGAGTTGGTAGTCGGCATCCATCCCGGTCACCAGGCTGCACTCGAGCACCTGGGGCAGATTGCGGATCGCCGCCTCGAAGTTCTCGAAGCGCTCCGGAGTGTGGCGATCCATGCCGATCAACACATAGGCGGTCAGGCTCAGGCCGAGCATCTTGCGATCCAGCAGCGCGACCTGGCGGGAGATGTAGCCGTCGTCTTCCAGCTGCTTGACCCGGCGCGAGCAAGGCGAGGGCGACAGGCCGATGCGTTCGGCCAATTCCTGGTTGGAGATGCGGGCGTCGCGTTGCAATTCCGCCAAAATGCTCAGGTCATAGCGGTCCAGTTTGCTCATCGTTCAGGCCTTTGTCTTAACTATTGCGTTGAATTATCTATCTCGGGTTAAAAATTGCGCAAGAGCTGTTTGGCAAAGCAATCTTCGCAATCCTCTGTCGCGAGGCGAGGCCTATTCTTATCACCAGAATCACTGCCCGGACATAGAGTCCACTGCGGCCCGCCGAATCAGGCCTGCCGCGGCCGCCAACCCCACAGGGTTGGGCAGGCCCCCGGGCTGCACCCTGTCCAGAAGACGGAGTGAGGTGAGCCGGTGCCACAAGCGCCGAGCACGGACAAAATCTCAAGGGGTGGCCGACGGGCCGCCCTTTTTTATTGCCTGCGAAATAAGTTTCGTGACTGATAATCTCTAGCAGAACCGCCCTGGGCTTTTGCCAGTCTTATGTTCAGGTTCCCCCCAATTCGCAGTGAGGAATAGCATGAAGTCGCGCATCTGGCGTATGGCAGGTGTTGGTGTGTTGTGCGTGAGCGTCAGCGCGCAAGTGTTCGCCGATGAGCGAGACGAGAGGCGCCCTCCCCAGCAGGGGGAGCAGGCCGGGGGACAGCGCGAACATGCTCCTGAAGGCCGCAGGGAAAGCAACCAGGGCCATCCGGCGTACCAGCAGCCGGCCCCGCAGCAACCGCGGATGCAGAACGAAATCATCCGTGGCGACAACAGCCGCCAGTTCGAGCGCAGCCCTCAACATCAGGATGGGCAGTGGCAGGAACGGCCTCGCCACGAAGCCGAGCAGCAGGGGCGGCCAGCGCCACAACCGGCCGCGAACCTGCCGATCCAGCCGCGTCCGGATACCGTGCGCCAGACCCAGGAACCGCAACGCGGTTATTACCAGGACATCCCCCGGCGCAACGATTACAACCCGCATTGGCAGGCCGGCAATCCTGGCTGGCGTCCAGACAATCGCCACCCCAATGACAATCGCTGGCCGGGTCGTCCTGACGGTCGTGGCAACGGTTGGGGTCCGGGTCCGCAATACCGCCCGGGTTATGTGATCGATCGTTTCCCCGAGCGCAACTTTCGCGTGCCCTATCGTGGCCACGACTACTTCTTCTCGGGTGGCTACTGGTATCGCCCCCAGGGCAGCCGCTATGTGGTGGTGACCCCGCCCTATGGCATCCGCGTGGGCTACCTGCCCGATTACGCGCGGGAAGTGTGGATCGGCAGCGCGCTGTTCTTCCTTGCCGCCGGTGCCTACTACACCTATGAAGCCAACACCCAGCAATACGTGGTGGTGGAGCCGCCGGCAGGCGTTGTGCCGCCTGCGCCGCAACCGGTTGGCAACGGCTATGACGTGCTGGCCTATCCGGTCAACGGCCAGCCGCCGCAGCAGGTCGATCAGGACCGCTACGACTGTTATCGCTGGGCAGTGCAGCAGAGTGGTTTCGATCCGGCCAGCGTGACTTACCAGCCGGCGCCCGAAGTGGTCCAGGCCTATCGCCAGGCCCAGGGCAATTGCCTGAGCTCACGGGGCTACCAGGTGACCTACTGAGCCCTGGCGGCCCTGACTACCTCCTGCGGGTCGGCGTGCACCAGCACTTCGGCCCGCGGATAGGCCGCGTGGATCGCATCGGCGGCCTGGTCGCTGATGCCGTGGGCCACCCTCAGGGTCAGGTCGCCGGGTAGCTCCAGGTGCAGCTGGACGAACCAGCGGCTGCCGGAAATCCGTGTCCGCAGGTCATGGGCGCCCAATACTCCGGGGACCGCGCAGGCCAGCTCCAGCATGTGCTGGCTGACCTCGGTCGGCAGTTCCTCGTCCATCAGTACCGAGAAGCTTTCCCGGGCGATCTGGATCGCGCTCCAGAGGATGTACACGGCGATCCCCAGGCCGAACCAGGCATCCACCTGCTGCCAGCCGAAGGCCGCCAGGGCCAGGGCCAGGAGGATGCTGCCGTTGAGCATCAGGTCGGAGCGATAGTGCAGCGAGTCGGCGCGCACCGCATTGGAGCCGGTGGCCCGGATCACCCGATGCTGCAACACCAGCAAGGCGCTGGTCAGCACTAGCGACAATACGATCACCCCGATGCTCAGCCAGGGCGCCCCGACCGGTTCCGGGTGATGCAGGCGCTCGACCGCCTGGAAGGCGATCAGTACCGCGCTGCCCGCGATGAACAGCGCCTGGGCCATGCCGGCCAGGGACTCGGCCTTGCCGTGGCCGTAGCGATGGTCGTCGTCCGCCGGACGCAGGGCGTAGTGCACCGCCAGCAGGTTGAGCAGCGAGGTGAAGCCGTCGAGCACCGAGTCGGTCAGGCCCGCGAGCATGCTCACCGAGCCGCTGAGCCACCAGGCCACGGCCTTGGTCAGGATCAGGATGCCGGCCACGGTGACCGAGGCGCGGGTGGCGAGGCGCAGGAGGCGAGCGTGTTCCGGGCTACCGATCATGGGGTTTCCTTGTGCGGCGGGTTCAAGCGGCTGGCTGCAGTCCGTACAGGGCCAGTTGTTGCACGCTGCCCTTGTGCTGGATCAGGCGTGGGTCGTCCAGCGGGAAGTGGCCCCCCAGCTCCTGCTCGAGGATGGCCTGCAACTTGCGCTTGTCGACTGTACCGTCGGCGCCGATGGCCTGCTGGAGTTTCTCCGGTGCGACCTGTGCGGTCTTGCCCGGCTCCAGGTAGATGGCGCCAGTGGCGAAGTCGACGCCGAAGGCGATCAGCCCCGGGATCACGTAGAACAGCAGGCCCACGGCATCCAGCGCCACGATCACCGGGTCGATCTTGCCGTCGATCTGGCCGCGCCGGTCGGGGAAGAAGATCGAGCCGCAGGCGGTGAGCTGGGTCAGCAGGGTGGTCACCAGGATGCCGCCGATGACACGGTGGGGAATACGCATGGATATCTCCTAACAGGCATGAAGGCCCGGACAAATGGTGCGGGGGGCAAGTCTCGTCGATCAGCACTCAGACCATGATCAGCCCCGGGCAGTTCGCCGTTATACTCGCGCCTCTGTTTTGGAGCCAGCATGAAATCCTTGCCGATCGATGAAGTTTTGCCTGCACTGCGTGACGCCTTGGCGACACGCCACGAAGCGGTGCTCGAAGCCCCGCCCGGCGCCGGCAAGACCACCCGCGTGCCCTTGGCGTTGCTGGACCAGGATTGGCTGGCCGGGCAAACCATCCTGATGCTCGAGCCCCGGCGCCTGGCCGCCCGTGCCGCCGCCGAGCGCCTGGCCAGCGAGCTGGGGGAAAAAGTCGGGGAAACCGTGGGCTATCGCATCCGCCTGGACAGCAAGGTCGGCCCGCGTACCCGTATCGAAGTGGTCACCGAAGGCATTCTCACCCGGCGCCTGCAGGACGACCCGGCCCTGGAGGGGGTCGGCCTGCTGATCTTCGACGAGTTCCACGAACGCAGCCTGGATGCCGACCTGGCCCTGGCCCTGAGCCTCAATGGCCGCGAACTGTTCCGTGACGAGCAACCGCTGAAGATCCTGCTGATGTCGGCGACCCTGGAGGGCGAGCGCCTGTCGGCGCTGCTGGACGATGCGCCGATCCTGCGCAGCGAGGGGCGCATGTTCCCGGTGGCCCAGCGCTGGGGCCGGCCGTTCCAGCCTGGTGAGTTCATCGAGCCGCGGGTGGTGCAGGTGGTCCTGGAGGCGGTCCATGACGAGAGCGGCAGCCTGCTGGTGTTCCTCCCGGGCCAGGCGGAGATTCGCCGGGTGCACCAGCAATTGAGCGAGGCCTTGGGCGAGCGTGACGAGATCCTGCTGTGCCCGTTGCACGGCGAACTGGAGCTTGCCGCCCAGCGCGCCGCCATCGATCCGGCGCCGCCGGGCAAGCGCAAGGTGGTGCTGGCCACCAACATCGCCGAGACCAGCCTGACCATCGACGGCGTGCGGGTAGTGGTGGATGCCGGGCTGGCGCGGGTGCCGCGCTTCGATCCCGGCAGCGGCATGACCCGCCTCGATACCCAGCGCATCTCCCGGGCCAGCGCCACCCAGCGTGCCGGTCGCGCCGGGCGCCTGGAACCGGGGGTGTGCTACCGGCTGTGGTCGGCGGACCAGCAAGAACAACTGGCCGCCCATGCCAGCCCGGAGATCCTCCAGGCCGATCTGGCCGGCCTGGCGTTGCAACTGGCGCGCTGGGGCGTGACGCCGGGCCAGTTGGCCTGGCTGGATGTGCCGCCCGCTGCGGCCTATGCCCAGGCCCAGGACCTGTTGATGCGCCTGGGCGCGCTCGACGGGGAAGGCAAGCTGACCCGCCACGGCCAGGCCATGGCCGAGTTGCCGGCCCACCCGCGCATCGCCCATCTGTTGCTGCGCGGCCAATCCCTGGGACTGGCGCCGATGGCTTGCGATGTCGCGGCCTTGCTCGGGGAACGTGACATCCTGCGGGGCGCCGACGCCGACCTGCACAGCCGCCTGGTGCTGCTCTCGGGTGAGGCGCGAGCTGCCCGTGGCGCCCAGGGTGGCGTGCAGCGGGCCCGACAACTGGCGCGCCAATACCGCGGCTACCTGCGCGGCCAAGCCGATGCGGCGGTGGCCGATCCCGAGCATCCACGCTGGCTCGGTGCCTTGCTGGCCCTGGCCTATCCCGACCGGGTGGCCCAGCAACGGCGCCCGGGTGGCGCCGAGTACCGCCTGGCCAATGGCCGTGCGGCCCAGTTCAGCGAGCCCGACAACCTGATGAAGCAGCCCTGGCTGGTGATCGCCGACCTGGGTAGTCGCCAGGGCCAGCGTGAGGAGCGGATCTACCTCGCTGCGGATTTCGATCCAGCGCTGTTCGAAACGGTGCTGGCCGAGCAGGTGCGTAACGTCGACCAGTTGGACTGGGACGAGCGTGAAGGCCTGTTGCGGGCAGAAAGACAACGCAAGGTGGGCGAACTGGTGCTCAGCCGCGAGCCGCTGCCGGGCCTGGATGAAAGCGCCCGCTGCCTGGCCCTGGTCCAGCTGGTGCGGCGCAAGGGCCTGGAACTGTTGCCCTGGACCGCCGAGCTGCGCCAGTGGCAGGCCCGGGTGGCCCTGTTGCGCCAGCTGGAACTGGCCGCCAAGGCTGAAAGCCAGTGGCCGGATGTCAGCGATGCGGCCTTGCTTGAGGGGCTGGAACACTGGTTGGCGCCGTACCTGGGCAAGGTCTCGCGCCTGGCCCACTTCGCCAACCTGGACCTGGCCGGCATCCTGCTTGGCTTGCTGCCCTGGCCCTTGCCCCAGCGCCTGGACGAGCTGGCCCCGCAGCACCTGAAGGTGCCATCCGGCTCGTCGATCCGCCTGGACTACAGCGAGCAGCCGCCGATCCTCGCGGTGCGCCTGCAAGAGCTGTTCGGCCTGGCCGAAACCCCACGCATCGCCGGTGGCCACCAAGCGGTCAAGTTGCACCTGCTGTCCCCCGCCCGCCGCCCGGTGCAGGTGACCCAGGACCTGGCGAGCTTCTGGCGCAGCACCTACGCGGAGGTCAAGAAGGACCTCAAGGGCCGTTATCCCAAGCACTACTGGCCGGATGATCCGCTGATCGCCGAGGCCACCGCCCGGGCCAAGCCCAGGGGTACTTAGCAGGCCGTTGAAAAACTACCTGCGTTGCCATCGCCTACGTTTTGCAACGGCCTGTTAGGTGCATCAACGATCCTGCTCGGGACCGTTGTTGTCCCGAGCAGGATCGTTTTGCCTGCGCCTTCTCTCGCCACTGCCAGTTTCGTTCCCCTTGAGGGGGGCGGCCCGGTCTGCCTGGACTTGAGTACTTGGGCGGCTCGTTTTCGAGCGATGCCCACGGCGGGGGCGCCTGGTCTCGATCCACGCTTGAAAGCATCTGGAAAACGCTTCCGAATCGCCGCAACCAAGGTTGGGGATGGCCGAACTGCAATAAAAATTGATGGATATTTCATGTTTATTTTTTGTTATTTAAAGATCATTTAAT
>NZ_JBYSWT010000014.1:0-173017 GCF_058781435.1 Pseudomonas sp. FW507-12TSA
GCCCTTTCCTGCCCGCCCATGCGCTACTTCGCCCAAAGCACACCAGGAATCCGTCATTGAAGCCCCAACACTTGCTGCCACTGGCCCTGGCCACCTTGCTCATCGGCTGTGGCGAACCGTCGCCGGACGAAGCGCTGAACGCGACCCTGCCCAAGGTCGGCCTCGACCAGTTGCTGCCCCAAGCCACGCCCAACCAGTACTGCACCACCCAGCTGGACAGCGAGCTGCTGTTCGGCCTCGGCTACCAGCTGTACGACCACGACCAACCCGAGCTGGCGCGCAGTTGCCTGATCATGGCCGCGCCCAGCTACGACCGGGCGCTGTGCTACCTGGCGAAGATCGCGGAGCAAGACAGCAGCAAGGACAGTGCCGAGCGTGATCGCGAGGCCTTTGGCTACATGGCCTACTCGGCACGCAAGAACGACTCCTGCGCCGAATTCGGCATGTTCCAGAACTTCACCTTCGGGATGCGCGGGCAAACCCCGGACACCGCCTTGGGCTTGCGCTGGCTGGAGCGCTCGGCGCGCCATGGCGACACCGACGCCCAGCAGACCCTGGTGCGCCTGCATACCAACAAGGGCAACCTGGCCCTGGCCTACAGCTGGGCCAGGGCCCTGGACGACCAGCAGAAGATCCAGGGCCTGAAGCAGAAGATGAGCGCGCAGCAACTGGGCGAAGGCGAGCAGGAGTACCAGCGGCTGAGCCCACAGCTGACCAGCCAGGACAGCGTGCGCCAGCAAAACCGCGAACAGAACATCGCGCTGTATACGGCGGGCGTCTATCAACTGCGCCCCACGGCCTTCGAGGGCATGCCGGCAGCCGAGCGCCATGCCTTCATGGACCGGGCCCTGAGCCGGGTCAGCGCGCTCCCTGCGTTCACCAACCGGCTGCAGCTCTATACCTACGCGATCATCGCCCGCCAGGCGCAGCTGCGGGACCCGCAACTGGACATCCTGCAAAACCCCCAGGTCCTGGCCCTGTTGCAGAACCCCGACCTGGACCTGGAACCGACCGTGACCCAGGCCCTGGCGGTCCTTGCGCCAAGCGGCTCATAGGCTGCACGGCGCCATTGTCTTTTCTCCATCACCGACCAGGGAACATCCTTTGAAATTGCTCAAGGCATTGCCACTGATCTTGCTCGCCGTACTGGCCGCATGCTCTCCCGAAACCCCGCAACCTGCCGCGACCAAGGTCCCGGACCTGAATGACAGCCTGCCCAAGCTGAGCTTGCAGACCCTGCTGCCGCAGGTACCCGACACCCAGGACTGCAACCGCCAGATGGACAGCGATGTGCTCTACGGCATCGGCATGGCGCACTTCAACGACAACGACTATCCGGCGGCCAAGAGCTGCCTGGTACTGGCCGCCCCCGAGCAGCACCGGGCGTTCTGCTATTTGTCGATGATCGCCGAACAGGAAAGCGACGCCAGCGATGCCACGCCCAACCGCCAGTCGTTCGACTACCTGGCCTACGCCGCCAGCCAGAACGATTGGTGCGCCGAATACGGGCTGTACCAGGTGTACCGTTTCGGCCGCAAGGGCATGACCGCGGACCGGGCCCTGGCCCAGCGCTGGCTGGAACGCTCGGCCCAGCACGGCTACCCGGTGTCGCAACAGGCCCTGGTCCAGATCCACGAGGAACAAGGTGACCTGGCAAGCGCCTATGCCTGGTCGAAGATCATCGACGACCGCAATGCCAGCGGTGAGCGCGAAGCACTCAAGGCACGCCTGAGCCCCGAGCAACTGCTGGCCGCCGAGCAGCACTACAACCAGTTGTTGGGCCAGGTCACCAGCAAGGAGGCGATGTACGCCCAAGCCCGGGAAGAAGATATCGGCCGCTACTCGGCCACCATCCAGCAGGCCTACCCGGACACTTTCCGTGGCATGGCCAGCCAGGAACGTCGGGATTTCGTCCGCCAGGCCATGCTCAAGGGCATCGACCTGCCGTACATCCACAACCGCCGCCAGATCACCAGCTACATGGTCATCAGCCGTCGGGCGCAGCTCAAGCAAGCCAACGCCGACGTGCTGCAGAACAAGCAGATCGTCGCCCTCCTGGGCAACGACGACCTGACGGTGGCGCAGATCCTGGACAAGGCCCAGGTCATCCTCGACAAGCACTACAAGTAGCGCACTCCCGCGCCAGCCGCTGTTTTGCCGGCGGCTGGCGGCTCAGTCTTGCGGGTCTTGGCGGACCACCACGGTGCAGGTGATGCCCGCCGCCAGCAGCACGCCCTCGGGCACCTCGTCGATATGGATGCGTACCGGCACCCGCTGGGCCAGGCGCACCCAGTTGAAGGTCGGGTTGACGTCGGCGATCAGCTCGCGGCTCTCGGGGTTGTCACGGTCGTAGATCCCCCGGGAAATGCTTTCCACATGGCCCTTGAGCACCTGGCCGCTCATCAACTGCATGTCGGCTTTATCGCCCACGCGCACGTGGGGCAGCTTGGTTTCCTCGAAGAAGCCGTAGACCCAGAACGAATTCATGTCCACCACCGCCATCTTCGCCTCGCCGATGCGCGCGTAGTCGCCACGGTGCACGTTGAGGTTGGTGACGTAGCCGTCCACCGCCGCCCGTACCTGGGTGCGCGCCAGGTTGAGCTCGGCGGCTTCCAGCTGGGCCTGGGCGTGCTGGTAGTCGGCCAGGGCCGAGTCGGCGATGTTGCCGGCGTCGTCGCGGTTTTCCTTGGAGATCACCAGGCTGTCCAGGTCGGCGCGGCGCCGGGCGTTGACCTTGCGCATCTCCCAGGTGGCCTTTTTCGAGGCCACCAGCGATTGCGCCTGCTTGACCGCGATCTGGTAGTGCTCGGGGTCGATCTGCATCAGCAAGTCGCCCTTGTGCACCAGCTGGTTGTCCTTGACCGGTACGTCCACCACCTCGCCGGTGACGTCGGCGGCGACATTGATGACGTCAGCGCGCACTCGCCCATCGCGGGTCCAGGGGGTGTACATGTAGTGCTCCCACAGGGTACGGCCGATCCACAGGGCCAGGGCCAGCACGAGCAGGGTGGCGAGCAGGCTGAAGAACTTTTTCATTGCGGGGGTCTCAACGGTAGACAGTGAGCGCCATGGCGCCGAACAGACAGCAGAACAGGCTCAGGCGCAGCAGCGCCGGGTGCCAGAAGAAGCGATACAGGTCATAACCGGAGATGAACCGGTCCAGGGCCCAGGCCAGGGCCGCGGCGATGAAGAACATCAGGGTCATGGTCGGCATGTAAACGCCGTGGAAGGCGATTTCACGAGGCATGTGCAGGTCCTTGGGGTGCAGGCACCGCCGGCTTGGCCACGGCATAGGCCGCCAGCGGCGATTGCGGGTCGAGCAACGAAGTACGGATGAAATGCAGGTAGCTCTTCACCCGGCGCAGGGCCGAGGTGTCGAAGTGCGGGGCGAAGGGTTCGTCGGTGGCCTGGACCCGGCTGATGGCATGGTCCACGGCGATCAGCCCGCGCTCCAGGTTGCTCTGGCTAGGCTGCAGGAACAGCCGCACCAGGGAACGGCCCATGACCCGGATCGCCTGGCGCCAGGGCTGGGATTCGGCATAGGCCGGGTGCACCGGGAGGATCGCCTGCTCCTTGCGCAGCTCGATGATGGCGTGGCCGACCTCCAGCACCACGAACATCCAGCGCAGCAGCTCGCTCTGCACCTTGGGCTGGCCCACCGCCAGGCCATAGGCCTGGTGCAGCAGGTCGCGGGTGCGGCTCTCGAAGCTCGACGCCAGGCCCTTGAGCTTGCCGCTGATGGCATACACCACCTGGCCGCGCAGGTCCTGCTCCAGACGGCGCCACAACCAGCGGCTGTTGGGCGGCAGGATGATCGCCCCGGCCGCGGCGCAGACCAGCATGCCCATGACCATGGCGATGTAGTCGTTGATGAAGGTGTAGGGGTTGTAGATCGTCAGGTTGTCCGGCACCGAGCCGGTGCTGAAGAAGATCAGCAAGCCCAGGCCGACCCCGGCGTACTTGGGCCGCGAGGCCAGGAACGAGCCCAGCACGATCACTGGCGCCAAGGTCAGGCACAGCAGCGGGAAGCCGTCGAGCCAGGGGAACACGAAGAACATCTCGACGAACCCCACCAGGGCGCCGATGAAGGTGCCGCAGGCCATCTGGAATGCCATGCGCTTGGGGTTTGGGGTGGCGGCCGACAGGCCGATGGTGGCGGCGGCGATCAGGGTCATGGTGGCGCCACTGGGCCAGGCGGTGGCGACCCAGTAGCTGCCCAGCACCACCAGGACGAAGGCGGCGCGAATCCCCGAGGCGGCCGAGGCCAGCCAGTTGGTCTGCGGGGTGTAGGGTTCGTCCCAGCGCTCGCGCTCATGGCTGTGCTCGGCCAGGGAGGCGTGGGTCTGGGCGTAGCTGTGCAGTTCGTCGACGAAGCGGTACAGCAGTTCGTAGGCGGTATGGAAATCCAGCTGCTCGGCATCGCTTGGGGCGGTTTCCTGGAACGCCGCGCGCAGGCTGCGCACCCGTGCCGGCAGCTCGCCTTTATAGGCCGCCAGCGCCGTGGCCAGGCGGGCCGCGTCGGGGCTGGTCAGGGCCCGGCCGGAGAACCCGTCCAGCAGCTCAGCCAGGTCGTAGAGCCCGGGCTTGATCGCCGCCACGACGTGATCGGCACCGCTGCTGCGCAGGCGCTCGAGCAACTGGTGCAGGGCGTTGAAGCGCGTGGTGATGCCCATGAACTCGCTGTTCAAACGGCTCAGGCGACCGTTGCGCCGACGCATGTGCGGGTCTTCGAACACGGTGACGCTGCGCAGCCCTTCCAGGCCCACCGCCTCGGCGATGAAGCGCACGTTGCTGCTTTCAAAAATGTCGCGCTGGCTGCGCCCGCGCAGGCCATCGGTGACGAACATCGCAAACACCCCGAAGCGCTGGTACAGGGCGTTGCGCATGGCGGCACTGGCGGTCTGCGGCAGGATCGCGGCGCTGACCAGGGTCGAGCAGAGAATCCCCAGGGAGATCTCCAGCACCCGCCAGACCGCCGCCATGAAGGCCCCTTCCGGGTGGGCCAGGGCCGGCAGGCCGACCATGGCCGCGGTGTAGCCGGCGAGGACGAAACCATAGGCGCGGAAGTTGCGATAGCGCGCAGCGCCAGCCGAGCAGATGCCGACCCAGATCGCCAGCGAGCCCAGGAACAGCTCGGTGTTCTGGGCGAACAAGGCGATCAGCGCCACCATCACCGCCGAGCCGGCCAGGGTGCCGAGGAAGCGATAGAAGCTCTTGGCGAACACTTGGCCGCTCTGCGGCTGCATGACGATGAACACGGTGATCATCGCCGTGCGCGGCTGCGGCAACTCCAGGCGCATGGCCAGCCACAGGGTCAGGAACGCCGCCGCCAGCACCTTGAAGATATAGACCCAGGTCACGCCATCGCTGCGTGCCCAGTCGAAGAAACCCCGGCGCCACTCAAGGGAATACAACCAGCGCAAGGGTGCGGGCAAGGAAGTCATCGAAACCTGCTTCAGTGATCAAAGACGGCCAGGGCCGCCGGGGTCTTGGGCGCTTGGATCTGTTTGTCAAAGGGCGCGTCGCGACCGGCTTGCAGGCCACCGCCCAGGGCGGTCACCAGGTCGGCCTGGGCGCTCAGGCGCGCGGCCTGGACTTGCTGCTGCACTTGTTGCTGATGGAACAGCAGAGTCTGGGCATTGAGCACATTGAGGTAGTCGGTCAGGCCGCGCTGGAACGCCACGGTGGCCAGGTCGTAGGTCTTCTGTGCGGCGGCCACCGACTCGGCGGCGAACGACTGCTGCTTGTCCATGGACTCGCGACGGATCAACTGGTCGGAAATGCCCTTGAGCGCATCCACCAGGGTCTGGTTGTACTTGGCCACGGCCAGGTCGTAGCCGGCCGAGGCTTCACCCAACTGCGAACGCAGGCGGCCGCCGTCGAAGATCGGCAGGCTGATGGCCGGGCCGACGTTGTAGTTGAGCTTCTTGCCGGTGAGGAACTCCAGGGCCCCGCCGCCGGTGGCCATGAAGCCGATGCTGCCCACCAGGTCGACGTTGGGATAGAACCCGGCATGGGCCACATCGATGCCCCGGGCCTGGGCCGCCACCTGCCAACGGCTGGCCACCACGTCCGGGCGCTGGCCCAGGAGCTCGGCGGGCAGGGCCGAGGGCAGTTTCAGCGCCGCGCCCAGGGCCAGGCTCGGCCGTTGCAATTGCGCGCCCTCCCCCGGCCCCTTGCCGGCCAGGGCCGCCAGCTGGTTGCGGGCCAGGGCGATTTCTTCATCCAGGGCGTCGATCTGGCGATGGGTCTCCGGCAGTGGCGCCTCGGCCTGGCTCACCTCGAAATGCGTGCCGATGCCAGCGTCCAGGCGCCGTTGCGCCAGCTCGAGGATCTGTTGCTGCTGCTTTAGGGTAGCCAGGGCGATATCGCGCTGGGCGAAGTGCAGGGACAGCTGGATATAGCTGCGCACCACGTTATTCACCAGCTCCAGCTGGGCCAGGCGGGCCTCGGCCACGCTCATGTGGGCCAGGTCCACGGCGCGCTCGGTGGCGTTGCTTTCCCGGCCCCACAGGTCCAGCGCATAGCTGAAGCCCAGGGCGGCGTTGTTGTCCCAGGTGGTGCTGTTGGATAGCGCCCCGGGGCCGTAGAAAGGGTCGGTGGGCCAGTTGTGGCGCTTGAGGGTGGCGTCGCCCTTGACCTGCAGCGACTCGGCCGACTCGGCGATACCGGCCATGGCCTTGGCCTGGCGCACCCGGGCGGCGGCCATGGCCATGCTCGGGCTGCCTTGTATGGCCAGGTCGATCCAACGGTTGAGCTGCGGGTCGCCATAGGCCTGCCACCACTGGGCACTGGGCCAGTGGGCATCCCGCGCGGCGCTCTGGATCGCCTCGTCGGTGGCCAATGTATTAGCGGGAAGTGTCTTGCCTTGTGGGGCAATGCCTCCGGTTCCGATGCAGCCGCTGATTGCTAACGATAAAGCCCAAACACTGAGGGTCTTGAACCCTCTGCTGATGCGACGCGGCACTGCTGCGAATTCCTGAGATCGAGGGGGAAGGCAAATCTCTCGCAGGTGCCGGCAGGCCAACGGTCCAGGCCCGGATATCGGGTCGGACGGCGCTTCGTCGGCAAGGCTCCTGCGGATCGGCGCAATTCTAGGGGGCGGTCGGTTCGGCGATAAGCTGGGATTCCTGTGAATCTTTGTTACCGTAAACGCGATAATCCCTTGGTCGTATCCCCAGACGCCTGTAAAAACAGAAACTTCGTGTCACAATTTGCAATCTCCTTTGAGAGCACCCCATGGACACCTTGCAAAACATGCGTGCCTTCAGTTGTGTCGCCGAAGCCGGCAGCTTCACCGCCGCGGCCGTGCAACTGGACACCACCACGGCCAACGTCTCGCGTGCCGTCTCCAATCTCGAGGCGCACCTGCAAACCCGCTTGCTCAACCGCACCACCCGACGTATCGCCCTGACCGAGGCCGGCAAGCGCTACCTGCTGCGCTGCGAGCAGATCCTGGCCTACGTCGAGGAAGCCGAGGCCGAGGCCAGCGATGCCCATGCCCGTCCCGCCGGCCAGTTGAAAGTCCACACCATGACCGGCATCGGCCAGCACTTCGTGATCGACGCCATCGCCCGCTATCGCAAGTCGCACCCGGACGTGACCTTCGACCTGACCATGGCCAACCGCGTGCCGGACCTGCTGGACGAGGGCTACGACGTGTCCATCGTCCTGGCCAGCGAGCTGCCCGATTCGGGGTTCGTGTCCCAGCGCCTGGGGATCACCTACAGCATCGTCTGCGCCTCGCCAGCCTACGTGAAGGCCCACGGCTGCCCGCAGAAGCCCAGCGACCTGCTGCACCATGCCTGCCTGCGCCTGGTGAGCCCGGTGATTCCCCTGGAGAAGTGGGCCTTCGACGGTCCGGAAGGCCAGGAGATGGTCACCATCAACAGCTCGCCGTTCCTGGTGAACTCGGCCGACGCCATGAAGGCCGCGATCATCAGCGGCATGGGCATCGGCGTGCTGCCGGTGTACGCCGCCATCGAGGCCTTGCGCAACGGCACCCTGGTGCGGGTCATGCCCAAGTACCGCTCCCAGGAGCTGAACCTCTACGCCATCTACCCCTCGCGCCAGTACCTGGACGCCAAGATCAAGACCTGGGTCGAGTACCTGCGCGGTTCGTTGCCCGAGATCCTCGCCGCGAACCAGACCGAGCTGGCGTCCTATGAGCTGAGCGGCACCCTGGCCAGCGCCCGCTCCGGGCATTGAACAACCGGTCCCTGGCGCGGAGGCCAGGCCAGAAAAAGCCCATGGAACGGGCTGTTTGATGTTAGCGTGCCAAGCATTTTCCCCCGCCTGACGAGCCGCTTCGCGATGAAAAAGACCGTACTAGCCTTCAGCCGCATCACTGCCCAGATGACCGAACGCCTGCAACAGGACTTCGAAGTCATAGTGCCCAATCCCAAGCAGGGGGATATCGCCGCCCAATTCAACGAAGCCCTGCCCCGGGCCCACGGCCTGATCGGCGTCGGCCGCAAGCTGGGGCGCGCGCAGCTGGAGCACGCGACGCAGCTGGAAGTGGTGTCGAGCATCTCGGTGGGCTACGACAACTACGACCTGGACTACTTCAATGAACGCGGGCTGATGCTCACCAACACCCCCGATGTGCTCACCGAAAGCACCGCCGACCTGGCCTTCGCCCTGCTCATAGGCAGTGCGCGCCGGGTCGCCGAGCTGGACGCCTGGACCAAGGCCGGGCAGTGGCAGGCCAGCGTCGGCCCGGCGTTGTTCGGCTGCGATGTGCATGGCAAGACCCTGGGGATAGTCGGCATGGGCAATATCGGCGCGGCCATCGCCCGCCGCGGTCGCCTGGGCTTCGGCATGCCGATCCTCTATAGCGGCAACAGCCGCAAGAGCGCCCTGGAACAGGAGCTGGGGGCGCAGTACCGCAGCCTCGAGCAGTTGCTGGCCGAGGCCGACTTCGTCTGCCTGGTGGTGCCGCTGAGCGAGCAGACCCGGCACCTGATCGGCCAGCGCGAACTGGCGCTGATGAAGCCCAGCGCGATCCTGGTGAACATTTCCCGTGGCCCGGTAGTGGACGAGCCGGCGTTGGTCCAAGCCCTGCAGAACGGCCAGATCCGCGGTGCCGGCCTGGACGTGTACGAGAAGGAACCGCTGACGCAATCGCCGCTGTTCCAATTGTCCAACGCCCTGACCCTGCCCCATGTCGGCTCGGCCACCACCGAGACCCGCGACGCCATGGCCGAGCGCGCCATGAGCAACCTGCGCAGCGCCCTGCTGGGCCAGCGCCCCCAGGACCTGGTCAACCCGCAGGTGTGGAAGGCCCAGTAACAGCCGGCAAACGATACCCCCGGCCCACTTCGCGCCCACAACCGCATAGCCAGGCACAGCCGGCGGGCGATGAACGAAAACCTGCGCCACCAGTCAGATGGCCAAGCCCGCTTGGCCAACCTGCCCTGCCAAGGCAATGCCCGCAGGCTGGCCACTGTCTCAGAGAGATCCTGCATGAAGTTGAAATATCTACTCCTGGCCCCGGCGTTCTTCCTCGCGGCCTGCGATCAGCAATCGCCAGCACAGGCGACCAGCCCCACGGCCAAGTCGCCGCTGATAGTGGCCCTGGAGTCCATGGGCAGCCACTTCCAGCAAGAACCCAGCAACGTGATGGTGAATCAGAAAGTCACCGGCGAGTCCCCGACCGAGGCGGTGGTCGAGATCGAGGAGTCAGGGTTGCTGGATGACTCGGTGTTCGCGCAAAAGACAATATTCAACCTGTCCATCGAGAACGAGCGCTGGACCGTGACCGACAAGACGACCCAGGTGAAATGCTACCCGGGCCGGGGCCATCAGGACTATGGGTCCGATCCTTGCCAGTAACGCTCCCACCGACGTGATCGCCCTCCGCCGGCAGCGACAGGCCGGCGTGGAGAATCAGGCCAGCTTCCCGGGAATTGTCGCCAAGGCCCTGGGTTTGCGAAACACCAGCACGTTGCCCAGCATCACCAGCACCAGGCCGGCCAGGGCCGGGGCGGTCCACTGGTAGCCTTCCACCACCGCCGAGACGTTCAGCGCCACCACCGGGAACAACACCGTGCAATAGGCCGCCCGCTCAGGGCCCATGCGCCCCACCAGGGTCAGGTAGGCGGTGAAGCCGATCACCGAGCCGGGAATCACCAGGTACAGCAGCGAGCCGATATAGCGCGTGCTCCACTCCACATCGAAGGCGATGCCCTGGGCCAGGCAGTACAGCGCCAGCATCGTCGCCCCGTAGGCCATGCCCCAGGCATTGGTGGTCATGGGCTTGAGCCCGGCCTTCTGCTGCAGGCTGGAGAGCATGTTGCCGGCGGAGAAACACAGGGTGCCCAACAGGCCCAGCCCCAGGCCGAGCAGGGTTTGCGGGCTGGCGCTATGCCCTGCCAGCTCCGGCCAGAACAGCAGCCCCAGCCCCAGCAGGCCCAGGCCGCCACCGAGCAGCACGTTGCGGGCGATCTTCTGGCCGAAGAACACCCGCGCATTGAGGGCGTTCCACAAGGTCGCGGTGGAGAACACCACCGCCACCAGGCCAGTGGGCACCCACTGGCTGGCATGCAGGAAACACATGAAGTTGAGGCAGAACAGGCACAGGCCCTGGGCCAGGCAGATCAGGTGGGCGCGGCGGTTCATCGCCTGCAGCTTGCCGCTGACCAGGAGCAGGACGAACAGGACCAGGGCCGCCAGGGCGAAGCGATAGACGATGGATACCGGAATCGCCACCACGCCCAACTGCAGCTTCAGGGCGATCCAGGTGGTGCCCCAGATCAGCACGGTCAACAAGTACAACGACAGGTTCATGGCACGGCTCCTCGTATAAGGAACACAGTCTCGCGCCCGGAACCCGGCCTGCGCTTGCACAAACTTGCGGTTTTTATCGGCAACCGACTGGCAGCCCGGACGCGACGGAGTAGGATGCGCAACATCGGCACACGAACCTCGCGATTCGACCATCATGTCCGCACTGGATAGCCTGCAAGTCTTCCAAGCCCTGAACCGCTCGCCCAACGCGCGCCTGGAGCACAGCGCCGAACTGGGCGACGGCTTGTGGGCGGCCATGTGGAGCAACCATCACGACGCCCAGGAATACGCCGCGCCGAGCCACCACACCCTGTCCTGCTACATCGCCGGCGGCACCGGTACCTTCCGCCGCGACCGGCCCGGGACCATGGGCGGCCCGGGCAAGCTGTGCATCCTGCCCGCCGAGCACCAGTCGGCCTGGGTGATCAATGGCGACATTCGCCTGGCCCACGTGTACTTCAGCCCACAGCAGTTCGCCCTGGGTTGCGTCACCTTGCTGGACCGCGAACCCCGGGAGATGCAACTGCGCGAGAGCGTGTTCCTCGACGACCCGCAGCAGACCCGGCACTTCCAGCACCTGATCCGCTTGAACTGGGACGAGCCCGGCGAACGCCTGCTGACCAGCAGCCTGGCCCACGAAATGCTCGGCCACGCCTTGCTCAACCAGGCCGGCCTGCGCCAGGGCCTGCGCCTCAAGGGCGGCCTGGCCGCCCACCAACGGCGCCTGCTGGCGGACTACATCGACAGCCAGCTCGACACGCCCCTGAGCCTGGGCCAACTGGCCGGCTTGTGCGCCCTATCCGAGTACCACTTCGCGCGGATGTTCCGTGAAAGCTTCGGCCTGCCGCCGCACCAATATGTACTGGCTCGGCGCCTGGAACGGGCGCGCCTGCTGTTGCGCAGCAGCGCCCGGCCCCTGGGGGACATCGCCCTGGCCTGCGGCTTCGCCAGCGCCAGCCACTTCACCAACCGCTTCCGCCAGGCCCTGGGCGGCACCCCGGGCGAATACCGCCAGGCCTTCGCCGGCTGACCCTGGCCTCAGGGCGCCAGGGTCAGGACGCTGAAGGTATTGGCGTGGAACAACGGATCCGCCTTCGGCTCACCCGGGACCGGCGCCGGTTGGGTGAAGTCCATCGCCGCCAGGTAGACCTTTCGGCTACGCGGGTCGAACGCCATGTTGTAGGCCATGGGTTGGGTGCTGACGCTGCCCAGCGCCTGATAGTGGTCGGCATCGAGCTGGGCGATCAGGCTGAGGTTGGCGTCCACCCCGCTGGCCACCAGCACCCGGCGGGACTGCGGGTCGTAGGCCAGGGCGTTGACGTCCCGGGTGATCGGCAGGCTGGCCTTGAGCGCGCCGTCGTCGCGATCGAGCACCAGCAACCGTGGGCGCTCGCCGCGACAGGCGACGAACAACCGCGAACGCTGTTCATCCTGGGCCAGGGCACTGGGCCGCTGGCAATCGGGATACTGCCAGCGATCCAGGACCTCGAAGCTGCTGGACGACAGCCGCGCCAGCACGCCTTCGTCGCGCATCGGCAAGAAGAAGCTGCCATCGCCCTTGAGCAGCAGCGGGTCGATCTTCTTCACCGCCAGGTCATGGGCGGCGACGATCCGCTCCTGCTGCGGATCGAAGACGAACAGCGTCGAGCGATCGGCCCGGCGCCCGCTGACGATGATCACCTGGCCGGTTTTCGGCTCGTACACCGCGCTGTTGAGGTTGCTCTGAGTCACGACGATGCGCTTGAGCGGCTTGAGTGTGGACAACTGCACCACCCCCAGGCTGCCATCGGTGTTGAGCACCAGTAGCCGGTCCAGTTCGGGCACGAACACCACGCCATTGGCCCCCGCCGATTGCTCCAGGGTCCGCAGCGGGCGCTGCTTGTCCACATCGAACACGCTCAGGCCGTTGTCGCGCCGGGCCAGGAACAGGTACGGCCGGACCGGGTCCAGGGCGATGAAGCCCCAGCTCGAACCGGCGCCCGGCAACAGCGCCTGGTGCTCACGGTGATACAAGCGCGCATCGGCCGCCGCGCCCTCGGGCTGCGCCGCCAGGGCCAGGTGGCAAAACCCCAGGGCCAGGAACCACAGGTGACGGATCTTCATCAGAACTCCAGGGTGCTGGACAGCGACACTTGCCGTGAATCGCCCAGGGAGACGAAGTACTTGCTCACCGACGAGGTGTAGTAGGTCTTGTCGAACAGGTTCTTCACGTTGAGCTGGAACTTGACCTTCTGCCCCTCGAGCTTGGTGTCGTAGGTGGCGAAGGCGTCGGCCACGGTGTAGCCCGGCAGGTCGAAGCTGTTGGGCGCATCGCCGGCGCGCTCGCCGACATAACGGGCACCGGCGCCGACCCGCAGGCGATCGCCGCCCAGCAGGCTGCCGAAGTCGTAGACCGCCGACAGCGAGCCGCTGTTCTTGGCCACGTTCTGCAATTGCTTGCCTTTGTACTTAGTGTCCTTGGTCACTTCGGCATCGGTGTAGGCATAGCTGCCGATCAGGCTCCACTGGTCGCTGAGCTGGCCGGTCAGGTCCAGCTCCAGGCCCTTGGAATGCACCTCGCCGGCCACGCTGGTGACCGTCTCGGTCGCCGTGGCGGTGGACACCAGCACGTTGCGCTTGGAGATGTCGAACAGCGCCGCGCTGGCGGTGATGCGCCCGGGAATATCGAGCTTGGCCCCCAGCTCCCAGGACTTGGCTTCTTCAGGCTCGATGGAGCCGTCCAGCACCGCGGTGCCACCGGCCAGCTGGGCGATGCTGGAGTTGGGCTTGAACGATTCGGTATAGCTGCCATAGAACGACAGCTGGTCGGTGTAGCGATACACCAGGCCGGCACGGGGCACGAACTTCTGCCCGTTGCTGTTGGTGTTGGCATGGAACGGCCGGCCCTTGCCGGCGTACTGGTCGTATTCCTGGAAGCGTCCACCGCCCACCAGGATCCACTGGTCGGTGAGGTGGATGGCGTCCTGGAAGAACAGCGAATCGCTGCGCAGCAGATCGGTCTGGTCGCTGTCCGGGGCGCTGACGTTGGTGCCCGCCACCTGCTGGCCATACACCGGGTTGCGATAGTTGAAACTGGTGTTCTTGCCGCGAATCAGGTCGGCGCGATAGATCTTGCGGTACTCGTCGTCGAGGCCGAACACCAGGTCGTGCTGCATGCCGGCCAGCTGCACCTTGCCTTCGAGGCTGGCGGTGGCGTAGCGGTCGGTGGTCAGGGCGCCCTGGGTGCCGTCCATGGTCCGGGTCAGGGTGCCGTTGGCATTCACTGCGGTCAGGCGCACCTGGCTGGCGTCGTAGGTCTCGCGGTTCCAGCTGTAGCCGAAGTGGGCCTTCCAGTCGTCGCCGAGTTCGTGGTCGACCTCGAAGCGGTACAGGTCCGAGCGCCCTTCCATGTTGTTGAACGGCTCGTCCAGGCGCCGGGTGGCCGGGATGTCCAGTGGATGATTGGTCTTGGGATCGATGGCCGTGCCACGGTCGAACGGGGTCAGGAACTCGCGATGCTCGTAGGCCAGCAGGACCTTGGTGCGCTCGCCATACCAGGCCAGGGACGGCGCCACCAGGGATTCGCGATGGGTGCCGAAGTTGCGCCAGTAATCTTCGTCCTCATGATCGACGATCAAGCGATAGGCCAACCCGGAATCGCCGATCGGCCCGGTGGTGTCGAGGGTGCCGCCGCTGCCGTTCTTGCCCGAGCCGTAGGTCGAGCCGCGCACGGTCAGCGCGGTGGATTGCTGCAGCTCGGGCTTCTTGCTGACCACGTTGATCACCCCGCCCGGGTCCTGGATGCCGTAGAGCAGCGATGACGGCCCCTTGAGCACTTCGACCCGCTCGGCCGTGGCGTTCAGAGCGCGACCCTGCACCACCGGCATGCTGTCGCGCATGATCGAGCCGTTGCGGTTGTCGCCAAAACCCCGCAGCAGCACCGCATCCTGGGTGCCGCCCAGGGTGTTGGTCTGGGTGATGCCGCTGACGTTCTTCAGCGCGTCGTCCAGGTTGCGCGGGGTCTGGTCCTTCAGGACCTGGGCCGGGACCACGTTGATGATCTGCGGGATTTCCTGGTTCAGCGCCTGGCTGCGCGCCACCGAGGTGGTGGCCGGCGGCTGGTAGCTGGTGCTGTCGTCGGCGCCCACGGCGGTGACACTGGTGGCGCCCAGGTTCAAGGCTGCGCCCTGGGGCAATGGCTCGAGGACCAGGGTATGGGCATCGCTGCGCCGGTAGCTGAAGCCGGAGTTGCCGAGCAGGCGCTGCACGGCCTGCTCGGCGCTGAATTGGCCATTGAGCGCCGGGGCCTTGAGGCCATAGGGCGCCTCGGAGGTGTAGACCACGCTGATACCGGTGACCCGGGTGAAATCACTCAGGGCCTGGGGCAGTGGCTTGGCCGCGATGGCGAAATTGAACAGCGTGCTGTGCTGGGCACTGCCGGATTCGGCCGCCAGGGCCACGCCCAGAGGCAGCAGCGCCAACCCCGACACCATCAGCGCGGATGCGCCGAACCAACGTTTTACCGAAGCGTTTGCCGCCGAATTTGCCCTGGACTTCATGCTTGAGACTCGTGTGTAGGAGCACATTGAATGCGAATTGATCGCACTTTCAAGCACTACACGGATGTCGAGGGCAAAGACCTCAGCAATTTTTTGAAAATATTTTCAGCCGCGTTGGAGTGAGTCGACGAGCGGAGCTGGCAAGCCGGATCTACGGCCGCTGCGCGACCGGGCGCAGCCTGCGGCAGCGGCTACACGAAGCGAGCGAACGCACGCACCTGTAGCCGCTGCTGAGCCTGCGAAGCTGCGACAAGGTCCGCAGGACCTTCGGCGCCCGATCGGCGGCCGCTGCGCAGCGGCCGCCCGGACACCTCAGTTGCTGCGCTGGATCCGCCCTGCGCTGGTGGCGGAGCCGGCCGGCTTGCCCTGGTGCTCCATGTCCTTGAGGTACTGCAACATGGCGTCCAGGTCGCTGATGCCCAGGTCGCTGCGCTGGGTGCCGTCCTTGAACAGGCTGAAGCGATCACCCCCCTCGCCCAGGAAGGCGTTCATCACCACCCGGTAACGGGCATCGGCACGCAGTGGCTGGCCATCCAGGCGCAAGCTGCCCGGCACCACGCGATCCCCCACCGGGCGCTTGGCGTCCCAGCGGTAGCTGAAGCCCCGGGAGACCTGGAGGATGTTGGCATCGTCCGTGCCCTTCCACTGCTGGTTGAGCACCTGTTGCAACTGCCGGCCGGTGAGGTCGAAGGCAACCAGGGCGTTGTTGAAGGGTTGCAAGGTCGCCAGTTGCCCGTAGTTGAGCTTGGCCTGCCCGGGCTCCAGGGCCAGGTCGCTGCGAATGCCGCCGGTGTTCATGAAGGCGATCTTCGCGCCATTGGCCTGGCCGGCGGCCAGCTGGGCATCGGCGATCAGGTCGCCCAGGGGCATTTCCCCGGCGCCATCGGCGCGTCGGGTGATGGACGGGGCGCCAATCGCCGCCACCGGGCTGAGCAGCACCTCATTGCTGCGCGCCTCGACGTCGCGCTGCAACCGGGCCAGGGCCGGGTCCTGTGGATAACGCGCCGGGTCGGCCAGCAGGTTGACTGCCTTGATGTCCGTGACCCGGTGTTGGCCCGGGGTCACTTGCAGGGTCAGGTGGGTCAGCAGGTGACCATAGGAGTTGCCCTGGGTCACCAGCAGCGAACCGACCTTGCACAGGTAGCCCTGGTGCGAATGGGCGCTGACCAGCACGTCCACCGCCGGGTCGAGGCGCTTGGCCACGTCGATGATGTCGCCGCCAAGTTGCGAGCAGTCGGGCTTGTCGAACGGCTCGGGGGTCGCGCCGCCCTGGTGCACCACGGCGATGATGGCGTTGGCGCCCTGGGCCTTGAGCTCGGGAATCAGTTTATTGATGGAATCGGCTTCATCCGCCACTTGCAGGCCACGCATGCCCTTGGCGCTGACCATCGCCGCCACGTCGCGCAGTACCGCGCCGACGAAGGCCACCTTGACCCCGCGTACCTCCTCGATGCGATAGGCCGGCAGCAACGGCTTGCCGGTGTCGCTGTCCATCAGGTTGGCGGCCAGGTAGGGAAAGCCGCTGCCTGCGTAGTCCGGGCGGAACTGGCAGGCCTTGTCCGGCCGTGGCGATTGGCAGCCACCGTTGACCTGGCGCAGGAACTCGGCCTTGCCCTGGTCCAGTTCGTGGTTGCCGATGGCGCTGAGCTTCAGGCCCATCTGGCGCAGGGCGTCCAGGGTCGGCTCGTCGGCCCACATGGCCGACAGCGGCGGGCTGCCACCCACCAGGTCACCGGCGCCGATGAACAACAGCTGCGGATCTTCCTGGCGTAGTTGGCCGAGCATGCCGCCGAGAGTGGCGATGCCGCCGGCCTGGAGCTTGCGCACGCCACCGGGGGCGGTTGGGTCCTTGAAGCTGAAGGGGTTAGCCTGCAGGTTACCGTGCAGGTCGTTGATGGCGACGATATTCACCGCCACCGGTTGCGGTTCGTGGGAGACCGAGTTGCAACCGGCCAGGGTGGCCAGGGCCAGGGTCAGCGCACCCAGCAACAGGGGTACGGGACGAAGACGCGACATTGAAAAGTCCTTGTATTGTCGGCAAGAAAAAGCCGCTGGCGCAGGCGGCGCGGCGAGCCTGGCGGACGCTCTGGGAGCGCCCGCCCGGTCATCGCCCGCGGCCTTGGGCAGCGGCTACGGCGCGTAGCTTATCAGGCAGATTGCAGGGTGCCATGCACCGCTTGCGCCACCGGGGTTTTCAGGGCCGTGCCCATGCCGGCGCGCAGCAGCAGGATCTTCAGGTGGTCGGTGATGCGTTCGACCCGATCCTGGAAGTGGTTGTGGAAGATCATGCTGCCCAGGGCGATGGCGATCCCCAGTGCCGTGGCGTACAGCGCGGTGCCGATGCCCTTGGAGACCTCGCCCGGATCGGAGACACCGGTCTCGGCCAGGGCCTTGAAGGTGTCGATGATCCCCAGGATGGTCCCCAGCAAGCCCAGCAACGGCGCCGCGGTGACCACGGTTTCCAGCAGCCACAGTCCATGCATCAGCTTGCTGCGGGTGGCGATGTAGATCGACTCGCTGAGGTCTTCCAGGTCCTTGTGGCTGGCCAGCCCCTGCTTGTGGGCGAACAGCTCGGCGACCATTTCCAGGGGCAGGCTGTTGCGCTCGCGCAGCTGCGCCGGCAGGTCGTCGACGCTGTGCATCTTCGGGTTGAGCACGGTCTCCAGCTTCTTTGCCTGGCGCAGGCTGAAGCTGAAGTAGATGCCCCGCTCCACCGCGATGAAGGCGGCGATCGCGGCGGCGCCGTACATGGTGTAGAAGGTGATGTCGTGCAGCAGATTCATGTCCATCGTCATGTCCTCTTGTACCTGAAACGAATCAGAACGCGGCTTCCAGGGAGACCATCGCGGTCCGCTCCTCGCCGACGTTGTAGTAGGCGGTGCTCGGCGCCAGGCCATTGGTCTTCACCGAGTTGAACGACACGGTGCGGGTCGAGGCCAGGTATTCCTTGTCGAACACGTTGAGCATCGAGAAACGCAGGGTCGCGGACTTCAACACCTTCTTGTCCACCGGCAGGTGGATGCCGGCGTTGAGGTCGAACACGGTGCGCCCGGAGATCTTCTCGTCGTTGGTCAGGTCGCCGTAGAAGGCGCCTACGTACTTGCCGACGACGTTGCCGTAGTAGCGCGAATCGTCGTAGCCCAGGCTCAGGTTGAACATGTTCTCCGGTACGTTGACCAGTTGCTTGCCGGAGGTCGGCAGCAGCACGTTCTTGTTGGTCAGGTCGTCCATCTGCTCGGACTTGGTGTAGGTGTACGAGGCGTAGTAGTTGAAGTTGTGCGGCAACAGGCCGCTCCACTCCAGCTCCAGGCCGCGGTTCTTCACCTCGCCGACGTTGGCCACCACGTAGTCGCCATTGACGTCGGTGGTGGAGATCTGCCGGTCCTTGAAGGTGATGTAGAACAAGGTCGCGCTCAACGCCATCTTTTCTTCGCTGTAGCGCCAGCCCAACTCCTGGTTCCAGCTCAGCTCGGGTTTCAGGCTGATGGAGTCGCCTTTGTTGTAGAGCACGTAGTTGGGTGGCGTGCGCATGTTGCGGGTGACGTTGTAGAACGCCTGGTTGTTCGGGTCGACCTGGTACTTGGCGTTGAAGCTGGGCAGGAACTGGTGATAACGCACGTTCCGTTTTTCCGCCTTGTCGGTCAGGCTGCCGAGGTTGTTGCCATCACGCTCCACATGCTGGTACGCCAGGGCCCCGGTCAGGGTCAGGTCCGGAGTCGCCTGCCAGGTATCTTGTACCCAGAGCTTCTGCGCCGGGGTCACGGTGTACTGGTGCCGGCCCTGGACCGTGGTGCCATTGCGGTCCACCAGTTGGTCGGAACCGTTGTAGTCACCCCAGACGTTCTCCGGCGCGCCATTGGCCTTGATGCCGATGAAGGGCTGGGTCTGGCGCTGGCGGGCGCGCTCGTACCAGTAGCCGAAGTCCAGGCTGTGCTCTTCGTTGAGGTCCCACTTGAGCTTGGTGGTCATCCCCGGGCGCCAGGTCTCGGTCCAGGAGGGCCGGTAGTAGCTGCCGGTGGGCAGGCCCGTCAGGTCATAGTTGCCAGCCCTGCTGGAAGAACTGGACAAGGTAGTGGCGGTCTGGCCACTGAAGCTGCCGCCATTGGACCAGACGTAGTACGGGTTGAAGGTCAGGCTCAGGTCGTCGCGCAGCTGGAAGCGCTGGGTCACCGAAGCCGTCAGGCTTTCGAAGGGGTTGCGGTTGAGCTTGTAGGACTGGGACACGCTGCCGTTCTTGAACACGGTGCTTTGCGAGTAGTCCACGCGCCGGCCCTGGGTTTGGAACTGGGCCTTGCTGACGCTGTTGTAGTTGTAGTTCTCCTGCTTGTTGTACTTGAAGATGGCGTTGGTGGAGTTGCCGTTGCCGTCTTCGAACAGGGTGTTCCACTCGATCTTGTCGGCACGCAAGGTGCCCTTGCCCTTCCACTTGTCGCCTTCGGTATGAGAAGCCGAGACCCAGGTCTTGAAGCCGCCCAGGTCGCCGGTGTTCAGCCGGGCGAAGGATTTGCGCAGGTTGTTCGAGCCCACCGATTGCTTGACGAACACGCCGAAATCCTTGGTCGGGCGCATGCTCACCAGGCCGATGTTGCCGCCGCTGGAACCGATGTGCGGACCGTCGGCCTCGGACGAGCCTTGGGTGACGAACACTTCGCTGAAGTTTTCCGAATCGCCCATCAGGTTCGGATAGATGGAGTAGTCACCCGAATCGTTGATCGGGAAACCATCGGAAGAAAGGCCCACCTGGTCGGAGTTCATCCCGCGCATGGTGAAGCTGGTGCCGCTCAGGCCCGTGGCATCGGTGCTGGAGACGTTGATCCCCGGGGTGTACTTGAGCTTGTCCACGGCGTTGGCGGTGGGCGCCATCTGGTCCATGGCTTCCTTGGTCACGGTGGAACGCGCCTTGGCGCTTTCTTCCTTGATCATGTGGCCATTGCCCAGGGACTGTTTGCCGACAACGTTCACCGCACCGACGTCCACGGTATCGTCGGCCAGAACCAATGGCGCAAAACTGCCCAGGCCCGATGCCAGAAGCAGGGCATAAAGTTTATTGATCTTCACGGGTCAATCCCTTGCTTACAACTTTCGTTAATAGGTGATGGGTTATTCCACGTTGTAGCTAAAGGTCGCGGTGAACCGTTGCTTGTTCTTGCCCGAGAAGGCGTCCGCCGGGAACGGCGAGACCTTTTCCACGCGGCGCAAACTGGTTTGCGCGGCACGGTTGAGCAACATGTTCGGCGCCTTGTTTTCGATGCCACTGTCGAGCACGTTGCCGGCCCGATCGACTTCCAGCCAGATCACCACATCGCCCTGGGGACGCTGCAACGAGGCCTCGCGGCCGCTGGGGTATTGCTTGTGCTTTTCCAGTTCCTTGCGCAAAGCGGCGGTGTACAGGCTTTCCTTGATGGCACTGGCCGGCGCCGCGGGGGCTGGCGCTGGGGCCGGTGCTGGGGCCGGTGTCGCCACCGGGGGTCTTGGCGCCTCGGCCACGATGGGCTGCGGCGCCGGGGTGCTCTTGGCCACTTGTGCCGGGGCCGGTTTAGGCGCCACGGGCTTGGCTGGCTCGGGCTTGGCCACCAGCGGCTTGGGTACCACGGGCTTGGGCTTGACCACCGGCTTGGGCTTGGGCGGCTCGATCACCAGGGGCTCTTCATCCGGCGCCACCACCGGCGGCTCGGGCTCGAGGGGCAACGGCTCCGGCTCGGGCGGTGGCGGCTCGGCCACGGCCAATAGTTCGCTGGCATCCACCAGGGCCACTTCCACGGTGCTTTCGTCGTACACCGGCGTGATCTGCAATCGCTGCAACTGGCTGCTGTAGATCACCAGCAACAGAAGGCCGGCCGGCAGCAGGCATGCCAGCAGCTTGCGGGTTCGATAGAGACTGAACATGGCGTCAGGACTTGCGCGTGGCGATGGAGACGGACGAGAAACCATTGCCCTTGAGCAGGTCCATCACCGCGACCAGGCGCTTGACCTCCACGCCCTGGTCGCTGTTGATGATGATGACCAGCTTCTCGCTGCCGGTATTGAGCACCTTGAGTTGCGCCAGCAGGGCACCTTCATCCAGGTCCTGGCCATCGAGTTGCAGGCGCTCCTGCAGGCCCAGGGTGATGACCGCCTTGTTTTGCGGTTTCAACTGTTGCGCGGTACTGGCGACCGGCAACTGCGTCTTGATCCCCACGGCCGGGATCACGTTGAGACTGATGAGTACGAAGAACACCAAGAGAAACATCATCACATCGATCATCGGGATGATTTCGATATGGGCTTTTTTCTTTTTAGCTACATCCCAGCTGCGCATCGACTTGCTCCTGCTTCAGCCATCCCTCCCCTACGAGAGCTGAATCACAACCCTCTCCGATCCTGACCATGTGCTCAGGAATGCGCAGATCATCCGCGCCTCGTGTAACGGTTTAGTGACAGAACGAAGTGATATCGATGAATGTTCGGGAGCTCTGGGACAGGCTTCTCAGCGCAGGACGAGCAGCCTGCCGAACATCTTGTGCTGGCGAAAACCCAACACTGCCTGCAGGGAGTCGAGGACCGCTTGCGGGTCCTTGCTGGAGAAGCTGCCGCTGACTCGGCGCTGGGCCAATTGCGAGTCGAGCAACAGGATGCGCCCCGGGAAATAACGCCGCAGGTCCGCGACCACCTCGGCTAATGGCGCGTGGTAGTAGTTCAGCCAACCCTGGCGCCAGGCCAGTTGCGCTTCGCTGTCGGTCCCATGCAACGGCGCGGCCTGGCCCTGGCCATAGGCCACTTGCTGGCCGGCGCCAAGCACTTGCTGGGGCGCGCCCGCGGCCGGCGTGACCCCGACCCGTCCGGACAGCACCGTGACCTGGGCGCCCTGGGATTGCAGGCGCACTTCGAACTGGGTGCCCAGGACCCGGGCCTCGCCTTGCTCGGCGCTCACCACGAAAGACTCGCCGGTATGACTGACCTGGAAGAACGCGGCGCCACGGCGCAGTTGGACGTGCCGCTGGCCATGGCTGAAGTCCACGGCGATGGCGCTGTCGGCGTCCAGGGTCACTTGGCTGGCATCGGCCAGGGTCACGGTGCGCACCTGGCCCGGGGCCGATACATAGTCGGCGCCCAGGTCGTCGACCCAGCGCCCCGGCTGCCACCCGGCGCCCAGGGTCACGGCCAGCAACAAGCTGGCAGCCAGCGCCAGGCCCACCGACCAGCGGCGCCGGGCCCGACCCCTGGCCCCATCCATCTGCCGCAGCAAGCCTTGCAGGGCCTGGTCCTCTTCGGCGGCCAGGGTCCGCGCCGGCTGCTCGCTCAACTCCCATAGCACCTGGACCTGGGCATAGGCTTCGACATGGGCCGGGTCGGCTTGCAGCCATTGGCTGAAAGTCGCCTGGTCGCCGCTGCTGGGCTGGTCGTGGAGCAGGCTCAGCCAGGCCAGGGCGGCCTGTTCCTGGGCAGGCGTCGGGGTGACGGTGGAGCGCTGGTTCACGGGGCATTCCTTGGCGTACGCGTGGTCGAGGGCTCCCGCAGGCTGGCCTTGCAGGCTTCGAGGGCGCGCATCATATGTTTTTCCACGGCGCTTTGGGACAGGTCCATCGCCTTGGCGATCTCGGCGTACTTGCGCCCATGGATGCGATTGAGCAGGAAGATCTGCCGGGTACGCTGGGGCAGGCCGCGCAAGGCCGCCTCCACATGGCGCAGATCGTTACCGGCCTCCAGCACGGCCTGGGGCTCGAGAGCGTGCTGGTCTTGCTGCTCCGGCACCCAGCCGGCGCTGACCCGGACCCGCGCGCCTTCGCTACGCAGGTGGTCGATGGCGATATTGCCGGCGCAGCGCAGCAGGTAGGTGCTCAGTTCCTCGACCTGGACCAGGGGCCGGCGCCAGAAGCGCAGGAACAACTCTTGCACCAGGTCCGCGGCGGTGGCCCGGCAACCGACCCGGCGACTGACCAGGGCCTCCATCTGCGCCCGCTGGGACAGGAACACCTGGAGAAAATGCGCACGAGTGCCCTGCGGGTCGGAGCGATCCAGCTCTGTGGGTTCCGGCGGCAGGATATTCATCGCAGGCGCGGTACTCAGAATTGGGCCAGGGCCGCCAGCGGACTGGCCAACAGGCTCGCGCCCGCCATGGACAGCACCAGGCGCGGGCGGTACGGCAGCAGCCAGACCAGCAGCAAGGCGCTGCACATCAACACCGCGCACCACTGCACCAGCCCCAGGCTCCAGCCGGTGTCTTGCACTGCGGCCACCAGCGACAGCCCCAGCAGCAGCCAGCCACCCAGGCGCAGGCCCTGGCGACGGCGGGCGCTGGGCTTGCTGCCCAGCACCTCACCGTGGTGCCGATCCAGGGACAGGCACAAACCGGTGAAGCCGGCATAACAGAGCAACAGGGCCAGGAGCATTCAATCCACCTCGGTTTCAGCGGCCCGAGAGCGGGCCCGGGACGGGTTGGCGACAGGAGCCCGGGCGGCGCGTTGCATCTTGTACGCGGCCCAGGCCAGGAACAGGCCACTGGCCAGGCAAGCCAGGTCGAAGCCGGCCCGGGTCCAGTCCCCACGACTGAGGAAACCATCGGCCAGGTTCGGCGCGGTCAAGGCATCGAGCAGCGCAATGCCGGCCAGCAACAGGGCCGCCAGCGCCAACTGCTCGATCCAGGCCCGGCGCCCACGACGCAACGCCGCATGCAACAGGCCCAGGCCCCAGGCACTGAAGAAGCTGTTGACCTCCCAGCCGGCGCGCTCGGCGAAGCCGGCCGGCAGCAGGCGGTTGGCCCAGAAGAACGCCGCCACCGCCAGCACCAGCCCGGACATGCTGGCGATGTTCAGCACCTCCACCAGGCGCAGCTCGAAGGGCATGACCGGGCTCTTGGCGTGCTTGAGTTGGCGCTTGCCGAGCCAGATCACCAGCCCGGTGCCGATCATCGCGGTGCTGGCCAGGCCACAGATGAAGTACAACCAGCGCAGCACCGGCCCGGCGAACATCCCCATGTGCAGCCCATAGAAGCTGCCGCCGATGGCCTTGGGCAGCGACTGCCCGGGACTTTCCGACAAGGGCTGGCCGGTGACGCCGTTGAACGCCAGCGCGCTGCCGAAGTTGCGAGCCACCTGGTCGGCCCCATGGCGCATGACCTGCACCGAAGCGTTCGCATCCCCGGGATTGTTCACTACCACCCGCTGCGCACGCCCACCCGACCAGTGCTGCAAGGCTTGCCTGAGCATCGGTTGCAAGGGCGCCAGCGGCGCTGGCTCACCGGCAGCCGGGGTATTGCGGGCTGCCGGTTGCAGGTCCTGGAAAAAGGCATTGTTGTCGCCCTTGTAGGCGATCAAGACGCCCGCCGGCATGACCATGGACATGAAGATCACCAGGCTGCTGTAGGTGATCATCAGGTGGAACGGCAGCACCAGCACGCCCAATGCGTTGTGCCCGTCGAGCCAGGTGCGCTGGCCCTTGCGCGGGCGGAAGGTGAAGAAGTCCTTGAAGATTTTCTTGTGGATGATGATCCCGCTGACCAGCGCCACCAGCATCACCATGGCCGCCATGGTCGATAGCCAGCGACCCCATGGATAGGGCATCTGCAATTGGAAGTGGAAGCGATAGAAGAACTCGCCACCCCGGGTATCTCGCGCATGCAGCTCGCTGCCCGTGGCCGGGTCCAGCAGCTTCTCGCTGAAGGCGCCGCGCTCGCCGGGTTTGCCCGGTGCCTGCCAGGCCACCGACAGGGCCGGCTCGCGGGCGTCGGGCAGGCCGATGAACCAGCGTTGCGCGCCCTGGCCATGCTGCTCCAGGTAGCGCTGGGCCAGGCCCAGGCTGGCCTCGGCGTCCAGGGTCCGGGCCGGGATCTCGGGCTGCATCCAGTGGCTGATCTCGTGCTTGAAATAGGACAGGGTCCCGGTGAGGAAGATGGCGAACAGTAGCCAGCCGAACAGCAATCCGCTCCAGGTGTGCAACCAGGCCATGGATTGGCGCAAACCCTCTTTCATGGCAGGGCCGCCCAATAGGCGCTGCCAGCCACCAACGCCAGCACCAGGCAAGGCAGGAGCAAGCCGAACCAGGCATGCCAGGCGCTGCGGCAGGCGAAGCACCAGATCACCGCCAGCAGGTAGAACAGGAACGAACTCATCATCGCGCTGAGCACCGCGTCGACCTTGGACAACGGCAGCAGTAAGCTCAGGCAGGCGCAGGCCAGCGCCGCCAGCAGGTAGCCGCCCAGGACCGCGGCGCAAACCCGCGATGCCACCGCCAGGCGATAGGAAGCGGGAATTCCGCCGGCCTTGCTTTTCATGTTCGGACCTTGCAGCAAAAGAAAGCCCGGACGCGCATGCCCGGGCACAGAAGGCGGACAATATTAATGATAAATATTCTCATACGCAAAAAGCGCTGAGAGTCATCGCCCTGCCCGTCCATCCGCACCAATTGCCGAGGCTCATATCGCCCCACTACAATGCGAACAATTCTCGTTACCTTATGCGTCTTGTCAGTGCAGGAGCGTCCGGCTTGTCCCATTCCGCTACCGTCGAAGGTCTCTACCTGGCCCATCACAGTTGGTTGAACACCTGGTTGCGGCGCCGCCTCGGCTGCCCCGACAGCGCCGCCGACCTGGCCCAGGACACTTTCATCCGGGTGCTGGGCGCCCGGGAAACCCCGCTCCTCGTCGAACCCCGGGCCTTCCTCGCCACCATCGCCAAGCGCGTGCTGTGCAATCACTACCGGCGCCAGGACCTGGAGCGCGCCTATCTGGAAGCCCTGGCGCAGTTGCCCGAGCAGGTCGCGCCTGCGGAAGAAGAACGGGCGATCATCCTGCAGACCCTGCAGGAGCTGGACAGCCTGCTCGATGGCCTGCCACCCCAGGTCAAGCGTGCGTTCCTGCTGTGCCAACTGGATGGCCTGGGCTACGCCGAGATCGGCCGCGAACTGGGTATTTCCATCGCCACGGTCAAGCGCCACCTGAACAAGGCGGCCATGCGCTGCTACTTCGCCCTTTGAGAGCGCCGATGAATCCCCACCTCAATGCCCAAGCTGAGTTCAGCAACCAGGTCGCCGAGCAGGCGGTGCACTGGTTGATCCAGATGCAGGACGGCCCGTTGGATCCGCGCCAGCAGCAGGCCTGGCAGCAGTGGCACGACGCCCACAGCGAACATCAGCGGGCATGGGCCCATATCCTGCGGGTCAACCAGCGTTTGCGCGGCTTGCCCTCGCCCCTGGCCCATGCCGCCTTGAATACCCCGAGGTCCAACGGCCGGCGCCAGGCTCTCAAGCTGCTGCTGGTCCTGGGCGTCGGTTCCGCGGCGGCCTGGAACCTGCGCGAGCACAACCCGCTACCGCCGTTGCTGGCGGACTACAGCAGCGCCCGGGGCCAGCGGCGCAAGCTGCAGCTTAGCGACGGCAGCCAGTTGCAGCTCAACACCAGCAGCGCGGTGGATGTGCGCTTCGACAGCCAGCAACGGGTGATCCGCCTGCTGGAAGGCGAAATCATGCTCAGCGCCGGCAAGGACCCACGGCCACTGGTGGTGCAAAGCGCCGAGGGCCTGGTGAAGACCAGCGCCGCACGCTTGAACCTGCGCCAGTTCAGCGGCCATAGCCAACTGGCGGTGTATGCCGGCGCCGCCCGCGTGGAGCCCGGGACCTACAGCGCCGCGCCTTCCCAGGTAGCGGCCGGGCAGCAGCTGGACTTTCGCCGCGACGGCTGGGACGCTCCCCGCGCCCTGGAGGCCGGCAGCGGCGCCTGGAGCGAGGGCATGCTGGTGGCGGCCCACATGCGCCTGGCGGACTTCCTCGCCGAACTGGGACGTTATCGTCGGGGCCGCTTGCATTGCGATGCCCAAGTGGCGGACCTGCTGATTTCCGGCAGCTACCCCCTGGATGACGGCGAACGGATCCTCGACCTGTTGCAGGTCAGCCTGCCAGTCCGGGTGCGACGCTTCACCCGTTACTGGGTCAACGTCGAGGCTCGCGCCTGACCCCTGTAGCCGCTGTCGAGCCCCGGCGAGGTTGCACACAGGCGCGCAGCGGCCGCCAGATCCAGCGGCTCGTGCCCAACCGTGCGCAGCCTGCGGCAGCGGCTACACGAAGCGATAGACAACCCGTCTGTACACCACTGGAACATTTTTTTGATGAGACATGAGCCGTTTTGCCAGGCTCGGGTGACAAGAAGGGAAAGCCACCTTGATTCTTCCTTCTCAGGATCGCCATCGATGACTCAGCAACCCTCTCGCCCCACGCCCCTGGCCCGCTCACTGCGTCACCTGCTGCTGGGGGCCAGCCTGGGCCTGGCCAGCCTGTCCCAGCTCCAGGCCGCCGAGGTTGCGGGCAAGTCCTACCACATCGCCCCGATGTCCCTGGAAAGCGCGCTGAACCAGTTCGGCCGTGAAGCAGGCGTGCTGATTTCCTTCGGCTCGCAACTCACCAGTGGTGTGCAGAGCCACGGCCTGGATGGGCAATACAGCCCCGAACAGGCCTTGCAGATCCTCCTGCAGGGTACTGGCCTGCAAGCCCGGGCCGAGGGCGGCAATGCCTTCAGCCTGCAACCGGCAACACCCGGGGCAGCACCGGCCACCCTGCAACTGGGCGCCTCCAGCGTGGTTGGCGATTGGCTGGGCGATGCCCGCCAGGTCGATGTCTTCGAGCATGCCGGGGCGCGGGACGTGATCCGCCGTGAAGAGTTCGAGCGCCAGGGCGCCACCCAGGCGCGGGACGTGCTCAACCGGATTCCCGGGGTCAACGCACCGGACAACAACGGCACCGGCAGCCATGACATGGCGCTGAACTTCGGCATCCGCGGGCTCAACCCACGCCTGGCTTCGCGCTCCACGGTGCTGATGGATGGCATCCCGGTGCCGTTCGCCCCTTATGGCCAGCCCCAGCTCTCGTTCGCGCCCATCAGCATGGGCAACATGGACGCCGTGGACGTGGTGCGCGGCGGCGGTGCCGTGCGCTACGGCCCGCAGAACGTCGGCGGCATCGTCAACTTCGTGACCCGGGCGATTCCCGAGACGCCGACCTTCAAGGGCGGCTTCCAGACCGAGACCAGCCCCTCCTCCAGCCATGACGGTTTCAAGACCAGCGCCAACCTGCTGGCTGGCGGCACAGCCGACAATGGCCTGGGCGGCGCGCTGCTGTACTCCGGCACCCGCGGCGGCGATTGGCGCGAACATAGCGGCACGCGGATCGACGACCTGATCCTCAAGGGCAAGTACCAGCTCGACGAAGCCAACAGCCTCAACGCCATGGCCCAATACTATGAAGGCGAGGCCGACATGCCCGGCGGCCTCAACGTGGCGGACTACAAGGCCAACCCTTACCAATCGACCCGCCCCTACGACAAGTTCTGGGGCCGGCGGACGATGTTCAACCTCGGCTATCGCTACCAGGAGGATCGCCGCGAATTCACCGTCAACAGTTTCTTCACCAAGACCCTGCGCAGCGGCTACCTGGATCAGGGCAGCTTCCTCTCCCTGTCGCCCCGGGAGTACTGGGTGCGCGGCCTGGAGACGCGCCTCGCCCAGGGTTTCGACCTGGGCAACAGTAGCCACGAAGTCGGGATCGGCTATCGCTACATCAACGAAGCCGGGCACGAGCTGCGCTACCGCACGCCCATCAGCGCCAACCAGCAGCTGCCCACCCGCAACAGCCGCAACGACCGCGACACCCGTGGCGGCACCGAGGCCCACGCATTGTTCGTCGATGACCGCATCGATATCGGCAAGTGGACCCTGACCCCGGGCATCCGCTACGAAATGATCGAGTCGCAGCAAAGCAACAACCTCAGCAACGTCAAGTACAAGGGCAACTACAACACCGCGCTGCCGGCGTTGAACGTGATGTACCACGTCGACGAAAACTGGAATCTCTACGCCAACACCGAGGGCTCGTTCGGCAGCGTGCAGTACAGCCAGATGCCCAACCGGGTGGCCAGCGGTGAGGTGAAGCCGGAAAAGGCCCGCACCTGGGAAATCGGCACTCGCTACGACGATGGCACCCTGCGCGCCGAGCTGGGCGCCTTCCTGATCAACTTCGACAACCAGTACGACAGCAACCAGACCAACGATACGGTGATCGCCCGCGGGCAAACGCGGCACCAGGGCATCGAGAGCAGCATCAACTACGCCCTCGACGGCCTGGATCCGGCATTGGCCGGGTTCAATGTCTATGCCACCTATGCCTACGTCGACGCCACCATCCGCGAGGACGGGCCGAACAAAGGCAATCGCGTGCCCTTCTCATCCAAGCACAAGGGCACCCTGGGGGTGAGCTACACCGAAGGTCCGTGGAAGCTCAACTTCGACAGCAGCTACCAGAGCAGCCAGTTCGCCGACAACGCCAACACCTCCCGCGAAAGCCTCGACGGCAGCAATGGACGCATTCCCGGCTACATGCTGTTCAGCACCCGCGCCGGCTATGACTTCGGGCCGCAACTGTCGGACCTGAACGTGGCGGTGGGGGTGAAGAACATCTTCAACCACCAGTACTTCACCCGCTCCTTCGACGACAACAACAAGGGCAAGTACGTGGGCGAGCCGCGGACCCTGTACGTGCAGACGTCGGTCGCGTTCTAAGGCCCCACAAAAGAAAACGGGCCTGCAATGCAGGCCCGTCGGGTCGAGGGAAAATCCAGCTATCAGCTATTGAGCGCAGCTTGCTGGTTTTCCAGGAATTCTTCTTCGAGCAGGGCATCCGCCTCGCTGCCGTCATTGTCGGACACTGCTGCCGGGCGCTTGGCGCGCAACTTGCCGAACATGTGCTCCAGGGCACTTTCCAGCTTGACGGTGGCGCCGTCGATGGCCTGCTCCAGGGTATCGGCCTTGTGGGTCACGGAAATCGGCTGGTGCCCCTTGGGCCGGGCCTCGAGCTGGCAACGCAGGTCATCGGGACCCGACTTGCCGCCGTTCTCGTCACGCAGATGGACCACCACCCGGGTCAGGTCTTCCTCGTAACGTTCGAGCGTGCTTTCAACGGTGCTGCGCACCCACTCCTCCATCCGAAGGCTGCTTTGAATATGGTTATCGCTATGGACTTGGATTTGCATAGTTCTTCCCTTATTTCAGCTTGCTCGCAAGAGGCCTGGAACCTGGCTTTGACCAGCATTTCGTGACCTCTTGATTACACAATTAGGCACGGCGAAGAACATTTCAACCCCTGGAAAAATATAAATATTCATACGCAAATAAAGCCGGACAAACCGCCAGGGCGCTGTTAGTGTGGGGAGTCAGCCGCGCTTGCGTCACGGCTTGAAACAGCTCATTCCTGCCCCTCTCCCAGGGGGTGCAGGCCGCGAAATATCTCCGCTTCCTCCACCAGCCAGTCATGCACCGCCCGCACCCCGGGGTGGCTCAGTGCGCCTGGCGCATAAAGCAGCACGTAACGCTTGTGATTGGGCACCGCGAGGCCGAACGGCACGATCAGGGTGCCGCGCTCCAGCTCGTCGTTGAGCAGGGTGCGCCGGGCGATCGCCACACCCATGCCGGCGATCGCCGCTTCGATGGTCAGGTGGTTGCGGTTGAAGGTATGGCCGCGACGCACATCGGCGCCTTCGAAGCCGATGGCATTGAGGTAGAACTCCCATTCGGCATATTCGTAGCTGCCACGCCAGGCAGTGATGTCGTGCAGCAGCGGAAAGTGCGCCAGGTCCGCCGGCCCGTGCAACGGTGGCCGCCCACGCAGCAGGCTCGGCGCGCACACCGGGAAGATCTGCTCGTCCAGCAGGGCGGTGGATTGCAGGCCCGGATAGCTGCCGTCGTTCAGGTCGATGGCCAGGTCGAAGTCACCCTCATGCAGCGCCACGCTGCTGTCCTCCGCCACCAGCCGCAACTGGATCTCCGGGTAGCGCTGCTGCAGGCGCGGCAAACGCGGGGTCAGCCACTTGCCGAGGAACGAGGGGATCGAGCGCAGGCGCAAGGTACCGCCGATCATGCCCGCATCCAGGCGGCGCAATTCGGCGTCGATGCTGCCGTAGGCCTCGCTCACTGTCAGGGCCAGGCGCTGGCCCTCGGCGCTGAGTTCGACACCCCGGGCCCGGCGGTGGAACAGGCGAAACCCCAGGCGCTCTTCGAGCTGGCGGATCTGCTGGCTCACCGCCCCGGGAGTGATGTGCAACTCCTCGGCACAGCGGGTGAAGGACAGGTGCCGCGCGGCACAGGAAAACACATGCAGCCAGACATAGGTCTGGGCATGAAACTGACGGCTCATCGTTTAGTCCTGCTAAAGGATCTCTTAGAAAATTTCGTTGGTCACTGCTGACCGAGGTTGGCAGTATCGCCGACATTGCGCTTGGCCTACAAAAAATGGCAGCGATCTACCTTCCATTGCTTGTAAGGCTTTAGCATGGCTATCAGTGTTTTCGATCTGTTCAAAGTTGGCATCGGTCCGTCCAGTTCCCATACCGTCGGCCCGATGCGCGCCGCCGCGACCTTTGCCCAGGCGCTGTTCGAGCAGGGCCTGCAAGAGCAGGTGCGGCGAGTGCAGATCCGCCTCTACGGCTCCCTCTCCGCCACCGGTGTCGGCCACGCTACCGACCGCGCCAGCGTCATGGGCCTGATGGGCGAATGGCCGGACAGCATCGATCCGCGCAGCATCGGTCCACGCATCCAGCAACTGCGCGAAAGCGGCCAGTTGCTGCTGGGCGGTCGCTCGAGCATCGCCTTCGATTGGCGGCAGGACTTGCTCCTGCTGGACGAGAGCCTGCCCTACCACCCCAACGCCATGACCCTGGTCGCCCTGGGCGAACACGGCGCCCTGCTGGAACAGACCTACTACTCGGTGGGCGGTGGTTTCATCGTCGAGGCTGCGCAGGTCGAGGCCGGGAACGAAGCCGGCGCCAGCGTGCAACTGCCCTACGACTTCAACAGCGCCGCCGAGCTGCTGGCCCTGTGCAAGACCCACAACCTGCGGGTCGGCGAGTTGATGATGGCCAACGAGCGGGCCTGGCGCAGTGACGCCGAGATCCGCAGCGGCCTGCTGCACATCTGGTCGGTGATGCGCGAATGCGTGGAACAGGGCCTGAGCCACGAAGGCATCCTGCCCGGCGGTCTCGACGTGCCACGCCGCGCCGCCAAGCTGCATCGCAACCTGCTGGAGATCGGCAAGCCCAACGTCATCACCTCGACACTGTCGGCCATGGAGTGGGTCAACCTCTACGCCCTGGCGGTGAACGAAGAGAACGCCGCCGGCGGACGCATGGTCACCGCCCCCACCAACGGCGCGGCGGGGATCATCCCGGCGGTGCTGCACTACTACATGAAATTCAACCCGCAAGCCTGCGACGACGATGTCGTGAGCTTTTTCCTCGGCGCCGCCGCGGTGGGCATCCTGTGCAAGAAGAACGCCTCGATCTCCGGCGCCGAAGTCGGCTGCCAGGGCGAAGTGGGTTCGGCCTGCGCCATGGCCGCAGCCGGCCTGGCGGAAGTCCTGGGAGCTACCCCGGAACAACTGGAAAACGCCGCCGAGATCGGCCTTGAGCACAACCTCGGCCTGACCTGCGATCCGGTGGGCGGCCTGGTGCAAGTGCCCTGCATCGAGCGCAACGCGATTGCCGCGGTGAAGGCGATCAACGCCACCCAGATGGCCCTGCGCGGCGATGGCCAGCATTTCATTTCCCTGGACCGGGTGATCCGCACCATGCGCGATACCGGCGCCGACATGCATGACAAATACAAAGAGACTTCACGGGGCGGCCTGGCGGTGAGCTGGGTGGAATGCTGAGGAGCCTTCCCTGACCGTCCGTAACACGTGAGCCCGAGCAAGAATAATAACGAGGCGATACCGATGACCGATGTACCCACACCTGCTACTCAAAATCCTGCCGTAGCGACACCCCGCGACAGCGCGACAGCCTCCCGGGGCTGGAGCAAGCACGACACCACCTGGATGCTCGGCCTGTATGGCACCGCCATCGGCGCCGGCACCCTGTTCCTGCCGATCAACGCCGGGGTCGGCGGCTTCTGGCCGATGATCGTGCTGGCACTGCTGGCCTTCCCCATGACCTTCTTCGCCCACCGTGGGCTGACCCGCTTCGTCCTGTCCGGACGCTCCGGGGACATCACCGAGGTGGTGGAAGAACACTTCGGGGTCGGCGCCGGCAAGCTGATCACCTTGCTCTACTTCTTCGCCATCTTCCCGATCCTGCTGGTGTACAGCGTGGCCCTGACCAACACCCTGGGCAGCTTTATGGAACACCAGTTGCACATGGCCCCGCCGCCGCGGGCGGTGCTGTCGCTGTTGCTGATCCTGGGCCTGATGGCCATCGTGCGCTGCGGCCAGGACGTGATCGTGCGGGCCATGAGCCTGCTGGTCTACCCTTTCGTCGCCGCCCTGCTGTTGCTGGCCCTGAGCCTGATCCCCAACTGGAACGGCGCGTTCTTCGCCTCGGCCGGCGACGGCATGCCCATGCCGCTGTTCCTCAAGACCCTGTGGCTGGCGATCCCGGTGATGGTGTTTTCGTTCAACCACTCGCCGATCATCTCGGCCTTCGCCGTGGACCAGAAGCGCCACTATGGCCAGCAGGCCGAACGCAAGAGCAGCGGCATCCTGGCCATGGCCCACGCCATGATGGTGCTGACGGTGATGTTCTTCTGCTTCAGTTGCGTGCTGGCCCTGTCGCCGGCGGACCTGGCCGCGGCCAAGGCGCAGAACATCTCGATCCTGTCGTACCTGGCCAACCACTTCCAGACCCCGGTCATCGCCTACGCCGCGCCACTGATCGCGCTGGTAGCCATTACCAAGTCGTTCCTGGGCCACTACATCGGCGCCAGCGAAGGCTTCCAGGGGCTGATCGTGAAAAGCCTGCGCGGTCGCGGCCGCGCCCTGTCCTCCAGCCACCTGGAAAAGCTCACCGCGTTGTTCATGGTGCTCAGCTGCTGGGCAGTGGCGACCTTCAACCCGAGCATCCTGGGCATGATCGAGACCCTGGGCGGCCCGGTGATCGCCTGCCTGCTGTTCCTGATGCCGATGTATGCGATCCAGCGCGTACCGTCGCTGCGCCAGTACTCGGGCCAGCTGTCGAATCTGTTCGTGGTACTGATCGGGCTGATCGCACTGTCGGCGATCATCTTCTCCTTCCTGCCCTGAAACGGGGCGACAACGAAAAAGCGGACCTTGCGGTCCGCTTTTTTTTGCTCCCGGATTCATTGGCCGGCGCCGACCGCGGCATGCCCCTTGCTTGATCGCCCGAGAGGCGCACGGATGCCGGCAAGCCTCGACGAACGACCGGCCAGTGGTCCGCAATTGCGAACTAATCTCGCACCCGGCCGGTCAATGTCTGCACGATCCCAGCAGGCGGTGACGCGACATGGACAACCCATTGCAATTGATTACCGACACTTTCGCTCCCCAATACCAGGTCAACCTGAGCATCCAGGGCCTGGACGGCAGCATGATGCTGACCCTGTCCCAGGCCGGCCAGGTGGTGGCCAAGCGCCTGATCAGCTCGGCCCAGCGCAGCGACCCGCAACGCATCGAACGCCTGGTACAGAGCATCCAGTTCGGTATCGCCATCGAGCAAGGCCACAGCGCCATGGCGATCCTCCAGGCCATGACCAACGGCGACCGCCTACCCCTGCCGCCACCGGCAAACCAGGCAGCCCAGGCGCAGGCGCGACCTCACTAGATCTCGCCTTTCTCCACTTCCGGGTGCTCGCTGGAACCCTCGCCGACCTTGCGGTGCGGGTGTTCGATCTTCACCGAGGGAAATTGCGAGGACGCGTAGCGCACCACCAGCACGGCAAAGGCCAACAGCAGGATGCCGCCGCACAGGTAGATGATCCCCAGGTCCGGCGGATTGTGGTGGGAGACGTTGGAGATCAGCAGCCGGGTCAATGCCGTGATCGCCACGTAGATCAGGAAACGCACCGGCATGTGGTTGGTCTTGAAGTAGATACCGACCATCGCGCCCAATTCCAGGTAGATGAACAGCAGCAGGATGTCGTCGATCTTGATGTGGCCTTCCTCGAGCATCTGCAGGAATTCCATCACCGCCGCCCAGGCGGTCACCGCGCCGATGGCGAACAGCGCCAGGTAGTGGAACGATTCGACGAACAGGTTGCCCAGGGACTCGGCCAACTGATGGACGTTCTGCCGCAGGTTTTCGGCCCAATTGATTTTCACGATGGTTATTCCTTAGGTCGTTTCGACCGGATGATGCGCAAGGGACGTGACGGTTGTCCTGCATGCAGAAAAAAGGCCAGGGGCGCGTCATTGAGATGGCGAGCATTGCCGACGAGGCACGTACCTGACAGCAACTACTGCTGGGATCGATGGCCGGGGAAAAAAATCCGTCTACATTGAAAAGCCACTATCCAAGGGAAAAGGTTTCGCCTATTCTCTCGAACCTGTATATCGATACAGTATTTGTACCGACCCATTATCGTGAAGGCATGTGAGGTGGTGAATGGCCGTCGAAGTGGTATACCGCAGCAGCCGAGATCTGGAGCGCTTGTTCATGGATAAAGCCGAAGCTGACCGTCATGACAAGATGCTCGAACTGGCTGAAGTGCTGGCGCAGGTGCTGCAAAAAGCGGTGCCGTCGCTGACCGAGCAACAAGTGGAAGAAGCCGGCATCTACATGGCCAAGAATCGTGATGTATTCGCCAAGGCCTTCAAGAGCCAGCCGGATGCGCTGAACGAACTGCTCAGCGAAACGGCGCCAGCCGTGGCGCCGGTCGAGAAGGAGCAGCCCGTCGAGGTGGAGGCGCCAGCCAAGCCGGCGAAAGCGGCCAAGGCCGCGAAATAGGCTTGCCCCGATCAAAAAGCCCTGCGTCCACGACACAGGGCTTTTTTTCATGCCTGGGAATGGAGTTGCCATCCGATGGCGTTCGCCCTGTAACGCCTTTGCGTACTCGCCACGCTCACGGAGCAGGTTCCCACACCCTGCACCGTGCCGGGCAATACCCGGACGCGATGTCCATGGCCTCGAGGATGCGCTCTTCTTCAGCGCCAACCGCCTCGAGCCGAAGGTGGGCAAGACGGTCGTATACAGCCTGAGCTGAAAACCCGCGCTCCCTGTACAACACCAGGACCTGGCGGATCGCCTGAAGATCCAGAGCGCTGTGCAGCACCCGGGTCAGCTGTTGATCCAATCCGTCGTCGAGCACTTCAGCCATCGTCCAATGCATTCCCCGGGTGGTCGGTCGCAGCGATGGTTGGCCCCTTGCCCGCCAACCGCTGCAGATACCGATGTTACATAAAGCCAGCATCGGGTTACCGCTGCCTAGCGATAGAGCACCCGCTCCGCCAATTCGTCGGCGATGCGTGCCGGCGAGCGCTTTTGCGCCTGGGCATGGGCGAAGATCTCGGTAAGGCGCAGGCTGATCTGCGACAGGTGGGCGGTGATCACCGGCAGTTCCTCGTTATGGTGCTTGAGCGACACGTAGATCAGCCCTCCGGAATTGATCACGTAGTCCGGAGCGTAGAGGATGCCACGCCGCTCCAGCTGGTCGGCGACCTGCAGGTTGGTCAGCTGGTTGTTGGCAGAACCGGCCACTGCCGAACAGCGCAGCTGCGCCACGCTGCGGCTATTGAGCACCGCACCCAGGCCACAGGGCGCGAGGATGTCGCAAGGGGTGCTGAGCAAGGCGTCGTTGGCCACCGGATGCGCGCCCAACTGTTCCATGGCCAGCTGGACCTTGCCGGAGTCGATGTCGCTGACCAGCAATTCGGCGCCAGCGGCATGCAACTGCTCGGCCAGGGCATAACCGACATTGCCCAGGCCCTGGATCGCCACCCGCAAGCCCTCGAGGTTATCGCTGCCCAGGCGTGCCATGGCAGTGCTGCGAATACCGGCGAACACCCCCATGGCCGCATGGGGCGCCGGGTCGCCAGCGGCGCTGGTACTGGTGACGTAACGAGTCTGCTGGGCGATGCAGTCCATGTCGGCCACCGAGGTGCCGCTGTCGATGGCGGTGATGTAGCGTCCGTCCAGTTGCTCGACGCAACGGCCGAAGGCTTCGAACAACGCTGCGCGATTCTCCACATGGGCCGGGCGAATGATCACGGCGGTGCCGCCGCCCTGGGGCAGGCCGGCCAGCGCCGCCTTGTAGCTCATGCCCTGGGCCAGGCGCGCCGCATCGGCCACGGCACTGGCATCGTCGGGATAGGGCAGATAACGACAACCGCCCAAGGCAGGCCCCAGGCGGTTGTCGTGGATGGCGATCACTGCTTTCAACCCGGTCGCGGGGTCGATACTCAGATGCAGCGATTCAAGGCGGGTGCTGTGCATGAGAGCGAACATCGACGGGCTCCCGAATCACTTCTTGTAGTCGCCAGTATAGGCTTGCGCCTGAAAATTGCTGCGCCGCGCAGGAATAAGCCGCCCGGCTTTGCAACCTTGGAGAAATAACCAATGGCGATGGTCACAACACTGGACGAAGCGCCGGGACGGGGCTAAAACGAGGCATTCGCCGGAGGTTGCCATGAACCCGCGCCAAGCCTTTTTCGCCTGCCTGCACCGCTCGCCACCGGCCTTGCTGGAGGCCGCGCTATGGATCGCCGCCGAACACGAACCACAACTGGTGCCGGGCCAGTTGCTGGAGGAGTTCAAGCATATCCAGCAGCAGATCGGCGGCAGCCTGCCGTCGCTGCCTGCCAGCGAACTGGGCCAGCCCCTGCTGCGGCGGATGAACGACCTGGAATTCCAGCAGGACGAGTACCTGCCGCTGCGGCCCCAGGCAGCACTGATGGACAAGGTTCTCGAACGGCGTCGCGGGCAGCCCCTGGCCCTGGCCCTGATCGCCCTTGAACTGGCGCAGCGGCTGCATATTCCCCTGGTGGGGGTGAATTTTCCCGGCCACTTCCTGCTGCGGGTGCCCGGCGCCGACCACCTGCTGGACCCTTGCGGCGGGCGCCGCCTGTACCCCAACGACTGCCGCGAATTGCTGCAACGCCAATACGGCGATCACCTCAAGCTCAAGGCCGAACACCTGGCCAGCGCCGAACCACGACAGATGTTCCAGCGCCTGTCGCGCAACCTGCGCCAGTTGCACCTGGCCCATGACGACTTGCTCGGCGCCCTGGTCGACGCCGAGCGGGTGCTGGAATTGGGCGATGGCAACGCCGCCGACTACCTGGCCCGGGCCAGCCTCTACCAGCGCCTGGAATGCCCCAATGCCGAACGCTTCGACCTGGAACGCGCCCTGCTGCTCAGCGAGGATCCGATCCAGCGCCTGCGCCTGACCGAACGCCTGGGGCACCTGCCGCCGGCGAACAAAGTGGTGCACTGAGCCCGGCAAGGCATGACAGCGCCTTTGGCGCCCAGGCATGATGGCCGGCCCACTCCAAGGAATGGATCGAGCATGCTGATCAGAAAAGCCCACGGCGGCGACGCGCAACGAGTCTTCGACATACGTAACCAGGCCATCAACCATCAATGCGCGGGGTACTACCCGGCTGCCGACCTGCAAGTGTGGACCGCTGGCAACCTTGGCCAGCCCTTCATCGAATGGCTGGAAAGCAGCGGGCATGTGGCGGTCATCGACGGCCAGGTCGCCGCCAGTGCCATCCTCGACCTTGAGTCAGGCCAGGTCGATGCGGTCTTCGTCGACCCGGCCTACATGGGCCGTGGAATCGGCCGGCAGATGATGGACTACGTCGAACAGCAGGCCCTACAGGCCGGCTTGTCGCACTTGATCCTGGACTCGACCCTGAATGCCGCGGACTTCTACCGCCAGTGCGGCTTCGTCGGCGAGCGCGTCGCCCAGTATCAGTCACCCCGGGGCCTGACCCTGGCCTGTGTGCCGATGATCAAGCACCTGGCCTGCTGACCCGCTCTCCCCTCAGGACTTGAGCGGTGCCTGCAACGGCTGCGCCGCGCCTGTGCCGTCGTCGCTCCCTTCGGAGGGTGCACGCACCCGGATGATCAGCAACGCGGCCAGCAGGGCCGGCACCGCGCAAAAGAAGAAAATCTGCTGCACCGGGATATGCATCGCCAGCAACATGCTGCCCAGCAGCGGCCCGAGGATCGAGCCGAAGCGCCCCACTCCCAGCGCCCAGCCGGTACCGGTGGCGCGCACCTGGGCCGGATAGAAATTGCTGGCAAAGGCATTCAGGGTCAGCTGCCCACCGATGATGCAAAAGCCCGCGGCGAACACGAACACCACCAGGTACCGCGGGTTGTCGTGGTTCAACCCCAGCAGCACGGTGCACAGCGCCGCCAGGGCGAGCACTGCGGACAACAGCCGCACCTTGCGCTTGAGACGATCGGCGACCCAGGCCATGCAGATCGCCCCCAAGGTTCCGGCGAACAGGAACATCGAAGTCACCAGGTTGGCCTGCTTCAAGGCCAGGCCGCTTTCCAGCAGCAGGGTCGGCAGCCAGCTGATCATGAAATACAGCAGGATCAGGCTGACGAAGAAGGTCGACCAGATCAGCAGCGTCGGCCGCGCATCCCCCTGGCGGAACAGTTCCACCACCGTGAACTTGCCACCGGTTTGTTGCTGGCCCTCATCGCCGCTCGCCACTGGCGGCTGCCAGTCCGGCAGCATGCGCGCGCTGAGCTTGCGCAGGCGCGCATAGGGTGGCGCATCGCGCAGCAGGCGTGGCAGCGATTCGGGCAAGCGCCAGAGCAGGAACGGGAACAGCAGCAACGGGGTCACGCCGCCCGCCAGGAACACCGCCTCCCAGCCGAAGCGATCGATGAAGCCGGCCGCGACGAAACCGCCGGCCGCACCACCGAAGGAGAAACCGCAGGCGGCCAGGGTCACCATCAGGGTGCGCAGGCGCGGCGGCGAATATTCGGACATCAGCGCCATGGCGCTGGGCATCGCCCCACCCATGCCAATACCGCAGATAAAACGCGCGGCCATGAGGCTGTCCAGGGATTGGCTGAACACCATCAACACCGTCAGGCTGGCGTAGATCAGCACGCAGCCCAGGAGGATCCGGCGCACGCCGAAACGATCCGCCAGGGGCGTCACCGCCAGGGAGCCCAGGGTCAGGCCCAGCAGGTTGGCACTGAACACCGGGCCGAAGGCGGCTTTCTCCAGGCCCCAGTCCTGGGCCAGGGCCGGTACCACGTAGCCCAGGACCTGGGCGTCGTAGCCATCGGTGACCAGCAGCAAGGCGAGGAGCAACAACAACGACCACTGGTAGCCGGACACCGGGCGGGCGTCGAGCGCAGCGCGAAAGCTGGCAATCTGGTTTTGCATCGCAAGGTCCCTGTTCGGTTTCTTATGGTTATGGAAGGTGATGCGAGAGGCGCCTGGGCAGATCCTCTGGTGGTGGGACTCAAGATCCTGCAGCCGCTCCAAAGCGGCTGCAGGGGCCGGGTGCGCCCTGGACCAGGGCGCCCAGGGTCAGGCCGGAGTGTCGGGCTGGTTGGCCGGGTGCGCGGCCTGGAACGCCGGATGCTCGGCAGCCAGCGCGGCCACCCGGCGAATCCGCGGGTAGGCCTCCAACGACACCTTGAAGCGCTCGGCGGCGTACAGCTGCGGGATCAGGAACACATCGGCCAGTCCCGGCTGCTCGCCGAAGCAGAAGCCGGCCTCGCCGATCAGTTGTTCCAGGGCTGCCAGGCCCTGGCTGATCCAGTGGTCGATCCACACCAGCAACTGCGCCTCCTCATGGCCCCATTCACGCAGCAGGTTCTGCGTGCTGGAGTTGTGCAAGGGATGCACGTCGCAACCGATGATGGACGCCACGGCCCGGGCACGGGCACGGCCGACCAGGTCCTCGGGCAACAGCGGCACCTGTGGATAACGCTCCTCCAGGTACTCGATGATCGCCAGCGACTGGATCAGCAGGTCGCCCTGGTCGGTACGCAGGGCCGGAACCCGGCCCTGGGGGTTGATCTCCAGGTACTCAGGCAGGCGGTTGGCGCCGCCCTTGGGCACCAGCAGGTTGACCGGGATGGCCTGGTAGTCCAGGCCCTTGAGGCCCAGGGCGATCCGCACCCGGTAGGACGCGGTGGAACGGTAATAGGTATAAAGCTCCATACTGCACTCCCCTTAGCGGGCCGTTGAAAATCTACCTGCGTTGTCATCGCTGCGTTAAAAACAGACTCAAAATGCTCATTTACCACTCGTAAACTGCGCTTTTTCGCCTGTTTTGCCTTGCGCTGGCTGCCTCGCCTACGTTTTTCAACGGCCTGCTAGCGGGCTGGCTGGACGGTACCCCGGCATTCGCCGAAGCCGATGGAAGCGAAGCCTTCGCGGCGGCAACGCCCGCGCAGGATGATCTCGTCGCCGTCCTCGAGGAACTTGCGCACTTCGCCAGTGGCCAGCTCGACCGGTTTCTTGCCGCCCTCGGTGATCTCCAGCAGGCTGCCGAACTGGCCGCTCTGCGGGCCGGACAGGGTGCCCGAACCGAACAGGTCGCCGGCCTGCAACTGGCAACCGTTGACGCTGTGGTGCGCCACCATCTGCGCCACGGTCCAGTACATGTACTGGCTGTTGCTCAGGGTCAGGCGATGGGCTGGCAAGCCCTGCTCGCGCATGGTCTTGGTCAGCAGCAGCACTTCCAGCTCGATGTCGAAGCCACCACTGGCCTGGTCACGCTTGTCCAGCAGGTACGGCAGTGGTTGCGGGTCGCCTTCGGGGCGCGCCGGCTGGGCCTTGCGGAAGGGCTCAAGGGCCTCGGCGGTCACCACCCAGGGCGAGATGCTGGTGATGAAGCTCTTGGACAGGAACGGCCCCAGCGGTTGGTATTCCCAAGCCTGGATATCCCGCGCCGACCAGTCGTTGAGCAGGCAGAAACCGGCGATGTGCTCGGCGGCGTCGCCAATGGCGATCGACTCGCCCAGCTCGTTGCCCTGGCCGATCCAGATCCCCAGTTCCAGCTCGTAGTCCAGGCGCGCGCAAGGACCGAAGGTCGGCTCGCTCTGCCCGGCCGGCAGGGTCTGGCCCTTGGGCCGGCGCACGTCGGCACCGGAGGCGCGGATGGTCGAGGCCCGACCGTGGTAGCCGATCGGCACGTACTTGTAGTTGGGCAGCAAGGGGTTATCGGGGCGGAACAGCTTGCCGACGTTCTGCGCATGTTCGATGCCCACGTAGAAGTCGGTGTAGTCATTGATCCTGGCCGGCACATGCATCTGGCAATCGGTGGCCTGGGGCAGCAGCTTCGCCCCCAGGGCCTGGATCTTGCCTTGCAGGCTGCTGCCTTCGGCCAGCAGTTCCAGCAGGCGCTCACGCAGGGCCACGCGGGCCGGGCGACCGAGCTGGAAGAAGGCGTTCAACTGGCCACCACGGGTAGCCTCCACCGCGGCCTTGGCCGGGCCTTCGAATAGGCCGGCATCCAGCGCGGCCGCAAGATCCAGGATCTGCTCGCCGATGGCCACGCCGCTGCGAGGTGCCGAGCCCTGGGTGCTGAAGACGCCCAGGGGCAGGTTCTGCAACGGGAAGTCGGGGTGACCGTTGGCAGACTCGACCCAGCTGCGGGTGATGGTGGACAAGGTCATGGGTTATCTCCGATTCGGGTTGAAGGTGACGGGCAGCGAAGCCCAGCAAGCATCGTAGTCGTTCTGCAGTTCGGCGCATTCCAGGGCGAAACGGCTCGGGCGCAGCACCTGGCTGGTCTCGAACATGAAGGCCATGGTGCTGTCGATCTTGGCTGGCTGCAATTGGGCGTTGATCGCCTTGGTGCAGGTCTCGCCATCCGGGCCATGGGCACTCATGCAACTGTGCAGCGAAGCGCCGCCGGGCAGGAAGCCTTCGGCCTTGGCGTCGTAGGCACCCTGGATCAGGCCCATGAACTCGTTCATCAGGTTGCGGTGGAACCATGGTGGACGGAAGGTGTTCTCGGCCACCATCCAGCGCGGCGGGAAGATCACGAAATCCAGGTTGGCCATGCCCGGTACGCTGGTGGGCGAGGTCAGGACGGTGAAGATCGACGGGTCCGGATGGTCGAAGCTGACGGTGCCGATGGTGTTGAAACGGCGCAGGTCGTATTTGTACGGCACGTTGTTGCCGTGCCAGGCCACCACGTCCAGCGGCGAGTGATCCAGCTCGCAGCCCCAGAGCTCACCCAGGTACTTCTGGACCAGGGCGGTGGGCTGGCGCAGGTCTTCGTAATGGGCCACCGGGGCCAGGAAGTCCCGGGGGTTGGCCAGGCCGTTGCTGCCGATCGGCCCCAGGTCGGGCAGGCGCAGCGGCGCGCCATGGTTCTCGGCGATATAGCCACGGGCTTGCGGGTCCAACAGCTCGACGCGGAACTTCAGGCCGCGCGGCAGCACGGCGATCTCCAGCGGTTCGAGCTCCAGCACGCCCAGTTCGGTGAGGATGCGCAGGCGGCCCAGCTCGGGCACCAGCAGCAACTCGCCGTCGGCGTTGAAGAACACTCGCTCCATGGAGCGGTTGGCGCGGTAGTGATAGACACTGATGCCGGCCGGTTTCTGCGCCGGCGAGTTGGCCACCATGGCCACCAGGCCATCGATGAAATCCGTAGGCTCCGCCGGGATCGACAACGGGCTCCAACGCAGGCGGTTGGGCGTCACTTGTCCCAGGTCGCCGCCCGCCAACTGGCGTTCGAGACGGGTGAAGGACGGGTGCTTGGCCGAAGGCTGGATGCGGTACATCCAAGTGCGCCGGGCTTCGCTGCGGGTCATGGTGAAGGCCGTGCCGGAGAACAATTCGGCGTACAGGCCGTAGGGGGCTTTCTGCGGGGAGTTCTGGCCGACGGGCAGTGCGCCTGGCAGGGCTTCGCTGGAAAATTCGTTACCGAAGCCGGATTGGTAGCTGAGGGCGGACGCCGAAGAATCGAGGTTCATGGAGCCTCCTGGAAGTTGGAATAGGCAGGGGCCCACCACTCCTTCGCAAGAGTTATCGGCACGCCTGGGTTATTTTTATCGTAATCCAATTACGCATAACGTAATTTGATTGCCCAGGAGCGTCAAGCTATAAAGACCGCCACTTGTCACGGGACCCCTACACCTCCATGGAAAAGCCGCGCAGCACCAGCGACAGCAACGGTAAACAGAAAGTCCGCTCGGCCGAGGTCGGCACCGACATCCTCAAGGCTCTTGCCGAACTCTCGCCGTCCACGTCCCTCTCGCGCCTGGCCGAGCATGTGCAAATGCCTGCGAGCAAGGTCCATCGCTACCTGCAGGCACTGATCGCCAGCGGCTTCGCCGAGCAGAACACCGCCACCAACCACTATGGCCTGGGCCGCGAAGCCTTGCGGGTGGGTCTCGCGGCCCTGGGCAGCATGGATGTGCTGAAAGTCGCCGCCCTGCCCTTGGCCGAGCTGCGCGATGACTTGAACGAAACCTGTTTCCTCGCGGTGTGGGGCAACCAGGGCGCCACCGTGGTGCACATCGAACCCGCGGTGCGGGCGATGACCGTGGTCACCCAGTTGGGCTCGGTGCTGCCGCTGCTCAGCTCGTCCACCGGGCTGGTGTTCAACGCCTACCTGCCGCTGCGGGAAACCCTCGACCTGCGCCAGGAGGAACTGGCCGAGGCCGACGCCCATCCCCTGGCCGAGAGCCAGGTCCACGATGCCCTGGCCGAGCAGATCCGCCAGCGCGGCCTGCACCACATCCACGGGCTGCTGATGCCCGGGGTCGATGCCCTGTCCGCGCCGGTGTTCGATGCCACTGGCAAGATCGCCGCGGTGCTGACGGTGGTCGGGCCGGCCTCGATGTTCCATGCCGACGAAAACGGCCCGGCGGCGCAACGCCTGCTGGCGGCCTGTCGTGCGGTGAGCTGGCGCATGGGCTATCAGCCCCAGGGATAACCGCCGCTCAGTTCATCAGCCCCAGGGCCTGGGCCCTGGCCACCGCCTGGGTCCGCCGCTCCACCCCAAGTTTGCTGTGGATGCGCCGACCATGGGTCTTGACCGTATGCAGGGATATGAACAGGCGCTCGGCAATCTGCTGGTTCGAGCAGCCCTGGGCAATCAACTGCAGCACCTGCAATTCACGCAGGCTGAGCAGGCTGTCGTGATCCTCCCGGGCCGGCTCCGCCCCACTGGTCATCGGCATCATCGCCGGTTGCCGCAAGCCCAATTCGTGCATGGCCTGGGGCAAGTTGCAGCGCACCGCCAGTGCTTGCCCGGCCAGCAATGCCTCGGCCGCCAACTCCGGGAGCCCCTGCAGATGGGCCACCTCGGCCAGGGCCAGCCACAGCTCGGTCTCCAGCCCCTGCATGCCATTGATCCGGGCGGGTTCCAGTAGCCGTTGCAACCTGGCCACCGGTTCCCGGGCGCATCCCAGGTGAACCTCGGCCAGTACCAGCAGGTACTCGATGCCCGGGATCATCTCCAGGGTCGCCGGCGGCGCCTGCAAGGCTCCGGGTCCGCGGATGTGCCGCACGACCCGGCTCAAGGCCGCATGGGCAAGTTCCGGGCGTCCCTGCTGCAACCAGAACTGGCTGCTGACCTGCAACAGCACGCCTCGATACACAGTGTCGGGAATCTGCCGTTGCTGCATCAACCGCTCGGCGTCGCGCAAGTGCACGAAGGCCTGGGCATAGTCGCGCTGATTGGCCGCCAGCTGGGCCAGGCCGATAAAACCATACAAGGCTCGCTTGTCATGACTGTGCAGGCAATCCTCGAGGCCGTTGTGGAAAAAACCGGCGGCTTGCGGTTCCCGCCCCTGGCGCAGCGCCAGGCGACCACGACGCAAGGCAATGCGTCCCAGCAGCGGTGCAGCTCGCAGGGCTTGAGCACACAGGCGCTCGGCCACCTGCGCCAACAAGACTTCGGCCCGATGGGGCGCCCCACGCTGCTCCAGCAACTGTGCGTGATCCAGCTCCAGCAAGGCCTCGAACAGCAGCGCGTCATGAGCCCTGGCCAGGCACAGGGCGTCGCGATTCAGCGCCTGGGCCACGTCCAGCTCGCCTCCCAGCAGTGCTTGCTGAGTCAGTCCCGACAGGCACAGCAAGCGTGTGACCCAGGCACTGTCGGCCAGTTCGGCCAGGGCTTGGTGAAAATGCTCGCGCGCCGCCTCCATCCGCCCCTCCAGATGCAGCAGCCAGCCCTGTTGGGCCTGCCAGCGGGCCAGCAGCTGGACCTGGGCGGCGGCCGAAGGCTGGGGGGCGAACCGGGCCATCTGCGCCATGCATTGCTCGGCCTGCTCGAAGCGCCCGGCGAACAACATCGCCCCCACCAGCAAGGCCACCGACTGCGGACTGCCCAGCAGCAGTTCGGCCCCCTGGCGCTCATGCAACTGCAACAGCAAGAGCGCGTTGTGCTGCTGGAACAGGAACTCGAAACTCAAATGTTCCAGCAGGCTGACTGCCACCTCGTACTCTTCGGCCAGCAATGCATGTTCGAAGGCCGATTGCCAATCTTGCCGGGCGACGAACCACTGGCAGGCGCGCCGATGCCAGGAGCGTCCAGTGGGCCAGGATTCGTCGCGCATCAACCGAGCCAGGGGCGCAAAGACCTGCAGCCAGCCACCGCCACCCACCCAGGGCTCGATGAAACAACCCAGGTCTTGAAGGGTACGCAAGTACTGGCCGCCCTCCCCTGTACCGAACAAATGCTCGCACAGCGAAGTATTGAACCGTGGCAGGTGTGCCAGCACTTGCCAGGTTTGCGCCAGTTCCTCGGGCAGCACACTGAACAACTCGTGTTCCAGGTATTCCAGCAAAGTGTTGGGACGTCCAGGCTTGCAAGGCTGGCTGGCCAGTTCGCTGCCCTCGAGCAGGGCAATGCGTACCCCGGCACACCAGCCACCGCTGCGTTGCAGGATGCGCCCGGCGGCCTGGCCGCACAGCGGCTGCGGCAACTGGCGCAGCAGCTGTTCGATGTCGTCCTGGCTGAAGGCCAGGGCAGGCCCAGCAAGCTCGACCAACTGGTCATCCAGCAACAGCCGGGGCCAATTGCACTGAGGACGCCGGCGACAACCCAGCCACCAGCTCAATTGCGGGTTATCCAGGCCCAGCAAGCGATCCAGCAGTAGGTCGAGGTCGGTTGCGCTGGCTCGGCAGTAGTCGTCGATGAACAGCCATAACGGCGTGTCCAGGTGCAGCAGGCATTGCAGCACCGCTTCTTCAGTGTCGTCCGCAAGGCCCAGGGCCATGGCCAAGGTGCGGCACAATTGCCGGGGGGCCTGCGCAGTTCCACCCAACGGCAACCAGATGACCCGGCAACCAACCGGCGCCTGCAACAGGCATTCAACGAGCAGAGCCGTCTTGCCACTACCGGCCGGTGCGCACAGCAGGCGTACCCGCGCGGCGCAAGCCAGCAGCGGCGCACTCAGGCGCTGGCGCGAGACATGATGGGAGGACAAACGGGGCATGAACCCGGAACGCTCGGGACAACGAGTCATGACGGTCATTGCGGCGTGCCTTTTTATAGTTGTGGCCAGCTTGCTCCCACCCTAGCCCTGACCTTGCGACCTGTTGAAGAAGTATTCAGCACGCTGATCGCCGACTATAAAAAGGCGACCGCCTGGTCGCCTTCGATCCTGCTGCGTCAAACCCTGATCCAGGCGCGCCCTAGCGCACCCCGGCAGCACGCAGGGCCGCGGGAGTGTAGTCGGCGGCCTTGGCCTGGAAGCCGAACTCGAGGCTGTGCTTTTCCTCGTTCTTCATGCCCAAGGCCAGGTAGCGGCCGGCGTTCAGGTCATACAGGGCCTCCAGGGTGTAAGCCGGCACCTGATGGTCGTAGTAATACTGCGCATGGCCTTCGGCAACCCGCCACAGCTGGCCGCGACCGTCGTAGTGGTCCACCAGGGCCACCTGCCAGCTGTCTTCGTCGATGTACATATGCCGGGTGGCATAGATATGGCGCTGGTTCGGCTTGACCGTACCCACGACTTCCCAGACCCGGTGCAACTCATAGCGGGTCAGGTCCTGGTTGATATGCCCGGCCTTGACGATGTCGTCGTACTTGAGACTCGGCGAATCCAGCTTGTAGCTGTTGTAGGGGATGTACATCTCCTTCTTGCCTACCAGCTTCCAGTCGTAGCGATCGGGAGCCCCGGAGAACATGTCGAAGTTGTCCGAGGTACGCAGGCCGTCGGCAGCGGTTCCCGGCCCGTCATAGGCCACTTGCGGTGCTCGTCGCACCCGGCGCTGACCGGCGTTGTAGATCCAGGCCGAGCGCGGTTCCTTGACCTGGTCCAGGGTCTCGTGGACCAGCAGCACGTTGCCCGCCAGGCGTGCCGGAGCAGTTACCGACTGCTTGAAGAAGTTTTGCACGTTGGCAGCCTTGGCCGGGTCCAGGTCGGGGATCAGCTGCGGGGCAGCCACTTCTTCCTCGAAGCGAATCGAGGTGTAGCTGCCATTGGTCTGCGGGGTGACCTGGGTGACGATGCGTTTCTGGTTACCACCGTGATAGCGGGTCAGGTGGTTCCACAGCACTTCGATGCCGTTCTTCGGAAGCGGGAAGGCGTAGTAGCGGTTACCGGTGAAGTTGGCCAGGCCGTTGCCGTCGTTGGTGGTAGTCACGCCCAGCGCACTGCGCTTGGCCGACTCGTAGATCTCGGGTGGCAGGCCAACGCTGCGGTGGGTGGGGTAGACCGGTATCCGGTAGCTGTCCGGATAACGCTTGAACATAGCCACCTGGCCGGCCGACAGCTTGTCCTTGTACTGGTCAACAGTGGCTGCGGTGATGACGAACAGCGGTTTTTCATTGGCGAACGGGTCGGCGAGAAAGCCCTTGCTGTCCACCGCCCCGGCATTCTTCGCGATACCCCCGGTCCAGGCCGGGATAGTACCGTCGGCGTTACCGGCCTTTTGCGCACCCACCGGGGTCAGGCTGGTGCCCAGCTTGGCGGCTTCGTCCGGACTGACCGCGGCCATCAGGTTAGCCGCCCACAGTCCCAGTGCCAGGGCGCTGCATTGCAGGATCATCTTGCGCATTCCAGTACTCCTTCTTGGGCCGATTCAGAAATTCACGCCGAAGCTCAACGCGAGGAAATCGCGATCGGTGAGGGTGTTGTAGCGTCCGCCAAAGAAGTCGGTGTAGCTGAGGCTGGCGGTGTAGGTGTTGCGGTAGTCGGCATCGACGCCAACGCTCAGGGCCTTGGCTCCCTGGTTGAACAAGCCGTTGGGACCATAACCGTTGACGTCATGGGACCAGGACAGGTTGGGCTTGAAGTTGATCCCGGCGAGCACGTTGCTGTAGTCGAGAATGGCCCGGGCGCGATAGCCCCAGGAAGTGGCCGTGACGAAGCCTGCGGTGTCCCCGCCATAACCGTATTGGCCATAAGCCGAGTCGCGGCCGTAGCGCAGCTTGCCCTTGTCCTCCAGGCCACCGACCCGGACGATCGCCGCCTCACCCACCAGGGTCAGGCGGTCCGCCCCCAGCACCTGGTCGAAAAATTGCGTCATGGTGCTCTGGACCTGGGTGATTTCCTTGCGCCGGTAACCGGTGTTGTCGGCACCCAGGGCCGTTCTGATCGGCGACGCCGCGCCCCCGGTAATGGGGTTGAGCAGGGCCAGGGTCAGGTCGTTGGTGTTGAGTTGCACCGGTGCGTTGGGCCGGTAGCTGATCTCGCCGGTCCAGGCGGTGCCGGTGGGCAGGGTGGTGGAAAAGCTGGCGCCATACAGGCGAATGTCCTCGGGGTACTCCAGGTAATACTGGCCACGACCGAGCATCACACTCTGCACCAGACCGCTGCCGGAGCCAGGGGCGATGCCGTTGGCGGCGCCAGCGATGGCGCCCAGGGTCGCCGCACTGATGTTGGCCGTGGTGGTACTGACCACGGGACTGCGCGAGTGGTAGTTCATGAAGTACAGGCCATACTCGGTGTCGTCCCCGAGCCAGCGCAAGGCCGCGCCCCACTGCCCGGAGTCCCGCGCGTCGCGGTCACCGCCCCGAGGCAGGACCACGCCTTCGCGGGTCACCTGGAAGCCTTGGCCAAAGGCCGCCGCCACTGGGCGCAGGGGCGCGATCGCCGGGTTACCGACGGTGTAGCCGGTGGTGCAGCCGTCCGCCACCACGTCGCTGCCGAAGAACGTGCCGCAGTTGTCCACCACGGTCTGGTCCCACTCCAGCTGGTAGAAGCCCTCCAGCGTCAGCTGGTTGGTCAGGCCCTGGGAGGCGAACAGCATGTTCACCGGCACCAGGCCTTCCTTGATTTCGGCGCCGGGACGGCGAAAGGCCGAGACATCCACCGGGTTGATGCTGTTGATGGAGTTGCCGATGAAAGTGCTTTCGCCCCAGCTGACGACCTGCTTGCCGGCCCGCACGGTGCCCGGCAGATCGGCGATGGAATAGTTGTGATAGACGAAGGCATCGAGGATCTGCGCCCCCGAGGACTTGGCGCCTTCCTTGCGATTGTGGTCGCTGATGGGCTTGAACTCGCGCCCCTCGTCCTTGAGTTCGAAGTCGTACCAGTATTTGCCACGCACGAACAACCCACTATCGCGGTACTTGAGCTCCAGGTCGTGCAGGCCCTTGAAGATCTTCGAGAAGGTCTCGCCCTTCTTGAAGTTCAGCCGGCCATCATCGCCGGTGGATGACTGCGCGGTACCGCCGTTGGCGGTGCCGACGAAGTCCCGGTCGGCGTTGCGCATTCCCCAGCTGGCGCCCACGGACAACGACGAATCGAACTGCCCTTCGATTTCCCCGATGGTGAACGACACCGCCTGCGCCTGGACGCTGCAACCCAGCGCTAGCGCAGCGACCAGGGCCTGCGGTTTGAAGATGGCGCGCATTGTTATTCTTGTCATGCGTCTTCCCCGGTGAGTGACAGGAGGCCCCACCCTACTGCCGGGATAGCGGGGACGATAAGCGCACCAAGGAGGTATTCGCCGTGTCGTTCCAAAGAGTGAGTGCCCTTGCCGGTCGGGCCAACCAAGGGTGCATCCATGGCCTGGATAGAGGCTCATCAGGAACATCGATACGGTGCAGCCATTCGCGCCGACTATTGCTCTGGCTGTAATAGTCCTTGTCCTGAATCGCTATTTTTCCGGGGTCGGCCAGGGCTTATTCTTCTTTCGCAGTCACGGCAAACAGCCTGGCTCCACCACCGAGACAAGTGCTGTGCAGGGCTTCTCGGCAACCGATTCCGGCAGGCTTGAAGCGACTCGATTCAAGCCGCCCACCCAGGTTCACTGACGTTGATTTTGTAGCTCCTTGATCTAACGTCTTACTTCGGCCGCTGCTCTTGCAGCGGCCTTTTTTATGCCTGGGAAAATGACCGGGCAGGACGCCCGTGAAGGGTGGTTGCGGCCGCCGCTCCAGGGCTCGGACATGGCCCGGGAGAAAGCGTTCGAAGCGGCGGCCGGACGCAATCAGATCGCGTACTTTTGCAGGTTCTGCATCATCTCCTTGAGGGCCTCGAGGTTGTCCTTGGGATGGACCGCGCCGTCGAAATCGCAGATCTCTCGCCAATGGGCCGCGACATCCTCCGGCGAGAAACCCTGGCGCGGATCGAAGCCGGCGCCCAGGCTGCGCTCCCAGCGCACCTTGCCGATCCAGCCGCCACCGACCTCGAACAAGCCGGAGGTTTCCTGGCACTGCTCGCTGCCCAGGTACACCACCAGCGGGCTGACCAGTTCCGGCTTGAGCTGCTCGAACACCTGGGGCGGGATCAGGCCCTCGGTCATCCGCGTACCGCCGGTGGGGGCAATGGCGTTGACCAGGATATTGCTCTTGCGTCCTTCCAGCGCCAGGGTCCGGGTCAGGCCATATAGCCCCAGCTTGGCCATGCCGTAGTTGGACTGGCCGAAGTTGCCGTAGATGCCCGAAGTGGAGGCGGTGAAGATCACCCGCCCATAAGCCTGCTCGCGCAGGTGCGGCCAGGCGGCGCGGGTGACCTTGTAGGCCCCCTCGACGTGCACCTGGTACACCAGGTCCCAGTCGATGTCGTCCATCTTGTGGAAGGTCTTGTCCCGCAGGATTCCGGCGTTGTTGACCACCACGTCGACCCGGCCGAAGACATCCAGGGCGTTCTGCACGATCTTCTCGCCGTCGGTCACCGAGTCGTGGTTGGCTTCGGCGATGCCGCCCGCCTCACGGATCTGCGCGACCACCCGATCGGCCGCCGAGGCACTGGCGCCCTCGCCCTGGGCCGAACCACCCAGGTCATTGACCAGCACCTTGGCGCCGTGGCGGGCGAACAACAAGGCGTGGGCGCGCCCCAGGCCACCACCGGCCCCGGTGATGATCACCACTTTGTCTTCCAAGCGCACAGACTCACTCATACCGAACTCCAGCAGGGCCAATGGACAAGAACCCGAGTGTCGGGCAGCCGGCCGGGGCCTACAACGAACAGGGCCGCAGCTGAATGGTGCGCGATAAGACAGCGGGATAGTCGAGCCGGGGCCGCAGCGAGGCTGCGCCCCGCAGGGTTCAGGAGCCTACGGCGCGGCTGACCGGAGCCTGTAGTGCATCGCGAAAGGCCAGGTAGTGCTTGAGCACCGCCCGCGGCGCCTCGATCTGCGGGTAATGACCGATGCCCGGCAGCAGCACGGTGTCCGGCTGCGGGATCAGTTGGCGATAGCGCTCGACCATGTGCGCCCCGGAGATCGGGTCCTGGGCGCCATCGATCACCCGCAGCGGCACCTCGCCGTGCTGCATGGCCGCGACCCAGCGCTCGCGCTGCTGGCGCCGCTGCGGGATGTAGCCGATCAACTTGTGCAGGATGCGCGGCCCCCGGTTGCTCTGCACCAGGCTCCAGAAGTCGTCCAGCACCGTTTCGCTGGGCTGGCTCTGCGGACCGAACACCTGCTGCAGGTTCCTGGCCAGGCCCTCGCGACTGAACACGCGCCCGAGCATCCAGCCCAATGGGCTGAGCAGCAGTTTCTGGCTCAGCACCGGACGATGGGTTTCCGGGAACAGGCCGCCATTGAGGAACACGCAACTGGCGATCTCGATGCGCTCCTCGTAATGCCGGGCCAGCAGTTCCTGGGCGACGCTGTCGCCATAGTCATGGGCCAGCACGTGCAGCGGCCCCGCGATCCCCAGGTGCGCCAACAGCGCCTGCTGCAGGTCCGCCTGTTCCAGCAGGCTGTAGTCGTGATCCAGGGGCTTGGCCGAATCACCGAAACCGAGCATGTCGCAGGCGATCACCTGGTAGCGCCGCGCCAGGGGTTGCCATAGGTAGTGCCAGTCCCAGCTGGCGGTGGGAAAGCCATGGATCAGCAACAGCGGCTCGCCCTGCCCGGCCACCCAGTAGCGAACGGCCTGGCCGCGAAACTGCAAGTCCTGCCCATGGGTGCGCCAGACACTCAGGGGAATCTCGGCGAGAGGCATCAGGCTTTGTACCCCGGGTCGAGTTGCTCGAGCTTGCGCAGCAGGGCCGGCCAGGCCAACACCCCGCCCATGCCCTGGGCGCTGCGGGTGACCCCGGCGATCATCGCCTTGGCTCCACTGAGCACCGGCGCGGGAATGGCGATCAGCTCGGCACCGCCGTTCTGCGCCAGCACCTGGATTTCACAGGCACGCTGGAAGATGAACATCATCAGGAAAGTGTCGGCGATGCTCGCACCACAGGTCAGCAGGCCGTGGTTGTGCAACATCAGGAAATTGTTGTCGCCCAGGTCGGCCTGCAGCCGGGCCTTCTCCTCGGGGTTCAGGGCCACGCCCTCGTAGGGGTGGTAGCCGAGGCTGGCAAGGACGAACAGCGACTGCTGGCTGATGGGCAACACGCCCTGCTGCTGCGCCGACACCGCCACGCCCGCCGCGGTGTGGGTATGCAACACGCAAAGCACATCGTGGCGCACCGCATGGACCGCGCTGTGGATGGTGTAGCCCGCCGGGTTGATCTCGTAGGGGCTGTCCATCAGCTTGTTGCCGGCCTGGTCGACCTTCACCAGGCTGGACGCGGTGATCTCATGGAACATCATGCCGAACGGGTTGATCAGGAACTCGTCGGTGCCCGGCACCTTGGCCGAGATGTGGGTGAAGATCAGGTCATCCCAGCCATGCATCGCCACCAGGCGATAACAGGCGGCCAGGTCCAGGCGGGTTTGCCACTCCTGGGCGCTGACCTGGTCCTTGACACTCGCAGTGGATTGAACGGGGGCTAGGCTCACGGCTGGGACCTCATGTTGGCTTTTATTGGAAGGAGGACCCTCGGAGTCTAGACACCCCTGGCGCACCACGGAGTCGCCTTGGCAGCCAGCTTGATGGCCGAGCGGGTCAGCCGGCGGCCGAGCCGCGCCGCCGGGCCTTCACGTCAAAGCAACGACGCCAGCAAAGGCGCGGCGAACAAGTTCAACAGCCCGGTGAGCACCATCACCAGCCCCGCTACCGAGCCTTCCTCGCCGCCGACTTCGTGGGCCCGGCTGACCCCGGCGCCATGGGCGCCGACCCCGAACAGCGCACCCCGGGCCAGGGCGCTGCGCAGGGGCAGCCAACGCAATAGCACGCCGCCGAGCATGGCACCGAAAACGCCGGTGAACATCACGAATACCGCCGTCAGCTCGGGCACGCCCCCAAGGTCGTGGGCCAGGGGCATGGCGAACGGAGTGGTGATCGAGCGTGGCACCAGCGACAGGGTCACCGAGCTGTCCAGGGCCAAGAGCCGGGCCAGGCCGAAGGAGCTGCCGATGGAGGCCGCGCTACCGGCCAGCATGCCCAGTAGCAGTGCCGACCAATGGCGCATCAGCAACTGGCGCTGCTGCCAGATGGGAATGGCGAAGGCCACGGTCACCGGGCCCAGCACAAGCATCAGCCAGTGGGTATTGGCGGCATATTCGGCGTAGGCGGTGTGCAACGGCACCGCGACCGCCAGCAGCAGCGCCGGCACCAGGATCAGCGGCGACAACAGGTAGCGCCCGGTGCGCCGGTAGATCCAGCGGCTGAACAGATAGGCGCCGAGGGTCAGTGCCAGCCAGAACATCGGCATCGCCTCAAGCTTCATGGCGCATCCTCCAGCGGCACACCAGTTCCACGGTCAGCGCGGTCACCAGCATCACCAGCAGGGTGCTGACGCCGATCACCAGCAGGATCCGCCAGCCGTCCTGGCGCAGCAGGCCGCCGTAGTCCAGCAGGCTCATCAGTGCCGGGATGAAGAACAGCAGCATCTCGGCCATCAAGAGGCCAGCGCCCAGTTGCAGGGCTGCCGGCTTGACCCAGCCCAGGGCGAAGGCCAGCAACAACATGGCCAGGCCGATGACACCGCCGGGAATCGGCCAGGGCAGCCAGGTAGCCAGTTGGCAGCCGAGAAAATAGATGGCCAGCAGCACCGCCAGCTCGCAAAGCAGGCGGCCTAAGCGTTTCAAGGTGGGAATGTTCATGGTGGTTCGGTCCTCTCGGGGTCCTATTTTATGAAAAGCCCCTTCATCACCGAAGCGAATTGTTAGACTGGAAGCCATTCCAAACTGGAATTACCACCATGGATTTCAAGCAACTGCGCAGCTTCGTCGAAGTGATCCACCAGGGCGGCTTCACCCAGGCCGCCAAGACCCTGCATATCAGCCAGTCGGCGGTGAGCAAGCAGGTCGCCCAGCTGGAACAGAGCCTGGGCACGCCGTTGCTGGAGCGCCAGGGTTCGCACATCCACCTGACCGCCGCTGGCAACGTGGTGCTGCAACGGGCCGAGGGCATGCTGCGCCTGCGCAACGAGCTGCTCAGCGAACTGGACGACTTGAGCCACATGACCCGGGGCGAGCTGCGCCTGGGCCTGCCAATGCTGGGCAGCGACACGCTGTTCGCCAGCCGCTTCGCCGAGTACCGGCGGCGCTATCCGAATATCCAGGTGCATTTGCTCGAGGGCGGCAGCTTGAACGTCGAGCAGGCGGTGCGCAGCGGCGAGCTGGAACTGGGCGGCAGCCTGACTCCCAAGGATCCGGCCTTCGCCTACCAGCCGTTCTGCGATGAACCGCTGGATGCCCTGCTGCCCGCCGATCATCCGCTGGCGATGAATGCCAAGGTGCGCCTGGAGGAACTGGCCGATACCCCGTTCCTGCTTTACCAGCGCAGCTTCGTGCTCAACGACCGCCTGCTCCAGGCCTGCCAGCAGCTGGGGTTCACTCCCAGGGAAGGTGGGCGCAGCGGCCAGGCGGACTTCCTCGCGGCGCTGGTGGCGGCGGGCCAGGGCGTGGTGCTGCTGCCCAGCGTGGTGGCCCGGGCCCTGGTACGCCCGGGCGTAGTGCGCCTGACCCTGAAGGCCCCGGAGTACCTGCGCTGGGACATTGCCTTCATCTGGCGCGAAGGGGCCTACCTGTCCAAGGCCGCGCAGGCCTGGCTGGCGCTGCTACGGGAACAGCCAGTCAGCCCCGCAGTGCGCTGACCAGCTCCGCCAGCCAGGGCTCGGCGTCGGTTTCCGGGGTCACGGTCTCGCTGGCGTCCAGGCGCAGCATCGGCAGCACCTCGCGTACGCCCAGTTCGGCGAACAGCTCGCGCATCTGCTCGCCGCCACCGCAAAAGGTATCGCCATAGCTGGAGTCACCCAGGCCGATCACCGCCCCGGGCAAACCGCGCCAGGCGGCCGGCAGTTGATCGCGAATGCTCGAATACAGCGGCAGCAGGCTGTCCGGCAACTCGCCCATGCCGGTGGTCGAGGTCACGGCCAGGAACGCCTCTGGCGCGAACGCCTGGACATCGGCCAGGGTCGCACGGGGGTTGTGCCAGGCCTGGAAGCCCGCGGCGTCGAGGAGTTTGGCGGCATGCCGGGCGACTTCTTCAGCCGTGCCGTACACCGTGCCGGAAAGGATGGCGACTTTCATCAATCTGGTCCTGAAGCTGACTAAAAGCCTGGGATATTAACAGCTACGGAGTAAAATCCCGTCTTCGCTCGTCCTCAGGCTGCAAAGCAGCTGTAGACACAATGCCAGCATGCCTTAGAATCCAGCCCTTGCCGATCGAAGACGGGACTCCGGGATGATCAACGCCCACTTGCTGCAACGGATGATCAACGCCTCCAACGACGGGATTGTGGTCGCCGAGCAGGAAGGCGAGGACACCATACTGATCTATGTGAACCCGGCCTTCGAGCGGCTGACCGGCTACAGCGCCGATGAAGTGCTGTACCAGGACTGCCGTTTCCTGCAATCGGGCGATCGGGACCAGCCAGCCTTGCAGGCGGTCCGCCAGGCCCTGAAGGAGGGCCGGCCGTGCCGCGAGGTGCTGCGCAACTATCGCAAGGACGGCAGCCACTTCTGGAACGAGCTGTCGATCACCCCGGTATTCAACGACAGCGACCGGCTGCACTATTTCATCGGGGTGCAAAAGGACGTCACCGAACAGGTCAAGGCCCAGCAGCGCCTCTCGCAGGTGGAGCAGCAACTGGCCCAGGCCCGGGCTGAACTGGCCGCCCTCAAGGCGACCAACGGCCCTAATAAGTCGCAGGTTTAGTGGTCGTAGGGGTATCCCCGCTGACTTGTCTTCCACCTTCCGAGCAACATCATGCAGCGCGACGCCCTTCTCACTCAGGATGAACTGGACTTCATCCGGAGCATCCAGCACAACCCGCACCTCAATGTGCGCGACACCACATCCAGCCTGCTGGTCAACGGCGGCTCGCAGATCCGTGACTTGCTGACACGCCTGGCGGCCAACGAGAAGGTCACCATCCAGGCGCATTTCGACAATCAGCAGATGACCTTCCCGCTGCACCTGGTGGAAGACGAATTCCACGCCTTGCACCTTCGCCTGGGCGTACCGAGCATCTTCGAGGACGGCCCCATGGTGCGGCCATGGCGCCTGGCCCTGGAAGAACCGGTGGCCCTGGAGAATGCCAAGGGCCAGCCCGGGCGCCTGTGGGTGCGGGAAGTGTCGTTCAAGGGGGTGCTGCTGGAAGTCCGCAACAGGACCCGGCCGCCCAGGCAGTTCGCCCAGTGGTTCAGCCCCTCGGGATACGAGCGGATCGCCCTGCGCGGGCACTTGCAGCGCGAGACCGAGGCGGGTTTCTACGCCTATCGCCTGGAGCAGGACGATGCCGAGGAAACCGAGCGCCTGCGCCAGTTCATTCTCCAGCAACACCGCCATTCCCACCCCGCCCTGCACGCCTGAGGCATCCGCGTGCGGTGTCAGGTATCCAGGTGCCCGCCGAGGAATTGCCGCAGGCGCTGCTGCATCAACCGTCCCTCTCCACCCAGGCAGGCCACTGGCGACTCCGCCAGGCTGTCCTGGGCCAGGTCCGCGGCATCCCCGGCCAGCATCAGCGGGCAGTCCAGGGTCAGCGCCAGGCGCTTGAGGCGCTTGGGCAGCTCGGCCGTCGGCGCATGGTTGGAGAACACCACCAGGGCCTGGGGCTTGAGCTTTTCACAGACCAGGGTCAATTCCTCCAGCGGTACTCCCGGCCCCAGCACCTGTACGCCGAGCTGGTCGTGCCCCAGCAACAGCGCCGCCACCAGCAGCTCCAGCTCGCGGCATTGCTGGTTGAATGCGGTGAGCAATAGCGGCTGCGAGCCTGTGCGCTGCAACAACAGGCGCTGGCTGATTCGCGAGCGCAGGAAGGCATCCAGGAACAGCCACTCGCTGGTATGGCCGAAGGTGTCGCGCTGCTGCAGCAGCTGCTTCCAGAACGGCAGGAAGATGTCCTGGAACACCACCGGCAGGGCATAGCTGGAGAACACCTGGCCGTAGATCCGCTCCAACTGCTCTTCATCGAAGGTATTGACCACCAGCTTCAACTGATCGCGCCACTGGGCGTATTCATCCTGCTGGCCATCGTCCGCCGAAGCCTTGAGCTGGGCCTGGACGGCGCGGTTCTTGGCCATGATCCGCCCGACCTTGCTCACCGCCACGCCGCGCTCGATCCAGCCGAGGATCTCGCGCACCGCCTCAACATCGTGCATGGAATACAACCTGTGCCCACTTTCGGTGCGCGTCGGCTGGATCAGACCGTAGCGTCGCTCCCAGGCCCGCAGGGTCACGGGATTGATGCCGGTCAGGCGGGAAACCTCGCGGATCGGGAACAGCTCGTCCTGCGCGACGGCGTCCGGAGCCTGGTGGGTGGCGGAAGGTGCAGTGGTGGCGGGCATCTGGGGGAGAGAACACCGATGGACAAGATGGCCGTCATTCTACTCTCCCAGGGTGCCGAAGCTTCAAGGGCGGGAATATCCGACCACTGTCATTGGTACATCCGTGCCAATCAGGAATAATCCTTGCTTGTCCAAGGTGCGGCCCGACACCCCGGTGCCCCGTCAACGACTGCCTTACCCAGGCAGCGTATTGGTTTTACGGAGATACATGATGTCTACCTCACCCGTCACCCTGATGGTGGCCCGGCGCGTTGCCGATGGTCGCTACCAGGACCTGATCGCCTGGCTGCGCGAAGGCGAGCAACTGGCCACCGACTTTCCCGGCTACCTGGGCTCCGGCGTCCTGGCCCCTCCGCCCGGCGACGATGAATTCCAGATCATCTTCCGCTTCGTCGACGAACAGACCCTGCACACCTGGGAACACTCCGCCTCGCGCACCGCCTGGCTGGCCCGCGGCAGCGACCTGTTCGCCCATCCGCTGGAACATCGGGTCAGCGGTATCGATGGCTGGTTCGGCGCCGCCGGACAGCGTCCGCCGCGCTGGAAGCAGGCCGTGGCGATCTGGCTGGCGTTCTTCCCGGTCTCGCTGCTGTTCAACTTCGTCCTCGGCCCGCTGCTCAACGACCTGGGCATGTTGCCCCGGGTGTTCGTCAGCACCTTGGCCCTGACCCCACTGATGGTCTACTTCTTCATCCCGCTGTCCACCCGGCTGCTGGCCAACTGGCTCAACGCCGCCCCGCCCCGCCGGCTGCCCGTGGCGCCTTCGACGCAAAACTCCTGAGCCTCATCCAAGCCGGTCACCGCCCACCACGGAGCGGTGCCGGCTTGCTGCCGATCCATCCCACGCCCGGGCGCCCCCGCTGGTATAGTTCTGCCCTACCCGCCGACGCGAGCCCGCCATGAACGCTTCCTCCGCACCGATCCTGATCACCGGCGCCAGCCAGCGTGTCGGCCTGCACTGCGCGTTGCGCCTGCTCGAAGACGGGCATCGGCTGATCGTCACCTACCGCAGCCAGCGCCCGGGGCTCGAGGCCCTGCGTGAGCAGGGCGCGACCCTGCTGTTCGCCGACCTGTCCTGCGAGGCCGGGATCATGGCCCTGATCAACGAGCTCAAGGCCCACACCGACAGCCTGCGGGCGATCATCCACAACGCCTCGGAATGGCTCGAGGAAAGCCCGGGCCAGGAAACCGAGGCCTTCGCCCGGATGTTCGGCGTGCACATGCTGGCGCCCTACCTGATCAACCTGCACTGCGCCCAATTGCTGCAGGCCTGCAGCCCGGCGGACATCATCCACATCAGCGACGACGTGACCCGCAAGGGCAGCGCCAAGCACATCGCCTACTGCGCCAGCAAGGCCGGCCTGGACAGCCTGACCCTGTCTTTCGCCGCCAAGTACGCCCCGACAATCAAGGTCAACGGCATCGCACCGGCCCTGCTATTGTTCAATCCCGACGACGACGCGGCGTACCGCGCCAAGACCCTGGCCAAATCCGCACTGGGCATCGAGCCCGGCGCGCAAGTGATCTACCAGAGCCTGCGCTACCTGTTGGACAATCCCTATGTCACCGGCACCACCCTGACCGTCAACGGCGGGCGGCACGTCAAATAGACCGGCCCCGCGAGGACCTTGCATGAGCCTTTCCCTGCCCCAGCACTACCGCGAGATCCTCAAGGGTCTCGGCGAAGACCCCGAGCGCGAGGGTCTGCTCGATACGCCCAAGCGCGCCGCCAAGGCCATGCAGTACCTGTGTCATGGCTACGAGCAGTCGCTGGAGGAAATCGTCAACGGCGCGCTGTTCGCCTCCGACAACGACGAGATGGTGATAGTCGCCGACATCGAGTTGTACTCCCTGTGCGAACATCACCTGCTGCCCTTCATCGGCAAGGCCCATGTGGCTTATATTCCCACGGGCAAGGTGCTGGGGCTGTCGAAGATCGCGCGCATCGTCGACATGTTCGCCAGGCGCCTGCAGATCCAGGAAAATCTCACCCGGCAGATCGCCGACGCAGTGCAGAGCGTGACCCAGGCAGCCGGCGTCGCCGTGGTGGTCGAAGCCAAGCACATGTGCATGATGATGCGCGGTGTCGAGAAACAGAATTCCACCATGCATACCTCGGTGATGCTCGGCGCCTTTCGCGAATCGAGCACCACTCGCCAGGAATTCCTGCAATTGATTGGACGGAGCAAGTAAATGCCACAACTTCAGCCAGGAATGGCTCGTATCCGAGTCAAGGACCTGCTCCTGCGGACCTACATCGGAATCAACGAGGAAGAAATCCTCAACAAGCAGGATGTCCTGATCAACCTGACCATCCTGTATCCCGCCCAAGATGCGGTGCGCGACAACGACATCGATCACGCGCTGAACTATCGCACCATTACCAAGGCCATCATCGCCCACGTCGAGGGCAACCGCTTCGCCCTGCTGGAGCGCCTGACCCAGGAACTGCTGGACCTGGTGATGAGCAACGCCTCGGTGCAGTACGCCGAGGTCGAAGTGGACAAACCCCACGCCCTGCGCTTTGCCGAATCGGTATCCATCACGTTGGCGGCAAGTCGCTAGCGGCAAGCGGCAAGTAAAAGCGGTTCGGCTTTGACTTGCCTCTCGTAGCTTGTAGCTTGCAGCTGTTCCCACCCCTCTATGTGCAGAGAGTCTTATGTCCCCTCAACAACGCCTGGAACTGGAAGCGGCGGCCTTTCGCCGCCTGGTGGCCCATCTGGACAACCGCAAGGACGTGCAGAACATCGACCTGATGAACCTTGCCGGGTTCTGCCGCAACTGCCTGTCCAAGTGGTACAAGGCCGAAGCCGACCAGCGCCAGATCGAGGTCAGCCTCGATGACGCCCGTGAAGTGGTGTATGGCATGCCCTACGCCGAGTGGAAGAATCTCTATCAGAAAGAAGCCAGCGCCGAGCAGCAAGCGGCGTTCGCCAAAGGAAAACCCCATGACTGACCTGAACACCCTGCGCGCCAGCCTCAACAGCGGCGAACACGCCTTTGCCGACACCCTGGCGTTCATCGCCGCCGGTTATGATTACCAGCCCCAGGCGTTCAGCAATGGTGGCGTGGAGAACGCCGCCGGGCAGAACGAAGGCTCGTGCAAGACCCTGGGCCTGGCCCTGCTGGAAGGCCTGAGCGACGCCGAAGCGTTGCTGGCATTCGGCGAGCACTATCGCTCGGTGCTGGCCACCCCAGAAGGCAGCGACCACGGCAACATCCGCGCCCTGATCGCCCATGGCCTGGCCGGAGTGAAGTTCAACGCCCAGCCGCTGACCCGCCGCTGATCCACACCGGCAAGACCATCACCCATAAAAAAACCGGCTTGCGCCGGTTTTTTCATTTCAGGACGATCAGAACGAAGCGTTCTGCAGGCCGTCCAGGTAACGCTCGGTGTCCAGGGCCGCCATGCAACCGGCGCCGGCCGAGGTGATGGCCTGGCGGTAGACGTGGTCAGCCACGTCGCCGGCGGCGAAGATGCCCTCGACGCTGGTGGCGGTGGCATTGCCTTCACGACCGCCCTGCACGACCAGGTAACCGTCCTTGAGCGCCAGCTGGCCTTCGAACAGCGAGGTGTTCGGGGTGTGGCCGATGGCGATGAACACGCCGTCGACCTTCAGCTCGTCGAAGCTGCCATCGTTGTTCTTCAGGCGGGCACCGGTCACGCCCATGTTGTCGCCCAGCACTTCGTCCAGGGTCGCGTTGAGCTTGAGCTCGATCTTGCCTTCGGCAACCCGGGCGTGAAGCTTGTCGATCAGGATCTTCTCGGCGCGGAAGGTATCGCGACGGTGGATCAGGGTGACCTTGCTGGCGATGTTGGCCAGGTACAGGGCTTCCTCGACAGCGGTGTTGCCACCACCGACCACGGCCACTGGCTTGTTGCGGTAGAAGAAACCGTCGCAGGTGGCGCAGGCGGAAACGCCCTTGCCCATGAAGGCTTCTTCCGATGGCAGGCCCAGGTAGCGAGCGCTGGCGCCGGTGGCGATGATCAGGGCGTCGCAGGTGTAGGTGCCGCTGTCACCGGTCAGGGTGTAGGGCTTGGCGGCGAAGTCCACGGCATTGATGTGGTCGAAGACGATTTCGGTTTCGAAGCGCTCGGCGTGCTCGCGCATCCGCTCCATCAGCGCCGGGCCGGTCAGGCCGTGCACGTCGCCCGGCCAGTTGTCGACTTCGGTGGTGGTGGTCAGCTGGCCACCGGCCTGCATGCCGGTGATCAGCAGTGGCTTCAGGTTGGCGCGGGCGGCATAGACCGCGGCGCTGTAACCGGCAGGGCCGGAACCGAGAATAATCACACGCGAATGACGTACATCAGACATGACTCACTCCTATCGACCGGCCCGGCTGCCCTGGCGCGGAACGCCGGATTGCCGGCTGGAATAAAAAAGGACGGCGAAACCTTGGGGAAGGCTAAAACTCGTCCGTCCAAAAAATAATGGGTGCAGCGTATAGAGGGGGCGAAGATTAAGGAAATACGGTTTAACAATCCAGCTCATAGGCGGTCTCTATCTTCTGAAGACCCGTATGAAGAGGTCTTTGTTACCGTTGATGTCGCCCTATGCGCCGCACTTTCGCCCCTTGTGCAAAGCCGGTAAGGTCGGCGCGTTTTCCTTCTGCTCGGAGCCTTCTATGCCCGCCCCTGTCTTGTCCGGCCCGCAATACCTGCGTGAGGGCCTCAAGTTGATCCTCACGCCCGGCCTGCGCCTGTTCGTGCTCTTGCCGCTGCTGGTCAACCTGGTGCTGTTCGTCGGATTGATCTATTTCGCCGGTCATCAATTCAGCCTCTGGGTCGACGCCCTGATGCCGACGCTGCCGCAATGGCTGAGCTTTCTCAGCTACATCCTGTGGCCGCTGTTCGTGGTGCTGATAGTGCTGATGGTGTTCTTCAGCTTCACCATGCTGGCCAATATCATCGCCGCCCCGTTCAACGGCTTCCTCGCGGAAAAGGTCGAGACCGTGGTCCGCGGCACCGATGATTTCCCCCCCTTCAGCTGGGGCGAACTGCTGGCGATGATCCCCCGCACCCTGTCCCGGGAGATGCGCAAGCTGGGCTACTTCCTGCCCCGGGCCATCGGCTTGTTCATCCTCTCGCTGATCCCGGTGGTCAACCTGGTGGCCGCGCCGCTGTGGCTGTTGTTCGGCATCTGGATGATGGCCATCCAGTACATCGACTACCCGGCGGACAACCACAAGATGAGCTGGCAGGACATGCTCGCCTGGCTGCGGGCCAAGCGCTGGCAGAGCCTGGGCTTTGGCGGCATCGTCTACCTGGCGCTGATGATTCCCTTCGTCAACATCCTGATGATGCCCGCCGCCGTGGCCGGGGCGACGCTGTTCTGGGTCCGCGAGCGCGGTGTGGATAACTTGCCGGGCCAACAGCGCTGAACCTGTCCGTCCCTGTTCCGGCTCCTGCACGACATCGCACGGGGGCCAACCTGCAAGCACTGCACCCGAACCCAATGCCGGGCAGTCATAAATCCATCATCCCAAGGTCACAATGACGACATGGCCCCAGCCGACACTGGGGCCATGAGCACAGCCCTGCATATCACTCTCATCACCGAGACCTACCCGCCGGAAATCAACGGTGTGGCCAATACCCTTGGCCGCCTGTGCGATGGCCTGCGGGCCCGTGGGCATCAGGTGGAACTGGTGCGCCCGCGCCAGGGTTGCGACCAGAGCCGGCGCAGCGACGAGGCCCTGCTGCTGTGCCGGGGCTGGCCGTTGCCGGGGTATCCGGGGTTGCAGTGGGGCCAGTCGTCGATGCACAAGCTGCTGCGCCGCTGGAAACGCCAGCGCCCGGATGTGCTGTACATCGCCACCGAAGGGCCCCTTGGCCTATCCGCACTACGGGCGGCCAAGCGCCTGGGGATCTCGGTGGTCAGCGGCTTCCACACCAATTTCCAGCAGTACTCCAGCCAGTACGGCCTGGGCTTGCTGACGCGCTTGCTGACCCACTACCTGCGCTGGTTCCACAACCGCTCGAAACTGACCCTGGTCCCCAGCGCCAGCCAGCGCCTGGAGCTGGAGCGGCGCCACTTCGAACGCCTGTCCCTGTTGTCCCGGGGCGTCGACAGCCAGTTGTTCCACCCGGCCAAACGGGTCAATGAGCTGCGCGCCAGCTGGGGCCTGGAGCCGGATGACCTGGCGGTGATCCATGTCGGGCGCCTGGCGCCGGAAAAGAACCTGGGCCTGCTCAAGCGCTGCTTCGAACAACTGCAAGCGACCTACGCGCAGCGCAAGATGAAATTGATCGTGGTGGGCGATGGCCCGCAACGGGCCAGCCTGGAGCGCAGCCTGCCCCAAGCGCTGTTCTGCGGTAGCCAGCGCGGCGAAGCCCTGGCGGCCCATTACGCCTGCGGTGACGTGTTCCTGTTTCCCAGCCTTACCGAGACCTTCGGCAACGTGGTGCTCGAGGCCCTGGCTTCAGGCCTGGCGGTAGTGGCCTACGATCAGGCTGCGGCGGCGCAGCACATCCGTCACGGCTACAACGGCGTGCTGGCGATGCCGGGTGACGAGAATGCCTTCTGCGATGCCGCCAGCTGGCTGCTGGAAGAAACCGAGACCCTGCGCCGGGTACGCCTCAACGCCCGCCAACACGCCAGCCGCCAAGGCTGGGCAACGGTGATCGAACAGTTCGAGGAGCAATTGCGCAGCGCCTGCCAAGAGGAGCCAACGGCGGCCCTCCAGGCCGTGGCCGGGGCGACCGGCCTGGTAGAGGACGACGGCGAGACGCTCGGCGTGGCCAGGGGCTTGCCCCCCTCGCCACCCGGAGCCGGTGGTTAGACCAGGGTTGTCAGCGCATCACGGCTGAACGGCAGGATTTCCTGGTCACGCCCGTCCCGGACCTTCTGCGCCCAGTCCGGATCCACCAGCAGTGCGCGGCCTACGGCCACCAGGTCGAACTCGTCGTTATCCAGGCGTTGCAGCAGGTTCTCCAGGCTGGCCGGTTGCGCCACCTTGTCGGTCTTGACCATGAACTGCAGGAACTCGCCATCCAGGCCAACGCTGCCCACGGTGATGGTGGGCTTGCCGGTGAGCTTGCGGGTCCAGCCGGCCAGGTTCAGCTCGGAACCTTCGAACTCCGGTTCCCAGAAGCGCCGGGTGGAACAGTGGAAGATATCCACGCCGGCATCCACCAGCGGCTTGAGGAAGGCTTCCAGGGCCTCTGGGGTCTCTACCAGGCGGGCCGCGTAGTCCTGCTGCTTCCACTGGGAAAAGCGCAGGATGATCGGGAAGTCCGGGCCGACGGCAGCACGCACGGCCTGGATCAGCTCGATGGCAAAACGCGAGCGCTGGGCCAGGTCGCCACCATACTCGTCGGTGCGCTGGTTGCTGCCTTCCCAGAAGAACTGGTCCACCAGGTAACCATGGGCACCATGGATCTCCACGCCGTCCATGCCGATGCCCTGGGCATCCTTGGCGGCCTGGGCGAATGCAGCGATCACCTCCTGGATATCCTGGTGGGTCATGCCATGCACCACCACCTGGCCGTCCTTGAGCTTCTCGCACGGACCGTAGCCCGGCACGCTGGCATCCGGCTCGGTGCCCAGGCGCCGCACGTTGCCCACATGCCACAGCTGCGGGACGATCTTGCCGCCCTCGGCGTGGACCGCGTCCACCACCTTCTTCCAGCCGGCCAGTGCCGCCTCGCCGTGGAACTGCGGCACATTGGGGTAGCCGTTGGATGCCTGGTGCCCGATGGTGGTGCCTTCGGTGATGATCAGGCCGACCCCTGCCGCGGCACGCCGGCGGTAGTACTCGATGACCTTGGAGTTGGGCACGCCGCCCGGCGAGAACGAGCGGGTCATCGGCGCCATCACCACGCGGGTCGGCAATTCCAACGCACCCAGCTGGAAGGGTTTGAACAAGGCTTGGACAGGCATGCTGCACTCCGACAGAAAAGGACTGGAGTCGAGGATCGACGCACAAGGCCGCGCCGGGTATGGCTCCCGGCGCACTTATGATGAGGATAATATTCGCCCCTCAAGGCACTGCACAGCACTATTGATTTGAGTGATCTGGAGGCAAAAACGCCGCTATGCAGCGGCGTCGGACAGGTAGCGCGGCAGGCCGGGCGAGCGCCCGGCGCGCGGAGTCAGCTCAGGGCTTTCTCGATGGCCTGGACCACGGCGGGATCATCGGGGGCGGTGCGCGGGGAGAAACGCGCCAGTACCCGGCCATCCTTGCCCACCAGGAACTTCTCGAAGTTCCAGGTAATGTCCCCGGGAAACTCCGCACCCTCGCCTGCCAGCAGGCGGTACAACTGGTGCCGCTCCGGGCCGTTGACCTCCAGCTTGCTGCTCAGGGGGAAAGTCACCCCATAGTTGAGGCTGCAGAATTCCTGGATCTGTTGCTCGGTCCCGGGCTCCTGCCCGGCGAACTGGTTGCAGGGCAGGCCCAGCACGTTGAAACCCTGGGCCTTGTATTGCTGGTAGAGGTTCTCCAGAGCCGCATATTGTGGCGTCAGGCCACATTTGGAAGCGACGTTGACCACCAGCACGACTTGCCCCTTGAAGGGCGCGAGCGGCAGTTCCTGACCATCCAGGGCTTTCAGTTTAAGGTCGTGAAAAGCACTCATGACGAACTCCAAATTCCCGTGTTCTTGCAGAAGACAGCCTCTCGACAGTACAGCCAAAAGCCGCAGACTAAAAAGGCGCCCGCGGGCGCCTTTCGAGTAATCCTGAGCTTAGCGCAGAAACTCAGTGGTGATGACCGCCTTCGCCATGGACGTGGCCATGGGCGACTTCTTCCTGGCTGGCATCACGGATGGCAACGACCTTGACCTGGAAGTTCAGGCGCTGGCCAGCCAGTGGGTGGTTGCCGTCGACGGTCACGTCGTCGCCGTCCAGGTCACGGATGGTGACGATCTGCATCTGGCCATCCGGAGCGGAAGCGTGGAACTGCATGCCCACTTCCAGCTCGTCGACGCCTTCGAACATGCTGCGGCTCAGGGTGCTGACCAGTTCGGCAGCGTATTCGCCGTAGGCGTCTTCAGGTTCCACGGCAACCTTCAGCTCGTCACCGACCTGCTTGCCTTCCAGGGCCTTTTCCAGGCCCGGGATGATGTTACCTGCGCCGTGCAGGTAGACCAGCGGGGCGCCGCCGGCAGAGCTGTCGATGACCTCACCAGCGTCGTTGGTGAGGGTATAGTCGATGGAGACAGCCTTATTGGCGGCGATCAGCATGGGGCGAGACCTTTTGCATAAGAATGAAGAACGTCCAAGTTTAGCGAAGCAATCGCGCGAAAGCGAACGGAACCCGGACAAACGGAATATGCAGCAGCCCCCGACAATCTGCGGTTTCCACCAGGACGAGGACGGCCACTGGGTGGTCGAACTGTCGTGCGGCCACACCCAGCACCTGCGCCACCAGCCACCATGGCAGTCACGCGCCTGGGTCCTGGACCCGGCGCGGCGGGCAGAAAAAATAGGCCGGCCCTTTGCCTGTGGCTGGTGTGCGCAGGACGCCGGAAACGATAATCTTAGCCCCTGACTAGCGCGGCAGACGGCCATAGACCGTCGCCCTTGCCATGCACCCTTCGAGAATTCGCATGCAAACTTTCTTCATCGCACCCACCGATTTTGGTGTGGGCCTGACCTCCATCAGCCTCGGGCTGGTACGCACCCTGGAGCGCGCCGGCCTCAAGGTCGGTTTCTTCAAGCCCATCGCCCAACCGCACCCGGGCGACACCGGCCCCGAACGCTCCACCGAGCTGGTGGCCCGCACCCACGGCCTGAAACCGCCGCAACCCCTGGGCCTGGCCCATGTAGAGCGGATGCTGGGCGATGGCCAGCTGGACGAGCTGCTGGAAGAAATCATCACCCTCTACCAGCAGGCGGCCATCGGCAAGGATGTACTGGTCGTGGAGGGCATGGTGCCGACCCGTGCCGCCAGCTACGCGGCCCGGGTCAACCTGCACCTGGCCAAGAGCCTGGATGCCGAGGTGATCCTGGTCTCGGCCCCGGAAAACGAAGTGCTCACCGAACTGTCCGGGCGGGTCGAGCTGCAGGCGCAGTTGTTCGGTGGCCCACGGGATCCGAAGGTGCTGGGGGTGATCCTCAACAAGGTGCGCACCGACGAAAGCATCGAGGCGTTCAGCGCCCGCCTGAAGGAACATTCGCCGCTGTTGCGCAGTGGCGACTTCCGCCTGCTGGGCTGCATTCCGTTCCAGCCGGAGCTCAATGCCCCGCGCACCCGCGACGTGGCCGACCTGATGGGCGCCCAGGTACTCAACGCCGGGGACTACGAAACCCGGCGCATGACCAAGATCATCATTTGCGCGCGCACCATGCGCAACACCGTGGAGCTGCTCAAGCCCGGAGTGCTGGTGGTGACCCCGGGCGACCGTGACGACATCATCCTCGCCGTGAGTCTCGCGGCGATCAACGGCGTACCGCTGGCCGGCCTGCTGCTGACCAGCGGCACCCTGCCCGACCCGAAGATTATGGACCTGTGCCGTGGAGCGCTGAATGCCGGCCTGCCGGTGCTGTCGGTAAGCACCGGCTCCTACGACACCGCCAACCAGCTCAACGGCCTGAACAAGGAAATCCCCATCGATGACCGCGAGCGTGCGGAAATCATCACCGACTTCGTCGCCAGTCACCTGGACGCCGACTGGCTGCACCAGCGCTGTGGCACCCCGCGGGAAATGCGCCTGTCGCCGGCGGTGTTCCGCTACCAGTTGATCCAGCGCGCCCAGCAAGCCGACAAGCGCATCGTCCTGCCCGAGGGCAGCGAGCCCCTGACCGTGCAGGCCGCCGCCATCTGCCAGGCCCGCGGCATCGCCCGCTGCGTGCTGCTGGCCAAGCCGGACGACGTCCACGCCGTGGCTCGGGCCCAGGGCATCGAGCTGCCCGAGGGCCTGGAGATCCTCGATCCGGACCTGATCCGCGAGCGATATGTCGAGCCCATGGTGGCCCTGCGCAAGAGCAAGAGCCTGAACGCGCCGATGGCCGAGCAGCAACTGGAAGACCCAGTGGTGATCGGCACCGTGATGCTGGCCCTGGACGAGGTCGACGGCCTGGTTTCCGGGCTCGTCCACTCCACCGCCAACACCATCCGCCCGGCCCTGCAATTGATCAAGACCGCGCCGGGCTGCACCCTGGTGTCCTCGGTGTTCTTCATGCTGTTTCCCGAGCAGGTGCTGGTCTACGGGGACTGTGTGATGAACCCCCACCCCAGCGCCAGCGAACTGGCGGAGATCGCCCTGCAGAGCGCCGATTCGGCAGCGGCCTTCGGCATCTCGCCACGGGTGGCGATGATCAGCTACTCCAGTGGCGACTCGGCCAGCGGCGAAGAAGTGGAGAAGGTCCGCGAGGCCACCCTGCTGGCCCATGAAGCCCAGCGCTCGCTGTTGATCGACGGCCCGTTGCAGTACGACGCCGCCGCCAACGAGAACGTCGCCCGGCAACTGGCCCCCAACAGCCAGGTCGCGGGCAAGGCCACGGTGTTCGTGTTCCCCGACCTGAACACCGGCAACACCACCCACAAGGCGGTGCAACGCAGCGCCGATTGCGTGAGCCTGGGGCCGATGCTGCAAGGCCTGCGCAAGCCGGTGAACGACCTGCCGCGCGGCGCCCAGGTGGACGACATCGTCTACACCATCGCCCTGACGGCGATCCAAGCTGCCAACCGACCCATGGATGCCTGAATGCTGGACTTTCTACCGGGTGCCGTACGCGGCACCATCGCCTCGCTGCTGCTGGCGCTCAACACTATTTTGCTGTGCTCGTTCCTGTTCTGCGTGGCGCTCTTCAAGGCCTTGCCGTTGCGCCTCACCCAGCGTTTCAGCCACTGGTTGATGAACCACACCCACGAGGCCTGGATCAGCAACAACAAGGCCTGGATGCAGCTGGTCTGCCGCACCCGCTGGCACGTGCAGGGCCTTGAAGGCCTGGATTACCAGCACTCCTACCTGGTCACCAGCAACCACCAGAGCTGGGTCGATATCCTGGTGCTGCAGTACGTGCTCAACCGGCGTATCCGCCCGTTGAAGTTCTTCCTCAAGCAGGAACTGATCTGGGTGCCGGTGATCGGCCTGGCCTGGTGGGCCCTGGGCTTTCCCTTCATGAAGCGCTACTCCAAGGCCTACCTGGAAAAGCATCCGGAAAAAAAGGGCAAGGACCTGGAAACCACCCGCAGGACCTGCGCGAAATTCCGCAGCAATCCGGTAGGTATCTTCAACTTCGTCGAGGGCACGCGCTTCACCGAGGCCAAGCATGCCCAGCAGCGATCGCCATTCAAGTACCTGCTCAAGCCCAAGGCCGGCGGCATCGCCTTCGTGCTGGATGCCATGGGCGAGCAGCTGCAATCGATCGTCGACGTGAGCATCCACTATCCGGCCGGCCGCCCGGGGTTCTGGGACTTGCTCAGCGGCAAGCTCAAGGACGTGGTGGTGCGTTTCGAAGAAGTGTCGATTCCCCAGCAGTTCATCGGGCGCAACTACGAACAGGACGCGGTTTATCGGCAGGCCTTCCAGGACTGGATCAACCAGCGCTGGCAAACCAAGGACGCGCTGCTCGAGCAGCTGCACCGGGAATATCCGGGCAAGCGATGAAGCGCCTGCAAGGGTCGCTTCGCGTTCGAACAGACACAAAAAAGCCCGCAGACAGTCACCTGTCCGCGGGCTTTTTCTTGCAGCTTGAAGCTAGAAGCTCGCCGCTGCCCTTACCTTAGATCGCGCCGCGCTTGCGCAGCAGATCCAGCACTTGCTTGACGCCCTCTTCCAGCGACACGGACTGGGTGTCGATCACCAGATCGGCATCCAGCGGCACGTCATAGGGGAAGGACTCGCCCGGAATGTTGTCGCCACCGGCGGCATAGAGGCCCTGGGGATCACGCTGGGCGCATACGGCTGGCGAAGCCTGGACATAGACCGTCAGCAGACGCTCCTTGCCGATCAGCCCCTTGACCTGCTCGCGACCTTCGGCACTGGGCGCCACGAACGCCGCCAGGGTCAACAAGCCCGCCTCGTTGAACTGACGGGCAACGTGAGCCGCACGCCGCCAGTTTTCGGTACGCCCGGCGCGATCCTGGGGCAGGCCCTTGTTCAGGTCGTGACGCAGGTTCTGGCCGTCGAGGACGAACACCGCCCGCCCCATGTCGAACAGCTTGCGCTCCACGGCATAGGCCAGGGTGCTCTTGCCTGCGCCCGACAGGCCGCTGAACAGCACGGTGGCCGGCTGCTGGCCGAAGCGCTGGGCACGCTCCTCGGTGGCGACATGGGCCAGCTTGCCATGCTGGGAGGCGCTGCCGTGGGCCACAGGCTGGGCGATGATCATGCCGGCGCCAACGGTGCCGTTGGTCAGGCGATCGATGACGATGAACGCGCCCGTGGTGCGGTTGCTTTCATAACCATCCAGGGCGATCGGCGCGTCGAGGCTGACCTTGACCTTACCGATCTCGTTCAGTTGCAGGGCGCTGGCAGCACCCTCTTCCAGGGTGTTCACATCGACCTTGTGAACGATGCTGGCGATCGAACCCGGCACATAGCTGGTGGCGCGCTTGATGTCGTATTTCTTGCCCGGCAGCATCGGCTCCTCGGCCATCCATACCAGCATGGCTTCGAAGTTCTCGGTCACCGGCGGCACGTTGTCGGCATGCACCAACAGGTCGCCCCGGGAGATGTCGATCTCGTCCTCCATGGTCAGGGTCACGGCCTGGCCGGGACCGGCCTGCTCCAGTTCGCCTTCGAAGGTGACGATGGACTTGACCCGGCTGCTCTTGCCCGAAGGCAGCACCACCACTTCGTCGCCCTTGTGCACGATGCCGCTGGCCAGGATGCCGGCGAAACCGCGGAAGTTCAGGTTCGGACGGTTGACGTACTGCACCGGGAAACGCAGGTCGGTGAAGTTGCGATCGCCGGAAACCTCCACGGTCTCGAGGATTTCCATCAGCGACTGGCCGGTGTACCACGGCGAACGCTCGCTGCGGTTCACTACGTTGTCGCCCTTGAGCGCCGACATCGGCACGAAGTGCAGGCTGGTGGGCTGGATCTTCAGGCCCTTGGCGAACTGCAGGTAGTCGGCCTTGATCGACTCGAACACGTCCTGGTCGAACCCCTTGAGGTCCATCTTGTTGATGGCCACGACGATGTGCTTGATCCCCAGCAGGGAGGCGATGTAGCTGTGCCGGCGAGTCTGGGTCTGCACACCGTAGCGGGCGTCCACGAGGATGATCGCCAGGTCGCAGGTGGAGGCGCCGGTGGCCATGTTGCGGGTGTACTGCTCATGGCCCGGGGTGTCGGCGATGATGAACTTGCGCTTGGCGGTGGAGAAGTAACGGTAGGCCACGTCGATGGTGATGCCCTGCTCGCGCTCGGCCTGCAGGCCATCCACCAGCAAGGCCAGGTCGATGTCGTCACCGGTGGTGCCGACCTTCTTCGAGTCACGGGTGATGGCTTCCAGGTGATCTTCGTAGATCATCTTCGAGTCGTGCAGCAGGCGCCCGATCAGGGTGCTCTTGCCGTCATCCACGTTGCCGCAGGTAAGGAAGCGCAGCAGTTCCTTGCGTTCGTGCTGGCCCAGGTAGGCGAGGATGTCCTCGCTGATCAGATCGGATTGGTGGCTCATAGCGTCAAGCTCCAAGCTGTAAGCTTCAAGCGGCAAGCTTGTCGGCGTACAGCTAGTCAGAAATTTTTTTGATCAAGCCGCTGAGCATCTTCGATAGCTCGCGGGTTTCTTTAATCCAATTCTCAGCCAGCGGGTTCGCGATGTAGGCAATTTCACGAGCGATAAGGATTTGAGTCCGGAGTTCGCCGCAAGAAGCTTTCGCAATCCAGAGAAAATGGACTTTCTCTCTATTGCTACGACGCTCCATGCCCTCGGCAATATTGGAAGGCACCGAAAGAACAGAGCGAGTGATCTGGTCCTTGAATCCAAAGTCCCCGCACTGCGCAAACTCTTTATAAATCCCCACCGCCAAAGCTTTGCTTCGCTGCCAAACAATCAGTTTCTCGAAATCCATGACGAGTGTTCCGATTCCGGCTCGCAACAACCGGCTGCAAGCAACAAACCACGACGTTACGCATACCGCCTTTAACTTGCTGCTTGCCGCTTGTAACTCGAAGCTTAAAAGTACCCTTGGCGTTTTTTGTCTTCCATCGAGCCTGCGCCATCGTGGTCGATGACCCGGCCCTGGCGCTCCGACGTACGGGTCAGGAGCATTTCCTGGATGATGTCGGTCAGGGTCTCGGCTTCGGACTCGACCGCGCCCGTCAACGGGTAGCAGCCCAGGGTACGGAAACGCACTTTCTTCTTGACGATGCGCGCCTTCTCCTCATCGCTGAGGTGTTCGAGGATGCGCTCGTCGTCGATCATGATCAGGGTGCCGTTCTTCTCGATCACTTCACGCTCGGCGGCGAAGTACAGCGGCACGATCGGGATACCTTCCAGGTAGATGTATTGCCAGATGTCCAGCTCGGTCCAGTTGGACAGCGGGAACACACGGATCGACTCGCCCTTGTTGACCTTGCCGTTGTACACGTTCCACAGCTCGGGACGCTGGTTCTTCGGGTCCCAGCGGTGCTTGCTGTCGCGGAACGAGTAGACGCGCTCCTTGGCGCGGGACTTCTCTTCATCGCGGCGAGCCCCGCCGAACGCGGCGTCGAAGCCGTGCTTGTCCAGGGCTTGCTTGAGGCCCTCGGTCTTCATGATATCGGTGTGCTTGGCACTGCCGTGGGTGAAGGGATTGATGCCCTGGGCCACGCCATCGGGGTTGACGTGGGTAATCAGGTCCAGGCCCATTTCCTCGACCATGCGATCGCGGAACTTGTACATCTCCTGGAATTTCCACCGGGTATCGACGTGCATCACCGGGAATGGCAGCTTGCCGGGGAAGAACGCCTTGCGGGCCAGATGCAACATCACCGCAGAGTCCTTGCCGATGGAGTACAGCATCACCGGATTGTCGAACTCGGCCGCCACCTCGCGGATGATGTGGATGCTTTCCGCCTCCAGCTGTTTCAGATGCGTCAGTTTGTCGACCATGGCTACTCACGAAAGCTTTCTTATGGACGGCCTGCGGGCCGTGTTCGAGCGGGGCATGCTAGCACAGCGGCCTTCTTCTAATCAGGGAGCCAAATAGAACGAAACGGTATATGAATATACCCGCCCGTTCGCTGGTTCCGGGCCCTGCCGATGCGGCCGCAAGCGGCGATCGACACCGGCGGGGCCCACCGGGAAAGACCTGACGAAATGCCGTCAGATCGGGTTCGGGCAATCGATGAACAGGTGCTCCAGGGCGAAGCGCCGGGCCAGGTAGTCACCCAGAGCCTGCACGCCGTAACGCTCGGTGGCATGGTGGCCGGCAGCGATGAAACTGATGTCGTTCTCCCGGGCGCTGTGGAAGGTCTGTTCCGAAGCCTCGCCACTCAGGTACAGGTCGACCCCGGCCTGCACCGCCTGGTCGATGTAACCCTGGCCACCGCCAGTGCACCAGCCGACCCGGCGGATCATCTCGCTGCCTTCCACCAGCAGCGGTTCGCGGCCCATCGCTTCCTGTACCCGGCGGGCGAAGTCCCGCGCAGTGACGGGCTCGTCCAGGGAACCCACCAGCCCCACGACCTTGGGGTTCTCCGGATCCAGCGGGCCTTCCACGGTTATGTCCAGTTGCCGGGCCAATTGCACGTTGTTGCCCAATTCCGGATGCAGGTCCAGGGGCAGGTGATAGGCCAGCAGGCTGATGTCATGCTTGAGCAGGGTCTTCAACCGGCGCTGCTTCATGCCGGTGATGCAAGGGTTCTCGCCTTTCCAGAAATAGCCATGGTGGACCAGCACCAGGTCGGCCTTGGCCTCTACTGCCGCGTCCAGCAACGCCTGGCTGGCGGTGACTCCACTGACGATGCGCATGACCTGTGGACGCCCTTCGACCTGCAGGCCATTGGGGCAATAGTCGGCGATACGCGAACTGCCCAGGTAGCGATCCGCTTCTTCTACCAGTGTGCTCAGGGCAACGGCCATGAAAGACTCCTAAATATCCCGTCCAGAGGCGCGTGCGGCCTCGTATAATGCGCGACATTATGGGGCCGTGCGCAGCCCTTCGTAACCACCCAGGACTTGCCCGATGCTCAAGGCTCTGCGTTTTTTCGGCTGGCCACTACTGGCCGGCGTGCTTATCGCGTTGTTGATTATTCAGCGTTACCCGCAATGGGTCGGCCTGCCCAGCCTGGATGTGAACCTGCAGCAAGCGCCGCAAACCACTGGTACCCAACAGGGCCCGGTGTCCTACGCCGATGCGGTGATCATCGCCGCCCCTGCGGTGGTCAACCTGTACACCACCAAGGTGATCAACCGGCCGGCCCACCCGCTGTTCGAGGACCCGCAGTTCCGACGCTTCTTCGGTGACAACCTGCCCAAGCAGCAGCGCATGGAGTCGAGCCTGGGTTCCGGGGTGATCATGAGCCCCGAAGGCTATCTGCTGACCAACAACCACGTGACCTCCGGCGCCGAGCAAATCGTGGTGGCCCTCAAGGACGGCCGGGAAACCCTGGCCCGGGTCATCGGCAGCGACCCGGAAACCGACCTGGCGGTACTCAAGATCGACCTGAAGAACCTGCCCTCGATCACCGTCGGCCGCTCGGAAAACGTCCGCGTCGGCGATGTCGCCCTGGCCATCGGCAACCCGTTCGGGGTAGGCCAGACCGTGACCATGGGCATCATCAGCGCCACTGGCCGCAACCAGCTGGGCCTGAACAACTACGAAGACTTCATCCAGACCGATGCGGCGATCAACCCGGGCAACTCCGGCGGCGCCCTGGTGGACGCCAACGGCAACCTGACCGGCATCAACACCGCGATCTTCTCCAAGTCCGGCGGCTCCCAGGGCATCGGCTTCGCCATCCCGATCAAGCTGGCCATGGAAGTGATGAAGTCGATCATCGAACACGGCCAGGTCATCCGTGGCTGGCTGGGAATCGAGGTGCAGCCGCTGACCCAGGAGCTGGCGGAGTCCTTCGGGCTGGCCGGGCGCCCGGGCATCGTAGTGGCGGGGATCTTCCGCGATGGCCCGGCGCAAAAGGCCGGCATGCAACTGGGCGACGTGATCCTCAGCATCGATGGCGAACCTGCCGGCGACGGCCGCCGCTCGATGAACCAGGTGGCCCGGATCAAGCCCACCGAGAAGGTGGCGATCCAGGTCATGCGCAACGGCAAGGAACTCAAGCTGACCGCCGAGATCGGCCTGCGACCGCCTCCCGCGCCAGTCAAGGAAGAGGAATGATGTGAGCCCGGCCATGCCGGGCTAACAATATACATTCTCATTGGTCATGTTATATTGTTTCAATATCGCTATTGGAACAGCCCCATGACGCCCCGAAGAATCTTCCCCCTGGCAGGCCTGGCCCTGGGCCTGCTGGCCGATCCCGTATACGCCGAAGAACCGCAGCCGGTGGAACTGGAAACCATCCGCATCAGCGGCGAGTCCGAATCCGCCACGGGCCCGGTGAAGGGCTACCGGGCCACCCGCTCCGCCAGCGCCACCAAGACCGATACGGCGATTCGCGAGATCCCGCAGTCCATCAGCGTGATCCCCGCCAGCGTGCTCCAGGACCTGGGCAGCAGTAACGTCGAGCGGGCCCTGGACTTCGCCGGCGGCGTCTCGAAGCAGAACAACTTCGGCGGCCTGACCTTGTATGAATACAGCATCCGCGGGTTCACCACCTCGGAGTTCTACAAGGACGGCTTCAGCGCCAATCGTGGCTACCCCAGCACCCCGGACGCCGCCAGCATCGAACGCATCGAAGTGCTCAAGGGCCCGGCCGCCAGCCTCTACGGCCGTGGCGACCCCGGGGGCACGGTGAACATCGTCACCAAGAAGCCCCAGCCGCAGGCATTCACCACCCTGCGCACCAGTGCCGGTAGCTGGGATCGCTACCGCACCGAACTGGACCTCAACACCCCGCTGGATGCCCAGGGCAACCTGCTGTCGAGGGTCAACCTGGCGGTGGAGGACAACCACAGCTTTCGCGAGCACGTCGACAGTCGCCGGGTGTTCGTCGCCCCCTCCTTGAGCTGGCAGTTGAACCCGGATACCAGCCTGCTGCTGGAAAGCGAGTTCGTTCGCCACAGCTCGACCTTCGACCGCGGCATCGTCGCCCCCGGCAACCGCTGGAATGGCGTCTCGCGCTCGACCTTTCTCGGCGAGCCCAGCGACGGCAACATCGACAACCACAACAGCATGCTTCAGGCCAGCCTGGAACATCACCTCGACGACAACTGGAAGCTGCGCCTGGCCAGCCACTACAAGGAGGGCAAACTGTGGGGCTTCGCCTCGGAAACCCGCCCCTTGAATGCCGACCGGCATACCGTCGACCGGCGCTACCGCGAGCGCGACAATAACTGGCACGACAGCATCACCCAGCTGGAACTGCGCGGCCTGTTCGACCTCGGCAGCTGGCAACATGAGCTGCTGATCGGTAGCGAATACGAGAACTACCGCAAGAACGAGCGGGTCACCGCCATTGCTGGCAGCCCCTATGCCATCGATATCTACAACCCGGTCTACGGCCAGGCCAAGCCCGACGGCAAGCGCTCCGGCACTGACTTTTTCGAGCACGTCGAAAGCCGCGCCGTGAACCTCCAAGACCAGATCGTCTTCAGCGAACGCCTGCGCGGCATGCTGGGCGCGCGTTTCGAACATTTCGAGCAACGGATCGACGACCACGCCACCGGCAAGCGCAGCCGCCAGAACCACGACGCCCTGACCCAACGCGCCGGGCTCCTGTATCAACTGACTCCGCAGCTCGGCGTATTCGCCAACGCCTCCACCTCGTTCAAGCCCAACAATGGGCTGGATGCCGCCGGCAAGACCTTCAAACCCGAGGAAGGCGTCGGTTATGAAGTGGGGATCAAGAGCGAACTGTTCGACGAGCGCTTGAGCGCAACCCTCGCCGCTTTTCATATAGACAAGGAGAACGTCCTGGCCCTGGATCCCGGCACCGATTCCAGCCGCGCCATGGGCAAGGCCCGCAGCCAGGGCTTCGATTTGCAATTCAGTGGCCAGTTGAGCGACGCGGTACGGGTGATCGGCGCCTATGCGCTGATCGATGCCGAAGTCACCAAGGGCGACCAGGCAATTCCCGCCGGCAGCCGCATTCTCGGGGTCGCCAAGCACAGTGGCAGCCTGCTGGGGGTCTATGAATTCCAGGACGGTCGCCTCAAGGGCTCGGATATCGGCGCGGCCCTGACTTATGTCGGCGACCGTTCGGGCGAGGCCGGAGGCCGCTTCGAACTTCCCGCCTACCGTACCCTGGACCTGCTGGCCCACTACAAGGCCAGCGACAACCTGACCCTGGGCCTGAACCTGAACAACCTGTTCGACGAGAAGTACTACGAGCGCTCCTACAGCAACTACTGGGTCACCCCGGGAGAACCGCGCAACTTCACCGTCAGCCTGACACTCAACCTGTAGAAGGGAACCACCATGCAATCGATGCAAACCATTGTCCTGCTGGGCCTGCTCGGCACCCTAGGCACCACCCAGGCCGTGGCCCATGGCCTGTGGACCGAACAGCGACGCGGCAACATCGAGGTGGTGTACGGCCATGGCGCCGAGGACGATGCCTTCAAGCCGCGCAAGATCAGCGGCGCCTGGGCCTATGACAGCCTGGGAAGGATGATCCCGGTGACGGTGCAACGCCTTGCCGATCACGCCCGGCTGCAACCGCTCAAGCCTCCAGCTGTGCTGGCGGTCGCCCTGGACAACGGGCCCTGGTCGCAAACCGCCGACAAACAGTGGATCAACCAGGGACGTAGCCAGGTGCCTGGCGCCATCGCCTCGACCCATACCTTCAAGTACAGCCTGGCGATCTATCAGCCCGGAACGAAGCTGCCCAGCCTCGATCAGCTCAAGCTGGTGATCGTGCCCGAGACCGATCCGCTGTTGGTGGGCCCCGGCAAGAGCCTGCCGGTACGGGTCCTGCTCGACGGCCAGCCGGCGGCGGGAGTGAAGCTGGTGGGGGATTACCGCAATGCACCCAATACCCTGAGCACCGAGACCGATGCCCAGGGCCGCGCCCAGGTACTGGTGCGCAACGAAGGCTTGAACGTGATCGCCGCGCAGGTCGAGGTGCCGCTCAAGGACAACCCCGACGCGGCCTCCCGCGGCCTGTTCAGCTCCCTGACCTTCCTGGGACAACCGCACCACGAATAAGAGCAGCCGCAGGCTGCAGTGGCAAAGCGGCAAGCCTTTAGCTGCAAGCGAGAAGCCCCAGGCACATGCTCAGGGCTTCCAGCTTGCCGCTTAGAGCTGCCCCAATCCGTCGACCAGGGCCTGGTTCTGCTCCGGCGTGCCGATGCTGATCCGCAGGAACTGGGCGATCCGCTGCTGCTTGAAGTGACGCACGATCACGCCTTGCTCCCGCAGCTTGGCTGCCAGGCCCGCGGCATCGTGTTGCGGGTGGCGGACAAAGATGAAGTTGGCCGCCGAAGGCAGTACTTCGAAACCCTTGGCCTGCAACTGCGCCACCAGCCATTCGCGACTTTCAATTACCTGCTGGCAAGTCTTCTGGAAGTACTCGCGATCTTCGAAAGCCGCGGCCGCACCGACGATCGCCAGGCGATCCAGGGGGTAGGAGTTGAAGCTGTTCTTGACCCGTTCCAGGGCCTCGATCAGGTCCGGATGCCCTACCGCCAGGCCCACCCGCAAACCCGCCAGGGAACGGGACTTGGACAGGGTCTGGGTCACCAGCAGGTTCGGGTAGCGATCCACCAGGCTGATGGCGGTCTGGCCACCGAAATCGATGTAGGCCTCATCCACGACCGCCACCGAATCGGGGCTGGCCTTGAGGATCTGCTCCACCGCCTCCAGGGCCAACAGGCAACCGGTAGGCGCATTCGGGTTGGGGAAAATGATGCCGCCATTGGGCTTGGCGTAGTCGGCCACGCGGATCTGGAATTGCTCGTCCAGCGGCACCGCCTCGAAATCGATGCCATACAGGCCGCAATACACCGGATAGAAGCTGTAGCTGATGTCCGGGAACAGCAGCGGCAGGTCCTGTTGCAGCAGGCCATGGAAGATGTGCGCCAGGACTTCGTCGGAACCGTTGCCGAGGAACACCTGGTTGGCCTGCACCCCGTAGTAGCTGGCCACCGACTGCTTGAGCAGGTCGCTGTTGGGATCGGGGTACAGCCGCAGGTTATCGTTGAGCTCGGCCTGCATCGCGGCCAGGGCCTTGGGCGACGGGCCATAGGGATTTTCGTTGGTGTTGAGCTTGACCAGCTTGGTCAGCTTGGGTTGTTCGCCCGGTACGTAGGGCACCAGGTTCTTGACGAACGGACTCCAGAATTTGCTCATGCTCATTGCCCCTGATCTTGGTCGTCGACGATACGGTATTCAGCGCTGCGGGCGTGGGCGGTCAGCGACTCGCCACGGGCCAGCACCGAGGCCGTACGGCCCAGTTCGGATGCGCCCTGCTCGGAACAGAAGATGATCGACGAGCGCTTCTGGAAGTCATACACCCCCAGCGGCGAGGAAAAACGCGCGGTGCCGGAAGTCGGCAGCACGTGGTTCGGGCCGGCGCAGTAGTCGCCCAAGGCCTCCGAAGTGTGGCGGCCCATGAAGATCGCCCCGGCGTGGCGGATCTGCCCCAGCCAGGCTTGCGGGTCGGCCACCGATAGCTCCAGGTGCTCGGGAGCGATGCGGTTGGCCACCTCGATGGCTTGCTGCATGTCGCGGACCTGGATCAGCGCACCCCGGCCATTGATCGAGGTGTTGATGATCTCGGCCCGCTCCATGGTCGGTAGCAGCTTGGCGATGCTGGCGGCTACCCGATCGAGGAACTCGGCATCCGGGCTGACCAGGATCGCCTGGGCATCCTCATCATGCTCGGCCTGGGAAAACAGATCCATGGCGATCCAGTCCGGATCGGTCTGGCCATCGCACACCACCAGGATCTCCGAGGGACCGGCGATCATGTCGATACCGACCTGGCCGAATACATGCCGCTTGGCGGTGGCCACATAGATGTTGCCCGGACCGACGATCTTGTCCACCTGGGGCACGCTCTGGGTGCCATAGGCCAGCGCGGCCACGGCCTGGGCGCCACCGATGGTGAACACCCGGTCGACCCCGGCGATGCAGGCGGCGGCCAGCACCAGCTCGTTGACCTCGCCACGAGGAGTCGGCACCACCATCACCACCTCGGAGACACCGGCAACTTTCGCCGGGATGGCGTTCATCAGCACCGAAGACGGATACGACGCCTTGCCACCCGGTACATACAGGCCGGCACGGTCCAGGGGCGTGACCTTCTGGCCGAGCACGGTGCCATCGGCCTCGGTGTACTGCCAGGAGTCCTGCTTCTGCCGCTCATGGTAGACGCGCACGCGGTTGGCGGCCTTTTCCAGGGCCTCGCGCTGTACCGGAGTGATGCGGGTCAGGGCCAGCTCCAGGCGGGCACGGTCGAGGATCAGGTCATCGATGGCCTTGGCCTGGACGCCATCGAAACGCTGGGTGAACTCCACCAGCGCCGCGTCACCACGCTCGCGCACGGCCTTGATGATGTCGAGCACACGCTGGTTGACCGCGTCGTCGGACACGCTTTCCCAGCTCAGCAGATGATCCAGATGTCGGGCGAAATCCGCATCGGCAGCGTTGAGTCGGCGAATTGCAGTGGGAGCGGTCATAGCGAAGGCCTCATTGATTGGCGAATGCACAAAAGGACAAGCTTGGTTTTGCATGACTCAGGCGCCGCAAGACTACCAGGCCATCCGCGTGGGCACCTGAGCATGCTGGGTATGACGCGGATAGATGGGCGCGGCTCGTGGGCCACGCATGTGAGTCAGCCGCGGTGTCGCGATTCCACTGCCTTGCGCAGGGTATCGATGAGCAACTGGATGCGGGCGTGCTGCATCTTCATGGATGCCTTGTTGACCACCAGGCGGGAGCTGATGGTAGCGATCAGTTCCTGGGGTTCCAGGCCATTGGCTCGCAGGGTATTGCCGGTATCGACCACGTCGATGATCTTGTCCGCCAGGCCGATCAGCGGTGCCAGCTCCATGGAACCATAAAGCTTGATGATGTCCACTTGGCGGCCCTGCTCAGCGTAGTAGCGCTTGGCCACGTTGACGAACTTGGTGGCGATCCGCAGGCGGCCCTTGGGCTCCTGGGCACCGATGGCGCCGGCAGTCATCAACTTGCACTTGGCGATCTGCAGGTCCAGCGGCTCGTACAGGCCCTGGCTGCCGTACTCCATCAGGACGTCCTTGCCGGCCACCCCGAGATCGGCGGCGCCATGCTCGACATAGGTCGGCACGTCGGTGGCACGCACGATCAGCAGGCGTACATCGTCCTGGGTCGTGGGGATGATCAGTTTGCGGCTCTTGTCCGGATTCTCGGTTGGCACGATGCCCGCTTCAGCCAGAAGCGGCAGCGTGTCGTCGAGGATACGGCCCTTGGACAGTGCGATGGTCAACATGAGTAACGTAAGTCCTTATGCGGCGACTGATGCCCGGACGCAAACGGCGCCAGACATGCGTCGAGCCTGAAGACAGGCTCGACGTGGAACAAGAATCTGTGGCACCTCCCTGTGCCCACGGCAGGCTAGCCCGGTACGCGGCGGATCTTCGCGCCCAGCATCTGCAGCTTCTCTTCGATGCACTCGTAGCCACGGTCGATGTGGTAGATGCGATCGATCAGGGTATCGCCTTCGGCCATCAGGGCCGAGATCACCAGGCTGGCCGAAGCCCGCAGGTCGGTGGCCATCACTGGCGCGCCCTTGAGCAGGTCGGCGCCGGTGACGATGGCGGTGTTGCCTTCGACCTGGATCTTGGCGCCCATGCGGTGCAACTCGTACACGTGCATGAAGCGGTTCTCGAAGATGGTCTCGATCACCGCGCCAGTGCCCTCGGCAATCGCGTTCAGGGAAATGAACTGCGCCTGCATGTCGGTCGGGAAAGCCGGGTATGGAGCGGTACGCACGTTGACCGCCTTGGGGCGCTTGCCGTGCATGTCGAGCTCGATCCAGTCGCTGCCGGTGGTGACTTCGGCGCCCGCTTCCTTGAGTTTTTCCAGTACGGCTTCAAGGATGGTCGGATCGGTATCCTTGACCTTGACCCGGCCACCGGTAACGGCGGCGGCCACCAGGTAGGTGCCGGTCTCGATACGGTCGGGCATGACCTTGTAGGTGGCCGAGTGCAGGCGCTCGACGCCATCGATGGTGATGGTGTCGGTGCCGGCGCCGGAGATCTTCGCGCCCATGGCGATCAGGAAGTTCGCCAGGTCGACGACTTCGGGTTCGCGGGCGGCGTTCTGCAGCACGCTGCGGCCCTTGGCCAGGGCAGCGGCCATCATGATGTTCTCGGTACCGGTCACGCTCACGGTATCGAAGAAGAAGTTCGCGCCACGCAGGCCGCCTTCGGGGGCACGGGCCTTGATGTAGCCGCCTTCGACGTCGATCTGCGCGCCCATGGCTTCCAGGCCGCGGATGTGCAGGTCCACCGGTCGCGAGCCGATGGCGCAGCCGCCAGGCAAGGCCACTTCGGCTTCACCGAAGCGCGCGACCATCGGGCCCAGCACCAGGATCGAGGCACGCATGGTCTTGACCAGTTCGTAAGGCGCCACCAGGGTCTTGATGGTCCGCGGGTCGATCTCGACGCTGAGTTTCTCGTCGATCACAGGCTCGATGCCCATGCGACCGAACAGCTCGATCATGGTGGTGATGTCGTGCAGGTGCGGCAGGTTGGCCACGGTGACCGGGCCATCGCACAGCAGGGTTGCCGCCAGGATAGGCAGCGCGGAGTTCTTGGCCCCGGAAATGCGGATCTCGCCATCGAGGCGTGCACCGCCGGTAATAATCAATTTATCCATAAGAGTCTCGACGCCCTTGGGCTCAGGTGCGCTCGGCCCAGGCCGCGCGGCTGAAAAATTTCATGGTGATCGCGTGGATGCTGCCATTGGCAATCCATGGATTCAAATGGGCATAGATGCTCTGCTGACGCTTAACCGGGCTCAAGGCCGACAGTTCGTCGCTAATCACGTTCAGCTGAAAGTTGCAGCCTTCGCCCTCAACTTCTACCTGAGTTCCGGGCAGCTTTCCCTCGAGAAAGCTCTTCACTTCGTTGGCCTGCATGCTCAACCTCAATCGGCGCCCTGTGCGCGCGGGTCGGACATCATACAAAAAAGCCCCGCGCCTGCGAACCCCGCATAAGCAGGACTCTGACGGGGGGCTTTGCGTGACCCTGTGGCGACTAGGGCTGCGCGAGGATCTCGGTCACTCCGGACACCTCGGCGATCTCCTTCATGCCGTCCGGAAGCGCATGCACGCTCACGGCCTTGCCCAGCGCCTGGGCGTCACGCATGAAGGCCAGCAACAAGGCCAGGCCGACACTGCTGGAGCGCTCTACCGCCGAGCAGTCGAGCACCAGCGCCGGGGCCTGGCTCGACTTGATCAGCGCCTGGCCCTGCTTGCGCAGGCCCGGGCCGCTGCGATAGTCCAGCACGCCGCTGATCAACAGCTCCCCGGCGGTACCGAGGCGTACGCCCGCCTCGCTCATTGCTCGGCCTTTGGCGCAGCGTTGTCGGTAGCTTCCTTGGCCTTGGCCACTTCGCCGGCCCAGCCGTCGATGGTCTTGTCCAGGTTGTTGCCGTTGCGCTGCATGGCATCGGCGAACTGATCGCGGAACAGCTTGCCGATATTGATGCCATTGATGATCACGTTACGAATTTTCCACTCGCCGCTGATCTTCTCCAGGGTGTAGGACACCGGGTAGATCGCCCCGTTGTTACCCTTGACCTGCATGTCGACGCTGGTACGGGTACCGCTTTCATCCTTGGGAGGAGAAATGGTGATGCCCTGGTTGTTGTATTCCAGCAGCGCGTTGCCATAGAACTGGATCAGGCTGCGCTTGAAGTTCTCCTGGAAGCGCGCCATCTGCTCCGGGGTGGCCTTGCGCGAATACTTCACGGTCATGATGCTGCGGGAGATGCCATCGGCGTCCACCGCAGGGCCGACAATACCGTTCAGGGAGTTGTAGAAGTCGTTCGGGCTTTGCTTGTACTTCTCTTTATTGGCGGCAAGATCGGCCAGCAGGCGGTTGGTAGTGTCCTGCACCAGGTCATGGGCGGAGGTCGGGCTTGCCGCATTGGCCAGCAACGGCAGCGCAGCGAATAGCACCAGCAGGCCACGTCGCAAGATAGAAATCATCGAAAAACTCCTCATTTGGCGTCTTTGCTAACGGTATTGAGCAGGAATTTACCGATCAGGTCTTCCAATACCAGCGACGACTGGGTGTCGTGGATGGTTCCACCATCCTTGAGCAGGGCCTCTTCCCCACCCACGCTGATACCGATGTATTTCTCACCCAACAGGCCAGCAGTCAGGATAGATGCAGTGGAGTCGGTCGGCAGGTTATCCACGCGTTTTTCCAGTTGCATCGTCACCCGGCCAGTGAAGCTGTCGCGGTCCAGATCGATTGCCGTGACCTTGCCGACGGTCACCCCGGCCATGGTCACCTTAGCTCTGACCGTCAAACCGGCGATATTGTCGAAATAGGCATAAAGTTTATAAGTATCGGTGCTCGCGGTCGGAGACAAGCCACTGACCCGCAGGGCAAGCAACAGCAAAGCCAGGATGCCGGCCAGCAGGAAAAGGCCGACACCGATTTCCAGGGTGCGGTTTTGCATCAGAAATCTCCAAACATCAAGGCGGTCAGAATAAAGTCCAAGCCCAGTACGGCCAACGAGGCGTACACCACGGTCTTGGTAGTGGCACGACTGATCCCCTCTGAGGTGGGCTCACAGTCGTAGCCTTGGAATACGGCGATCCAGGTCACTACAAAGGCAAAGACGATGCTCTTGATCACGCCATTGAGCACGTCACTATTGAAATTCACGCTGTTCTGCATGTTCGCCCAGTAGGAACCTTCATAGACCCCCAGCCAGTCGACGGCCACCCACGAGCCACCCCAGATACCCACCACGCAGAAGATAATGGCCAGCAGGGGCAAGGAGATGAAGCCAGCCCACAGGCGCGGGGCGATGATGTACTTGAGCGGATCGACACCGATCATCTCCAGGCTGGAGAGCTGCTCGGTGGATTTCATGTTGCCGATCTCGGCGGTCAGTGCCGAGCCGGCGCGGCCGGCGAACAGCAACGCGGTGACCACCGGCCCCAGCTCGCGCAGCAGGGTCAGGGCGACCATCTGGCCTACTGCCTGCTCCGAACCGTAGCTTGAGAGGATGTTGAAGCCCTGCAGCGCGAGCACCATGCCGATGAAGATGCCGGACACGACGATGATCACCAGGGACATGACGCCCACTGAATGCAGTTGCTTGACCAACAGGCCGAAACCACCGCCGATACTGCCGCGACCGAGCAGCGTATGGAACAGGAACAGGGTGGAACGCCCCAGTACCGCCAGGACATCGATGCCTGAGCGACCGAAGAGGCGAATCCTCTCGATTAGCGATATCTTGCGCATCAGCGCTTCCCCAGAAGATCTGCGCGGTAGTCCGGCGCTGGAAAGTGAAACGGTACCGGGCCGTCGGGATCGCCCTTCATGAATTGCCGGATACGCGGATTGTCGGAGTCCATCAACTCGGCAGGAGTTCCCTGGCCCAGCACCTGGCCATCCCCCACTACATAGAGGTAGTCGGCGATGCTCGCGGTTTCCGCCAGGTCATGGGACACCACGATGCTGGTGATGCCCAGGGCATCGTTGAGCAGGCGAATCAGGCGCACCAACACCCCCATGGCGATTGGGTCCTGGCCCACGAAAGGCTCGTCGTACATGAGGATCTGCGGATCCAGGGCGATGGCCCGGGCCAGGGCGACCCGACGCATCATGCCACCGGACAGCTCGTCGGGCATGAGGTCGACAGCCCCACGCAGCCCCACCGCCTGCAGCTTGAGCAGGACAATGTCACGAATCATTTCGTCAGGCAGCTGGGTATGCACCCGCAGCGGAAAGGCCACGTTCTCGAAGACATCCAGGTCGGTGAACAGCGCACCGCTCTGGAACAGCACGCCCATCTGCTTGCGAGCATCGAACAGATCGCTGCGCGAGAGCGTCGGCAGGTTCTGGCCATTGACCCAGACCTCGCCGCTGCTGGGCCGCAACTGCATGCCCATCAAGCGCAACAGGGTAGTTTTCCCACAGCCGGAAGGCCCCATGATGCCGGTGACCTTGCCCCGCGGAATACGGATATCCACGTTATTGAATATGCTGCGCGCACCGCGCTTGAAGGAAACGCCCTTCAGCTCGACCGCGTAAGCGTTGTCGGCACTCATCTAAACTCCTTGCGATGCAGCCTAACACTCGGACGCTAGGCTCTCTCCCGAGAGCACGTGCCCCTGGGCAGGCCGAACTGGCGGCGAACTATATCACTGCTGATGCAGAGCCCCCAAGGCCGAAGCCGGACCGTTCAGGTATAGGACAGGCAAAATCGCCAGATTCTCTGCGCAAGTAAACAAAGGCTGACGAACTTGCGTGAGGGATTCGATCATTACCGCTATAATCGCCGCCTTTTCATCGGGCTATACGATTTCAGACATGAGTCAATCCAGCGACCTGATTCAATCGGCACAACGCACAATTCGCCTCGAAATCCAGGCAGTAGAGAGCTTGCTGCCCCATATCGATGCAGATTTCGTTCGTGCTTGCGAGATGATTCTGGCCAGCAAAGGTCGAGTAGTAGTGGTCGGCATGGGCAAGTCCGGGCATATCGGCAACAAGATCGCCGCCACCCTGGCCAGTACCGGCACCACGGCGTTCTTCGTCCACCCGGCCGAAGCCAGCCATGGCGACATGGGCATGATCACCCGCGACGATGTGATCCTCGCCCTCTCCAACTCCGGCTCCACCAATGAAATCGTGACCCTGCTGCCACTGATCAAGCGCTTGGGCATCCAATTGATCAGTATTACCGGCAACCCTGATTCGCCGCTGGCCAAAGCCGCCGACGTCAACCTCAACGCCCATATCGAACATGAGGCCTGCCCACTGAACCTGGCACCGACATCCTCGACCACCGCCGCCCTGGTCATGGGCGATGCCCTGGCCGTGGCGCTGCTGGAGGCGCGCGGCTTCACCGCCGAAGACTTCGCCTTCTCCCACCCCGGTGGTGCACTGGGGCGTCGCCTGTTGCTGAAGGTCGAGAACATCATGCATGCCGGCGAACAGCTGCCCCAGGTCCAGCGCGGCACCCTGCTCAAGGACGCCCTGATGGAGATGAGCCGCAAGGGCCTGGGCATGACCGCCATCGCCGAGGCCGATGGGCGCCTGGCCGGGGTCTTCACCGACGGCGACTTGCGCCGCACCCTGGACCGCAACATCGACATCCATCACACCACCATCGATGAAGTCATGACCCTGCGCGGCAAGACCGCACGCGCCGAAATGCTGGCAGCCGAAGCCTTGAAGATCATGGAAGACAATCGAATCAACGCACTGATCGTGGTGGATAACGAGGATCGCCCGATCGGCGCCTTCAACCTGTCCGACCTGCTGCGCGCGGGAGTGATGTAATGACCGACGACCTGCTGCAACGCGGCAAGCACATCAAGCTGGCGGTCTTCGACGTCGATGGCGTGCTGACCGACGGGCGCCTGTACTTCCTCGAGGATGGCAGCGAATTCAAGACCTTCAATACTCTCGACGGCCAGGGCATCAAGATGCTCATGGCCGCCGGAGTACAAACCGCCATCATCAGTGGCCGCAAGACGCCAGTAGTCGAGCGCCGGGCCAAGAACCTGGGAATCCCTCACCTGTACCAGGGCCGCGAAGACAAACTGGTGGTATTGGACGAGCTTCTCGCCCAACTGGGCCTAAGCTATGAACAGGTCGCCTATCTGGGCGATGACTTGCCCGACCTGCCGGTTATCCGCCGCGTCGGCCTGGGCATGGCGGTCGCCAACGCGGCCCCGTTCGTCCGCGAGCATGCCCACGGCACTACAACGGCACGGGGCGGCGAAGGCGCTGCCCGCGAGTTCTGCGAACTGATCCTGCATGCCCAGGACCGCCTCGAAGCAGCCAACGCTGCTTATTTATAGGGTCCCACCGATGCTGAGCAAAAAGATTCGCAACATCCTGATCTTCGGGACCATCGCCCTGCTGTTCGCGGCGGTCGGTTACTGGAACATCAGCCCTGAGCGGTTTCTCGACAAGCCAGTGGTGCAGGTCGACGAAAGCGCCATCGACTATTTCGTGATCAACGCCCAAAGCGTGCAGTACCTGCCCGATGGCAAGCTGCAGTACGAGATGACCTCGGACAAGGTCGAGCACGTCAAGGCCAGCGAAGTCACCCTGCTGACCAAGCCGGACCTGCAGATGTATCGCGGCACCACCTATCCGTGGCATGTCCAGAGCGAGCGTGGCGAGGTCAACCCCGATGGCACCGAAGTCGAGCTGATCGACTCGGTCCGCGTGGCCCGTACCGACGAGAGAAATCGCAACCTGCTGATCACCACCAGCCGCATGACAGTATTCCCGCAGAAGCAATATGCGCAGACCGAGCAAGCCGTTAGAATCGACGGCGCCGACGGCGTGACCACTGCCAAGGGAATGAAAGCGTATTTGAAAGACGGCAGGATGAACCTGCTATCGAACGTAAGAGGACAGTATGAGGCTCGTTAAAACCCTCCCTATTTTGCTCAGTCTGGGCGCAGCACTGGGAAGCGTGAGCGCCTGGGCTCTGCCGAACGATAGCCAACAGCCGATCCGCATCCAGGCCGATGACGCCCAGCTCGACGACAAGAATGGCGTGGCCACCTACAAGGGCGATGTAATCATCACCCAGGGCTCGATGAAGATCACCGGCAATACCGTGACCATCACCCGGGCCAAGACCGGTGAAATCGACGTAGTGACCTCGGTGGGCAACCTGGCCTACTTCGAGCAACTGCAGAAGCAGACCGACCCGAAGCCGGTCCAGGCCTATGCCGTGACCATCCAGTACCATGCCCAGCAAAACCGCATCGTGCTGATCGACAAGGCCAAGGTCATCAACGACGGCAACACCACCGAAGGCGAGAAAATCGTCTACGACACCGTCAAGCAAGTGGCCAACGCCGGGCGCGCCAACGGCAGCTCGGTTACCGCGCCACGTCCGCGAATCGACATGGTCATCCAGCCGAAAAAGAAAACCGACGAGCAAAAGGCCCAGTAATGGCAACTCTCAAAGCCCAGCATCTGGCCAAGAGTTACAAGAGCCGCCAGGTCGTGCGTGATGTCAGCCTGTCCATCGACAGCGGCCAGATCGTCGGCCTGCTTGGCCCCAACGGTGCCGGCAAGACCACCTGCTTCTACATGATCGTGGGCCTGGTCCAGGCCGACCAGGGCCGAGTCCTGATCGACGACCTGGACGTCAGCCACCAACCGATGCACGGCCGCGCCCGTGCCGGCATCGGCTACCTGCCCCAGGAAGCCTCGATCTTCCGCAAGCTGTCGGTGGCCGACAACATCATGGCCATCCTCGAGACCCGCAAGGAACTGGACAAGGCCGGCCGTCGCCAGGAGCTGGAAAGCCTGCTGCAGGAGTTCCACATCAACCACATCCGCGACAACCTCGGCATGAGCCTGTCCGGTGGTGAACGCCGCCGCGTGGAAATTGCCCGGGCCCTGGCCACCGCCCCCAAGTTCATCCTGCTGGACGAACCTTTCGCAGGCGTGGACCCGATCTCGGTCGGCGACATCAAGCAGATCATCCATCACCTCAAGGCCAAGGGGATCGGCGTGCTGATCACCGACCACAACGTCCGCGAAACCCTGGACATCTGTGAGACCGCCTATATCGTCAACGACGGACAACTGATAGCCGAAGGCGACTCCCAGACCATCCTGGCCAACGAACTGGTCAAGGAAGTCTACCTGGGCCATGAGTTCCGCCTGTAAGGGCTGAGGTGCAGGACCCATTGCCTGGGCGCTGGGAACGATAAAACCCCACAAACTTTATTGTTACAGCGCTCTAGGCAAACACTTCAGTTTCAGGCATATAATTTGCTTATGTTTGGCGCTCCGGCGCCCTGTAGTGGATGGCGCATGTGCGCCGGCAATTAAGGTGTTAAGCCCCTGCCATGAAACCATCGCTAGTCCTGAGAATGGGCCAGCAGCTGACGATGACACCGCAGCTGCAACAGGCCATCCGCCTGCTCCAACTGTCGACCCTGGACCTGCAACAGGAAATCCAGGAAGCCCTGGAGTCCAACCCGATGCTCGAACGCCAGGAAGACGGCGACGACTTCGACAACAGCGACCCCCTGGCCGACAACACCGAGTCCAAACCCAACACCGAGATCCAGGAACCCTCCTACCAGGAAACCACCCAGACGGTGGACAGCCTCGAGGACGGTGAATGGAACGAACGTATCCCCAACGAGCTACCGGTGGATACCGCCTGGGAAGATGTGTACCAGACCAGCGCCAGCAGCCTGCCCAGCAGCGATGATGACGAGTGGGACTTCACCACCCGCACCTCGGCTGGTGAAAGCCTGCAGAGCCACCTGCTCTGGCAGCTGAACCTGGCCCCGATGTCGGACACCGACCGCCTGATCGCAGTGACCCTGATCGACTGCATCAACAACCAGGGCTACCTGGACGAAACCCTGGAAGAGATTCTCGAAGCCTTCGACCCCGAGCTGGATATCGAGCTGGATGAGGTCGAGGCTGTGTTGCACCGCATCCAGCAATTCGAGCCGGCCGGCATCGGCGCCCGCAGCCTGGGCGAATGCCTGCTGCTGCAACTGCGCCAGTTGCCGGCGAAAACCCCTTGGCTGGCCGAGGCCCAGCGCCTGGTCAACGACTACATCGACCTGCTGGGCAGCCGCGACTACAGCCAACTGATGCGCCGCATGAAGCTCAAGGAAGACGAGCTGCGCCAGGTCATCGAACTGGTCCAGAGCCTCAACCCGCGCCCGGGTTCGCAGATCGAGTCCAGCGAAGCCGAGTACGTGGTTCCTGACGTCATCGTGCGCAAGGACAACGAACGCTGGCTGGTGGAGCTGAACCAGGAATCCGTGCCACGCCTGCGGGTCAACGCCCAGTACGCCGGGTTCGTGCGCCGCGCCGATACCAGTGCGGACAACACCTTCATGCGCAACCAGTTGCAGGAGGCCCGCTGGTTCATCAAGAGCCTGCAGAGCCGCAATGAAACCCTGATGAAGGTCGCCACCCAGATCGTCGAGCACCAACGTGGATTCCTCGAGTACGGCGACGAAGCGATGAAGCCCCTGGTCCTGCACGACATCGCCGAAGCGGTAGGCATGCACGAGTCGACGATTTCCCGGGTGACCACGCAGAAATTCATGCATACCCCACGGGGCATATATGAGCTGAAATACTTTTTCTCGAGCCACGTCAGCACCTCCGAAGGCGGTGAATGCTCGTCCACGGCGATCCGCGCGATCATCAAGAAACTGGTGGCTGCGGAAAATCAGAAAAAGCCGTTGAGTGACAGCAAGATCGCTGGTTTACTGGAGGCACAAGGTATCCAGGTAGCCCGCCGGACCGTCGCCAAGTACCGCGAATCCCTTGGGATCGCGCCTTCCAGCGAACGCAAGCGGTTGATGTAGCCGCCGGGCTGGCCACAGCGTTTCGGAGTGTGCTTGAAACCCGCCGAGCGATGACCGGGCAAGGTAGCCCGATCGATGTGCAGGCTGGTTTCAGACACAGTCTAGGTGGCAGGCAAAACGGCCTGCCGCGTTATGCACTGGCAACGAAGGAGAAGCTGTATGCAAGTCAACATCAGTGGACACCAACTCGAAGTGACTGAACCTCTGCGCGTCTACATCGGCGAGAAGCTCGACCGACTGGAACGCCATTTCGACAAGATCACCAATGTGCAGGTCACCATGGCCGTCGAGAAGCTGAAGCAGAAAATCGAGGCGACCCTGCACATCCACGGTGGGGAGGTCGTCGCCAATGCAGAACATGACGATATGTATGCCGCAATCGACCTGCTCACGGACAAGCTTGACCGCCAACTGAAAAAGCATAAGGAAAAGCAACTCCACCTTCTCCAAGGCACGGGTCGCTGATACTCCCCTCCCATGATCCGACTTGAAAGCATCCTGACCCCCGGCCGTTCCCTGGTGAACGTGCCGGGCGGCAGTAAAAAACGCGCCCTCGAACAAATTGCCAACCTGATCAGCCGTGAAGTGCCTGATCTGGAGATGCAGGACGTATTCGAGAGCCTGATCGCCCGCGAGAAACTCGGCTCCACCGGGTTCGGCAACGGCATCGCTATTCCCCACTGCCGCCTCAAAGGCTGCGAGTCCCCCATCAGCGCGCTGATGCACCTGGACGCTCCGATCGACTTCGATGCCATCGACGGCGCTCCCGTGGACCTGCTGTTCGTACTGCTGGTCCCGGAGGCCGCCACCGATGCGCACCTGGAACTGCTCCGGCAGATCGCCAGCATGCTCGATCGCAAGGAAGTTCGTGAGCGGCTGCGCAGCGCCACCAGCAACGAAGCCTTGTACCAGGTCGTGCTGGACGAACAGAACGGTCGGTAACCATGCGTTTGATCATCGTCAGCGGCCGTTCCGGCTCAGGTAAAAGCACCGCCCTCGATGTTCTGGAGGACCACGGCTACTACTGCATCGACAACCTGCCAGCCGGCCTGCTGCCCGAGCTGGCCGAACGCGCGTTGATCCATACCGAATTGGCGCAACCGCTGGTGGCGGTGTCCATCGACGCCCGCAACCTGCCAAGCCACCTGTCGCGGTTTCCGGAGCTGCTGGAAGAGGTTCGCAGCCGGCACATCCAGTGCGATGTGCTGTACCTGGACGCCGACGAGGAAACCCTGCTCAAGCGCTTCTCGGAAACCCGCCGGCGCCATCCCTTGAGCAGCGCCAACCGCTCGCTGGCCGAGGCCATCCATGACGAGACCCAACTACTGGGGCCGATCGTCGACCTGGCCGACCTCAAGGTCAACACCACCAACCTCAATCTCTACCAGCTGCGGGATACCATCAAGCTGCGGCTGTTGAACCAGCCCGAGCCAGGCACTGCCTTCCTGGTGGAATCTTTCGGATTCAAGCGTGGCATGCCGGTGGACGCCGACCTGGTGTTCGATGTGCGTTGCCTGCCCAACCCGTACTGGAAACCCGAACTGCGCGCCCAATCCGGACTGGACGCTCCCGTGGCCGAATACCTGGCTGCGCAACCGGATGTCGAAGAGATGTTCCAGGACATCTCCAGCTACCTGCTCAAGTGGTTGCCACGCTTCGCCGCCAGCAACCGCGCCTACGTGACCATCGCCATCGGCTGTACCGGCGGGCACCATCGTTCCGTGTACCTGACCGAGCGCCTGGGCCAGGTCCTGCAAAAATCCCTGAAGAACGTCCAGGTTCGCCACCGCGACCTTAGCTGAAAGGATCTACCCCGCGATGCCAGCTCTGGAAATCGAGATCATCAACAAACTGGGCCTGCATGCCCGCGCATCAGCCAAGTTCGTCGGCGTCGCCGGCCAGTTTCCCTGCCAGATTCGCGCTGGCCGGACGCCGGAATCCATGGTCGACGGCAAGAGCATCATGGCCATGATGATGCTCGCCGCCGGCAAGGGCACCAAGATCTATCTCAAGACCGAGGGCGAACAGGAACAGCAAGCGCTGGATGCCCTGGTCGCCTTGATCAACAACTACTTCGACGAAGGCGAGTAAGCCTGCCCGGGCATTGCCCAGCCGGCACTCAGGAGAGTGCCGTGTCCATTACCATCATCAGGCAGAAGCCGATACACAAGCCAAGACTGGCAAGCTTTTCGTGACCATTGCGCCGGGACTCGGGAATCACCTCATGAGTCACCACCAACAGCATGGCTCCGGCCGCCAGGGCCAACCCCAACGGCAACAGCACCTGTGCCAAGCTCACCAGCCAGGCACAAAGCAGGGCGAACACTGGCTCCACGAGGCCAGAAGCAGCGCCGATCAGGAACGCCCTGACTCGCGACATTCCAGCACCTGCCAATACCAGTGCGATCACCAGCCCTTCCGGCACATCCTGAAGCGCGATACCCATGGCCAGGCTATCCGCATCGGCCATGCCGCCGCCGGCCGACACTCCGACCGCCATGCCTTCGGGAATGTTGTGGGCAATGATGGCGAAGACGAATAACCAGATCCGCGGCGCGATGACTGGGTGCTCCGGCGTGCCCACCAGGGTCTGCGAACTGCCGCCGGAAATCTTCAGGTCCACCAGGAACAGGCCGAGGGCACCCAGCATGATCCCGGTACAGACCAGGCCACTGGCGCCCCAGGCCGACAGTCCCAGCTCCTGGGCCGCTGCGATGCCCGGCACGATCAGCGAAAACGCCGTCGCCGCCAGCATCACTCCGGCGCCAAAGCCGAGCAAGGTATCGCTCACCGCGATCGGCATCTTACGGATCACCAGCACCGGCACTGCTCCCAGCGCAGTGCCCAAGGCGCAGATCGCACCACCCTGCAAGGCACGCAACAAACGCGGTTCCAGGTTCAGCCAGTTGAGCCCCTGAGCCACCAGCAATGCGGTACCCGCCAACACCAGCAGCGAACCGAAGGCATAACGAAACATCCGTCCGCTGCTGATCGCCAATGTCTCTGTGCCCATAGTCGACCTTATTTATTATCCAAGGAAAAATCAGGCCATCGCGGCGTGGTAACGCTGGGCGACTTCTGGCCAATTGATCACGTTATAGAAGGCATTGATGTATTCGGGCCGGCGATTCTGGTAGCGCAGGTAGTAGGCGTGTTCCCACACATCCAGGCCAAGAATCGGTGTGTTGCCATTCATCAGCGGACTGTCCTGGTTGCCGCTGCTCTCCACTACCAGGGTTTTCTCCGGAGTCACGCTGAGCCAGGCCCAGCCGCTGCCAAAACGGGTCAGCGCGGCCTTGGTGAAAGCCTCCTTGAAGCTCTCGAACCCACCCAAATGCCGGTCAATGGCCTGTGCCAGTGCACCATCGGGCTTGCCCCCGCCGGCAGGCGTCATCACTGCCCAGAACAGCGAATGGTTGGCGTGCCCGCCCCCCTGGTTGATCACCGCGGCACGCAACCCCTCCGGCAACTGCTGGATGCTCGCCACCAGCCTCTCTACTTCCCACTCGGCCCATTCGGTGCCTTCTATCGCCGCGTTGAGGTTGTTGACGTAGGTCTGGTGGTGCTTGGTGTAGTGGATTTCCATGGTCTGCGCATCGATATGCGGTTCCAGGGCATCGTATGCATAAGGCAGAGCAGGCAAGGTAAAGGACATGTCAGTGCACTCCATGAGAGGGGCTGCCGTGCCTATCCGCAGACAGGCACTCGGTGTTGTTGTCCAGCAAACGGTGGGAACGGGGATATGCGCCGTGCTCACCGATGAAATTGAGCAGCTCGAGGTAGGTCTTGCTGCTTTGGCGCAAGGCCGCTTCACGCAGCGCCAGGGGCAAGCGGTTGTCTTGCATGGTCTGCAACAACCGCTGGTGGATAGCACAGAGATACTCTGCGCTCTCCTCCGGCTGGTTCAGGCGTAAATGCAGGTCCGCCAGGTTGTGGTGGGAGATCACGCAGGCCGCCACCGCTTCGTCGGCATCAGGCCAGCGCTCGAACAGCACCTGGGCCAATGCCAGCGCTTGCAGGTAGAACTCACGGGCATCCACCAGCTCATCCTGCATGAACAGGCGATTGGCCCTTTCAATCGTGCGTTTCCAGTGCTCCATGATCGACCTCCAAAGCGCTAACGGGGGTTACACGCCACCTGCGGTGAGCTTCTCCGGATCCAACAGGACCTCCAGCTGGCTGCGCGACAGATCGGTGTGTTCAAGTGCCACATCGATCACCGGACGCCCCTGCTTGTAGGCGGTCTTGGCGATCTCCGCGGCCTTCTGGTAACCGATGATCGGGTTGAGGGCGGTCACCAGGATCGGGTTGCGCGAGAGCGCTTCCTTGAGCTTCGCTTCATTGACCTTGAAGCTGGCGATGGCCTTGTCTGCCAGCAGGCGGCTGGAGTTGGCCAGCAACTCGATACTGCTCAGCAGGTTCTGGGCAATGATCGGCAGCATTACGTTGAGCTCGAAGTTACCCGACTGCCCGGCCACGGTAATGGCGCTGTCGTTGCCGATCACCTGGGCCGCCACCATCGCTGTCGCCTCCGGAATCACCGGATTGACCTTGCCAGGCATGATCGACGAACCAGGTTGCAAGCCCTCCAGCTCGATCTCCCCCAATCCGGCCAGTGGTCCCGAGTTCATCCAACGCAGGTCGTTAGCGATCTTCATCAGCGAGACCGCCGTTGCCTTCAGTTGCCCGGAGACGGTTACCGCGGTGTCCTGGGAGCCGATCAGGGCGAACAGGTTCTTGCCCGGGGTGAACTGCACCTGGGTCAGCTCGCTCAACTGCCGGCTGAAACGCGCGGCGAACTCCGGATGCGCGTTGATTCCCGTACCTACCGCAGTACCACCCTGGGCCAGGGCCTGCAGGCTCGGCAACAAGTCCTGCAGATGCGCGATGTTGGCCTTGAGCTGCTGCGCCCAGCCCTCCAACACCTGGCTCATGCGTACCGGCATGGCATCCATCAGGTGGGTGCGGCCGGTCTTGACGAACGAGTGCACCTCCAACGCCTTGCGCTCGATGACCTCGACCAGGTGCACCAAGGCCGGCAACAGTTGCTCGTGCAAGGTCAGGGCGGCACTGACATGGATGGTGGTGGGAATGATGTCGTTGCTGCTCTGGCCACAGTTCACATGGTCATTGGGGTTGACCACCTCGCCCAGCAACCGGCTGGCCAGGGTCGCCAGCACTTCGTTGGCATTCATGTTGGAACTGGTACCGGAACCGGTCTGGAACACATCCACCGGGAAGTGCTGCATGAAGTCGCCTTCCAGTAGCCCCTGGGCGGCATCCACGATGGCCTTGCCCTGGGACTGGCTGATCTGGCCCAGCTCGACGTTGGCCCTGGCCGCCGCTGCCTTGGCCAGGATCAGCGCCCGGATGAAAGCCCGCGGCATGCGCTGCCCGCTGATAGGAAAGTTATCCACCGCACGCTGGGTCTGCGCGCCATACAACGCCAGCTCCGGGACCTGCAACTCGCCCATGCTGTCGCGCTCGATACGGGTATTACTCATCGGGAAATCCTTGCACCAGTTCAATCAGGGGAATGGAAGGCAACAGCGAACAGGTCGCCAGTCGCCAGGCATGGCTTTGCCAGCGCTTGAGCCGGCACTTGCACAACGACAACCGCTCCATATCGCGCAGAGGTCGCCACGCCTGGTCCAGGCACAAGCTGCGCCAGTGCCAGGGCAACGCGGTATCGGTCGCGGTATCGATCAACAAACGGAAGGAGGTTTCGGCAACGGTCCAGGCGGATATGGCCGTGCAACAGGCCAGATATCGCCCCTCGGCCAGGTAATGCTCGATCAGACGGGGTTCGTCCGGGTCCAGTGCGCAACGGATCTGGCGGCTCATCCAGCGCCAGCTTTCAAGGTAAGGCTGCTCGTGCAAGGCAGGACTCATGACCTGGGCTCATTGAATAATGATTTTCATTATTAAATGATATTGAGAATCAAATCAATGTGGATTGTACAAATTTCACTCAAACCTTGTAGCTGGCTCGACCCTCACTGCCAAGGGAGGAATCTCCCCATCGCAGCCATGCTTGAAGAAAACCCGAAAGCCAAAAAATTTGCTGCAAATGTGCGCAAGGTCTCCCCCTCGCCATTTCGTGGCCCCGCACCCGGGATTAAGCGATCTCGACAAGTAATAATTGGAACTCAAAGCAAAGTCTGTAAAAACATATCAAAGCCTTTAACTTCCGCATGAACAACTAACTTCCTATAACACGAACAAGCCGCCCAGACCGGCAAATACTGCGGCTCCTATTTAATGAAAAAAACTAACTCCAAAACTTTAACATTCTAAACTTCATGAACGCCTAGCACGTTCAAACTCAAAAATCTTGGCTGCTCGACACTTTATTCGAGGACCTCTCGCCTTGAAGTTAAAAATGACTACGTAATAAGCGTATGCTAGAGAGCTTCCTGACTCACCTCAGCCGTTAACCTCACAAGTTCAGCCAAATCAGCGACGACAATCCGCTCCACGAAACTCCATGCGCAAAATATAACTATCACAGCGCAATAATTTATTTCATATCAGACGCTCTGACGGTGCCTGAGGAAAAATCCCACCCGATTCAGAACACCTGTCCTATATCGCCAGAATAATAAATTCTCGATCCTTCACCGCACCTAATGCACCAATCACTATCAACTAATACCCCCAACTCAGCCCCCTCAAAAAAATCGAAATAAACAACCACTAGGACTAACAGAAGAGAGGTCACTTTCGAGATATATAAAACAACAGCAGTCACTCACCACCCTAAACAACTTTTAATTCTTCGAGAAGAAAATGAAAAAACTCATTATCACCAAGCTTTCCGCTACAGCCGTCTTCGCTCTCCTGTCCCAAGCAGCACTCGCTGCCGACGGTACGATCAACTTTTTTGGGGAAATCGTCGATGCTCCATGCTCGATCTCTCCCAATAGCCAAATCATGACTGTCCCACTAGGCAAAGTTTCACGTGCAACTCTGGATGGCGGCGCTGGAAAGAAGGCGACGCCTGCCCGCTTCAATATCGAACTGCTCAATTGCGGCGCAAGTGCCAAGGGCGCGACGCTGACCTTCAACGGTACGACCGACACGACCCTAACGGACAGCCTGCGTGTCGGGGCAAACGAAATGGCAGGTGGAGCAGCCACCGGAGTAGCGATAGAACTCAGTGACTCTACCGGTACCAAGATTCCTGTGGGCTCCGAATCGGCCCAATACACCCTGGTCCAGGGCGACAACCCACTGAAGTTCCAAGCGGTTTATGTATCGACTGCCGACAAGGTAACGGCCGGTACGGGTAACGCGACTGCTCAGTTCACGGTGAACTACAAGTAACCCTGTTTTTATCCAGCCACCTTTCAGGTGGCTGGATAAATTTGATTCGAGGTTCATTAAGTAACTCACTTCTTCCGATCAATATCACAGACGCACATATCGCCACTCAGGGCCTTTGACTCCTGCGATGAACCGTGCTTGGCGGAAACAACTATCGGGATAGATTAATGCTGAATACAAACGGCTTGAAATTGGCCAATAAAATTTTATTGGGTGCCGGTTTATTAACTTTCACAGTATCACCTACTTTCGCGAGCGTGACGCTTGGCGGTACACGAGTGATTATCGGCGAGCAGGACCGTGAAGCATCCATCCCGGTAAAAAATGCTGGCCAAGCGCCCTACGTGATACAGGCCTGGATAGACGCGGGCGAAGGAAAGACCAAAACCCCGTTCGTGGTTACGCCGCCCTTGTCTCGCCTGGACCCGGGGATGGAGAACATTCTACGCGTCATGCGAATTTCCAATAATCTGCCAACCGATCGAGAGTCCGTATTCTGGTTGAACGTCAAGGAAATTCCAGAAAAAGCCAAGGAAGACAACGTTCTTCAAATTGCAATGCGTACACGCATCAAGTTGTTCTACCGTCCATCAGACCTGGAAGGCAAGCCTACAGAATCACGCCATAAGTTGAAGTGGGCAGTAGTATCAGGAAAGAACAACGCAGACTCAGTGTTGAAGATAGAAAACCCAACGCCCTACCACGTTACATTTACCAGCTTGAAGATCAATCAGGGTCAACAGGAGATTAACGCGCAGATGCTTCCTCCCAAGGGAGAATCCATTTATTCATTGAATGCGGTACAGATACAAAAAAGCATCGATGTCAGATTTACCACAATCAATGACTACGGAGGGGAGACGCCAGAAGAACGCGCGACAGTACCCGTTGCAGTCAATCCGGTCATCCTACCTATCGAGCCGGTCACAACGCTGACCGTTGAGCAATGATGGCTCGCAGGGTCATGACAGTGACCTCTTCTTACCCTGCTTCCGCACGCGCAGTGGGACTACCGCTGTGTGCTTTCGTATTCGCGATGGCCAGTCAAGCCGCATACGGCAAGAGTCAGGCCGGAACTGTATTCAACGAGCAATTCTTGAGCATAGGCGGTGACCAGCCAAGCGCCGACCTGTCGGTGTTCTCGTTTGGCAACCGCGTTTTGCCTGGCACCTACCGGGTGGACGTGGTGCTCAACGACAGCAGCATCGGACAAAACGAAGTGCGCTTCATCAAGCAGGAGGACGATACCCAGGACGCTAAACCTTGCTTGACGCATTCCCTGCTCGATGGGTGGGGCGTAAATATGACCGCTTTCCCGGCAATGGCTACCGCCCCGGCCGATACCTGCATCGACCTGGGCAAAGCGATCGCACAAGCCACTGTAAGTTACGACGCCGGCAACCAGCGTCTTTTCCTGGGCATCCCGCAGGCAGCACTCAAGCGCTCAGCGCGCGGCGCCATCAGTCCGGATAGGTGGGACAAGGGCATCAATGCGGCCATGCTCGACTATCAACTCAGCTTCTCGCGCTACGACGGTAACAACCTGCGCGGAAACACCGCCAGCCCGGTACAGCAGAACGTTTTCGATAGCACGACTGCGCCCAACAAATTGGAGCGTGATACCTACTTCGGTGGTTTTCGCGGCGGTTTCAATATCGATGACTGGCGCTTCCGACATTTCTCGACCTACAACCGCAGCATGGATGGGCAGGGTCGCTGGCAGGCAGTCAATACCTACTTGCAGCGCGATATTGCATCTATTCGCGGCCAGTTGGTCATCGGCGACGGCAATACGCCGGGTAACTTCTTCGATAGCGTACAGTTTCGCGGCGTACAACTCAGTTCCGATGACGCGATGCTCCCGGACAGCCAACAAGGATACGCACCCACCATCCGAGGCGTGGCACAAACCAACGCACGGGTAGAAGTACGCCAAAACGGCTATCTCATCTACAGCACCTATGTCGCGCCAGGGCCGTTCGTACTCGACGATCTCTACCCTACATCCTCGAGTGGCGATCTCGAAGTCATCATCACTGAAGCGGACGGGCGCGAAACACGTTATGCACAGGCTTTCTCGGCGGTGCCAACGCTGCTGCGCGAGGGCTCTTGGCGCTATAGCGCAACAGCAGGCCAGTACCGCAGCGGTTATGGATCATCGCGCGGTGAAGAGCGCCCCTTCCTCGTGCAAGGCACTCTCGCTCGCGGCCTGGCTCAGGACTTCTCGATCTATGGTGGGACCATCCTCGCAGATGAATATCAATCCGTATTATCTGGGGTAGGCAAGAACCTGCGCAGCTTCGGTGCGCTCTCGTTCGATATCTCCCATGCCCGCACCACTGATCGAGATGACCAAACATTCAACGGCCAATCACTGCGATTTCTGTACGCCAAGACCTTCGAGAAGACCAACACCAACTTCCGCGTCGCCGGCTATCGGTACTCCACCAGCGACTACCGCACCCTCCAGGAAGCGGTCCAGATGCAGGATGTGCTCGATGGGCGGCTCTTCAACAATCGTCGCAACGAACTGCGCTTCGAACTCGCGCAATCAATGGGTAAGTGGGGAACGATTCACACCTCCGCCCGCCAGCAGAGCTATTGGAACAGCTCCTCGAGAGATCGCTTGATCCAGGTCGGTTACTCAGGCTCCTACCAGAAACTGAGCTTCAACCTGTTCTATAACCACAGCACCAACCTGGACGCAGCCTCCAACCGCCAACTCATGCTGACACTGTCCCTTCCCCTCGGAGATACACGTGCCAGCGCGCAGTACATGGTGATGAAGGACAACAACGACCAGCTTGTCCAGCAGGCGAGCGTGTACGGCTCGGCCTTTGACGACAACCGCCTGACCTACAACGTGACGGGCGACGATTCGAACCAATCGGGCACCAGCAGTAGCGCGAACATGAGCTACCTCTCATCCATTGGCCGACTTGACCTTGGACGCTCCCAAGGCCGTGGCTACGGCCAGACCACCGTAGGCGTGGCGGGTGGCCTGTTGGTGCACGGCGATGGCCTGACTCTTTCCCAGCCACTGGGGGAAACCATCGCACTGGCGCAGGCGCCCAAAGCCAATGATGTTGGCTTCGAGATCCGGCCTGGAGTGCGTACCGATAAAGCCGGAGACGCAGTGATTCCGAACCTGAGCCCATACCGAGTCAACCGCCTGGCGCTACTGACGGGGGATTTGGGCGACGAGGTAGAAGTGAAGAACGCGGCCTTGGACGTAGTACCGACCCGAGGAGCCGTGGTGAAGGCCCAGTTCGCGACATCGGTCGGTTACCGCCTGATGATGACCTTGACAGGCAAGGATGGGGCGCCGTTGCCATTCGGATCGAAGATCGAGGACGAACTAGGACAGGAAGTCGGCATTGTCGGTCCAGATGGACAGTCCTTCGTTACCGGTGCAAGTGAAAAAGGCGATCTGCGGGTGATATGGGGCCGAAACGAGAACGATCAGTGCACGCTACCTTACCAATTACCCAAGCAAGAGAGCCCAACGCGCATACGCGAACTAAGCGCACAATGTCGCTGACTATTTCGCCGGCTTGATGATTTAACCAACTAAACATCAACAGCCAAAAATACAATCAAACCAATTCATATAACACTAAGGCGAGTTCCCAAATGAGCAGTTTTATCGCCAAATATTCAAAAATACTGAGCATTGGGCTTTTCATATTCGGCGTATCTTCAGGGGCCAATGCGGCTTGTTATGCGCTACCGCAATGGACTCTGAAAACAGCAATGCTGGATATTGGAAAATTAAATATCCCACTAACTTCAAAAGTTGGAGAAATCCTGTACACAAAAACAGTCAAACCATTTGTCCCCGAGCAAATGACTTACATCTGCAAAGACGGCGGCGGCACAGTTTCATTTCGAATAACCAAAGACTATGGGCTAGCCCCGGGCTTTCAAAAAGTCTACACCACGGATGTTCCGGGAGTAGGTATACGTTTTGCGCAGGAATCGCCTAATGGTACAAAAGCTATAATTCCATTTACTGACACTTATTCCCAAAATAGCTTTTATATCAATTCAAGGACCGGGCTTAATATTGAAATAATAAAAATCGCAGAAAAAACCGGCTCCGGTACATTAGCAGGAGGTATATATGGTGAATATTCCGGAGATGGAGACAACAAAGCTCTCGCACGAATAATGTTGGCAGGCGGGGAAGCCTCCGTCATCACTACGCCACCATGCGTTGTTTCGAATGAGTCAAAATTTATTCAAGTGCCATTAGGGAAAATCTCCCTGTCAATGTTCAATGGGGTAAACAGCACAGCAGCAGGATCCAACTTCAAAATTCGTCTGAACTGTAATGTCAGTGCAAACACCACGATAAACACCGTTTACTTAAAATTCGATGCCAACAAAAAAGATCTGAATGGCAGGGATGGCGTCATCTTGCTCGATGACAGCCAGGCCAGCGCAAAGGGCGTAGGCATTCAGATTATAGACAGCCAGCTAACTCCAATAAAATTTGGACAAGACACTTTAGTTGGCCCAGCCCTGAACACCTACGACCTTAACTACACGGCAAGATACATCCAAACGCTTAATACCATTACGCCGGGGCAGGCAAACGGCACGGCCTTCTTTACTATCGAATATAAATAATCAGAACAGTTCACCCCGACGACTGTTCACCGGTCCACAAGTACACTGATGTCGAAGCTCTGTGTAGGGAATAAAATTTAAGTGGCACTCGCCAACAGCCATGACCAGCCTCAGCAACCGGTACAAGTTTAAAAGTCTATCTGCGGGTGATATGGGGCCGAAACGAGAATGACCAGTGCACGCTACCCTACCAAATACCCAAGCAAGCGAGCCCAAGGCGCATTCGCCAACTAATCGCACAATACCGCTTACTATTTCTCCGACTTAATGGTGTAACCACCTAAACATCACCCCTTCATCCAGTCAAACCAATTGACATAATACTAAGGCGCGTTCCCAAATGAGCAGTTTGATCGTCAAACATTCAAAAAAACTGAGTATTGGACTTTTCGTGTTTGGCATATCTTCCGCGGCCAACGCGGCTTGTTACAAAGCGGACGACTGGACTCTGAAAACAGCAATTCTGGACATCGGAAAGTTAAATATCCCCTCAGGTTCAAAAGTCGGAGAAGTCCTATATACAAAATCTGTAAAACCATTCGCCGGATATATGACCTACATCTGCAAAGGCGGCGGTGGCGAGATCTTATTCCGCCTAACCCATAATCAGGAGGTGGCTTCAGGCTTTTATAAAGTTTACACAACGGAAATCCCGGGAATAGGAATAAGCTTCAGGCTTGGTGAAAAGAGAATACCATACATAGAATATCCTGGAAATATTATGTATCATCTTAACCCACTGACTCCTGTTAGTGTTTCGATAATAAAAACCAAAGAAAAAACCGGCTCTGGTCCATTGCCAGGAGGTATATACGCTGAACTTTCCGGAAATGGAGACAACAAAGCTCTAGTTCAAATAAGGTTGGCAGGCGGGGAGGCCTCCGTGATATTCACGCCTCCATGCGTTGTTTCTAATGAGTCGAAATTTGTTCAAGTTCCATTAGGGAGAGTTCCCCAGTCCGCGTTCAACGGAGTGAATAGCACGGCGAGCGGCACAAACTTCAAGATTCGTCTTAACTGTGATGTAAGCGCGAACTCCGCAATAAACACCGTCTACTTAAAATTCGATGCCAATAAAAAAGATCCGAATGGCAGGGATGGCGTCATCTTGCTCGATGACAGCCAGGCCAGCGCAAAGGGCGTGGGCATTCAGATTACAGACAGCCAGCAAACTCCAATCAAATTTGGACAGGACATTTTAGTAGGCCCGGTCCTGAACGCCTACGACCTTAATTACACGGCAAGATACATTCAAACGCTCAATACCATTACGCCTGGACAGGCCAACGGCACGGCCTTCTTTACTATCGAATATAAATAATCAGAACAGTTCATCCCGACGACTGTTCATCCGATCCATACAAGTACACTGAATCTCAAAGACCTGTATAGGGAATCAAATTTAAGTGGCACTCGCCAACAGCCATGAGCAGCCTCGGCAACGCCAGGGCGCACTTGGAGTAGCCCTGAAAATTTGCGAACGACGGTCATGCAAAGAAAAAACGCGCCATCCAAGGGCGGCGCGTTCTGAAGACGCAAACGATGATCAGCTGCCAGCGACGGTCATGCGTTCGATCAGTACCGAGCCGGTGCGGATGTTGCTGCGCAGTTCCAGGTCATTACCCACGGCCACGATCTGCTTGAACATGTCCCGCAGGTTGCCGGCAATGGTCACCTCCTGCACCGGGAACTGGATTTCACCATTCTCGATCCAGAAACCGGCGGCACCGCGGGAATAGTCGCCGGTGACCATGTTCAGGCCATGGCCCATCAGCTCGGTGACCAGCAGCCCTCGGCCCATGCGCCGCAGCAAGGCGGCCTGGTCTTCATCGCCATGGGTGACGAACAGGTTGTGTACCCCACCGGCATTGGCGGTGCTCGGCATGCCCAGTTTGCGCCCCGAATAGGTGCCAAGCACATAGGACACCAACTCGCCATCCTTGACGAAAGGCTTGGCGTAGGTGGCCAGGCCGTCGCCATCGAAGGCCGAGCTGCCCATGGCGCGCAGAAGGTGCGGACGCTCGTCGATGGTCAGCCATTGCGGGAACAGTTGCTGGCCCAGGGCACCTTCCAGGAACGAAGACTTGCGGTACAGGTTACCGCCGGAAATCGCCCCCAGGAAGCTGCCGAACAGACCACCGGCCAGCTCGGCGGAAAACAGCACCGGCACTTCGCAGGTAGGCACCGGGCGAGCGCCCAGGCGACTGGCGGCACGCTGGGCGGCGCGCTGGCCGATGCTCGCCGGATCCGCCAGCAACTGGCCCTGGCGATTGACGTCATACCAGTAGTCGCGCTGCATCTGGCCATCGGCCTCGGCGATCATCACGCAGCTCAGGCTATGGCGAGTGGACGCGTAGCCACCGATGAAACCGTGGCTGTTGCCATATACCCGGCAACCCTGGTGGGTGTTCAGGGTAGTGCCATCGGCATTCTTGATTCGCGCATCGGCAGCGAACGCCGCCGCCTCGCAGGCCAGGGCTTGTTCGATGGCCTGCTCGGGAGTGATGTCCCAGGCATGGAACAGATCGAAGTCCTGCACCTCGCTAGCCATCAGGGACGCATCGGCCAGGCCCGAGGCCTCGTCCTCGGAAGTGTGCTTGGCGATCGCCAGGGCTGCGGCCACGGTTTCACGGATGGCGTCCGGACCACTGGCGGAAGTGCTGGCCGAGCCCTTGCGCTGGCCTACATAGAGGGTGATGCCAAAGCCCTGGTCGCGATTGAACTCCACGGTCTCCACTTCCCGCTGGCGCACCGAGGTCGACAGGCCCTGTTCCAGGGATACTGCCACTTCACAGGCACTGGCCCCCTGGCGCCGCGCTTCGGCGATGATCTGCTCCACTTGCTCCTGCAGGGCCGGCAAAGCTTGTGGGCCGACGCTTTGTGCTGCACTCATGGTGTTCTCCACTCAAATTCTGCTTTCGATTAAGGCCGGCGAGCGACCGGGCCGGACAAGCGGCCCTCGACTGGTTATCATGGCGGCGTTTCTTTGCGGACTGCCACCATGGTTGATTCTTACGACGACTCCCTCGATGGGGAGAAAAGCAAAACCCAGGTCAAACGCGAGCTGCATGCTCTGGTTGATCTCGGCGAGCGCCTTACCACTCTCAAACCCGATCTGCAGGCCAAACTGCCATTGACCGACGCCCTGCGCCGGGCCCTGGCGGAAGCCCCCAAGCATGTCGCCCATATCGCCCGTAAACGCCACTTGCAATTCATCGGCAAGCTGATGCGGGACCAGGACATAGACGCCATCTTGCAGTTGCTCGATCAACTCGATGCCTCCACCCGGCAGTACAACGAACGCTTCCATAACCTGGAACGTTGGCGCGATCGCCTGATCGCCGGCGGCGACGACGTGCTGGACAAGTTCGTCAGCGAGTATCCCGAGGCCGATCGCCAGCAACTGCGCTCGCTGATCCGCCAGGCCCAGCATGAGGTGGCCCATAACAAGCCCCCTGCCACCAGCCGCAAGATCTTCAAGTACATCCGCGATATCGACGAGTCCCAGCGCGGCCTGCGCTGAGCCTTGCTCCGGCTGGGCCGCCCAGGCCGCCCAGCCGTCCCTTGCCCAATCACGCCCCTGTGCCGCCCACCGTGATCGCATCGATCTTCAGGGTTGGCTGGCCGACGCCTACCGGTACGGACTGCCCGTCCTTGCCGCAGGTGCCGACGCCACTGTCCAGGGACAGGTCGTTGCCCACCATCGATACCCGGCTCATGGCTTCCGGGCCGTTACCGATCAGGGTCGCACCCTTGACCGGCGCGGTGATCTTGCCGTCCTCGATCAAGTACGCCTCGCTGGTGGAGAACACGAACTTGCCGCTGGTGATATCCACCTGACCGCCGCCGAGGTTTGCGCAGTAGATGCCCTTCTTCACCGAGGCGATGATTTCCGCCGGATCGCTTTCGCCACCCAGCATGTAGGTGTTGGTCATGCGTGGCATCGGCAGGTGTGCGTAGGACTCGCGGCGGCCGTTGCCGGTGCGCGCCACGCCCATCAAGCGCGCGTTGAGCTTGTCCTGCATGTAGCCCTTGAGCACGCCGTTCTCGATCAACGTGGTGCACTGGGTGGGAGTGCCTTCGTCGTCCATGCTCAGCGAGCCACGGCGCTCGGCCAGGGTACCGTCGTCGACGATGGTGCACAGCTTGGAGGCGACCATCTCGCCGATGCGGCCGCTGTAGGCCGAACTGCCCTTGCGGTTGAAGTCGCCTTCCAGGCCGTGGCCCACGGCTTCGTGCAGCAGCACCCCGGACCAACCGGAGCCCAGTACCACGGGCAAGGTGCCGGCTGGAGCCGGAATCGCTTCCAGGTTGACCAGCGCCTGGCGCAGCGCCTCGCGGGCGTACCCCATGGCCCGGTCCTCGCTGAGGAAATAACGGTAGTCGGTACGCCCGCCACCGCCATGGCCACCGCGCTCGCGCCGGCCGTTCTGCTCGACGATGACGCTGACGTTGAAGCGCACCAGCGGCCGCACGTCCGCCGCCAGGCCACCATCGGTGGAAGCCACCAGGATCCGTTCCCAGACCCCGGCCATGCTCACGCTCACCTGCTGGATACGTGGGTCCAGGGCCCGGGTCGCGGCGTCAACGCGCTTGAGCAGTTCGACCTTCTCGGCACGACTGATGACCTCCAGCGGATTGTCCGGGGCATACAGCTGCGCCACGTCCTGGGTAGAAAACGCCTGCACCTTGCCGTTCTGCCCGGCCCGGGAAATCGAACGCGCCGCGCGAGCGGCCTGGCCAAGGGCCTCCAGGGTGATGGCGTTGCTATAGGCGAAACCGGTCTTCTCGCCGGACTGGGCGCGCACCCCGACACCCTGGTCGAGGTTGAAGCTGCCTTCCTTGACGATCCCGTCCTCCAGCGACCAGGACTCGGAGATCTGCCCCTGGAAGTACAGGTCGGCAGCATCGATGCCCGGACCTGCCAGGTCGCCCAGCACGCCTTGCAGGCTTTCGATGGTCACGCCGCCAGGGGCTAGAAGATGTTCACTGACTGAGGACAACAACCCGCTCATATGCTTTGGCCTTAAATTCGTCGTACTTATGCAAGTCGTTGAACGCCTTGCGAGAAAATGCGCCGGTGGCTGAACACCGGCATCCGCGCCCGGATGGACGCTTGTTCGCTGCTGTCACGCTCGGCCAGCAGCACGCCTTCGCCCTGCTCCTGCTCGGCCAGCACCCGCCCCCAAGGGTCGACGATCGCCGCATGCCCGTAGGTCTCGCGGGGGCCGGGGTGCACTCCGCCCTGGGCCGCCGCCAGCAGGTAGCACTGGGTCTCGATGGCCCGGGCTCGTACCAGCACCTCCCAATGGGCGGCCCCGGTCACGGCGGTAAAGGCCGAGGGCGCGGTGATCAGCTCTGCCCCGGCAGCGCGCAATTCGCTGTAGAGCTCGGGAAAACGCAGGTCGTAGCAGACTGTCAGCCCCAAACGCCCCACCGGCGTATCCGCCACCACCACCCGGTTCCCATGAGCATAGTCATCGGATTCGCGATAGCGCCCGCGATTGTCCGCCACGTCGACATCGAACAGGTGCAGCTTGTCGTAGCGCGCCACCACTTGCCCCTGGTCATCCACCAGTAGCGAGCAGGCATTGGATTTGGCCTCGGGCTGGTCCTGGGGTGGCAACGGCAAGGTGCCGGCGACTATCCATAACCTGAGGTCACGGGCGGCCTGTTTCAACCAGGGCAGGATCGGACCTTCACCCAGGGCTTCGGCACGCCCGACGGCGGCCATGTCCCGGCGGCCCATGGCGGCGAAGTTTTCCGGCAGCACCGCCAGCTTCGCCCCGCCGGCAGCGGCGCGCTCCAACAGGCCGCGAGCCTGTGCCAGATTGGCCTGCACATCGCTCTGGCTGACCATTTGAATCACCGCAAGGGACATGGCGAACTCCATATTGGGTAGAGCGCCATGCTACTCCATGGACGCAAGCCGCAGATGCTCAAAACGGCTTGTCGAAGGTGATCTTCGGCTCTTTCCACGGCCCCTTGACGTTGTACTTGACGCTGGCGAACCGCGCCACGCGATCGCCGATCAGCTTGTCGATCAGGAACAGCGCGCCACCCACCGCCGGCGCCCCGACGATCAGGGCGGCGATCGGCAGGTTGTTCGTCACCGGCAGGGTCACCAGCAGCTTGGCGTCCACCCGGTCGGCCACCATGTCCAGGGTGCCGTTGAGCTCCAGGTTGCTCGAGGGCCCGGTGAGCGCGATGGGCTCACGGGTGACATACACCCCGTTGCTGGCCGCCAGCACGCCCCGTACCCGGTCGTAGCTCAGGCCCTTGCCGAACAGGTCGGAGAAGTCCAGGCGCAGGCGCCGGCCAATGGAGTTGAAATTGAGCAAGCCGAATACCCGCAGGGCCTGGGCACCGCCCTCGACCTCGACGAACTGCCCCTTGTTCAGGGTCGCATCGAGGCTGCCGGAGAAACGCTTCAAGCCAACCCAGGCCGGCGAACCGGGCCAACGGCCATCGACGTCCAGGTGAAAGTCCTCGCTGGTTACGGTAGGGGCAAAGCCCCAGCCCTTGAGTACATCAGCCAGGTTCTTGCCACCGATGCGTCCCCGGTACCAACTGCTGCTGGCACCCGCCTGCCCCTCCCAGCCACCGTCGCCTTCGAGCAACATGCCCTTGAGTCCAAGGTTCAAGCCATTGAACGACATGCCCTTGGGCGTGGGCCGGACCTTGAGCGCCCAGCGGCCAATCAGGTCCGGACCCTGGAACAGCTGGGCAATGGAGATGTCCAGCGGCGGCACGTTCTTGGGATCCACCGATGCCAGGGGGTCAGGGGCGTTTTCATCGGCCTGGACCGTCGGGTCGACAGCCGGCAGGCGGACGTACTGCATGTCGATGGCCATGGGCGCCGCCTTGGCATCGGGAATACCGACATTGCCCTTGGCCTGCTGGCTATCGATCTGCAGCTCCCAGGCGCTGGGCTTGCGGGTCAGCAACAAGTTGACCTGGTCCAGGGTGCTGCCGAAGGCCGTGAGCTTGCCGACCTTGAAATCCGCACTGCTGAGCAGCTGCTTGGCGCTGCCACCTGGGTCTTGCCCGGCGTAGCGGTCGGCCAGGGCCTTCCAGGGTTCGACATCCAGCTCCGACAACACGCCTCGCACCCGCAGGCCCTTGACCGTCGGCAACTGGGCTTCGCTGCCACCGAGGAACAACTCCCCCCGGCCTTCGGCGAACTTGCCATTGGGGGCGGCGAAGGTGAAGCCCGCCAGGTCGCCGTAACTGAACCAGTAGCGACGCTCGGCACCTTGCAAGGTCATGCGAAACACGCTGTTGCGCCCAGTATTGGCGGACATGCCGAATGGCGCCGGCAGGTCCACCGCGGCGCCCTTGAGGCTGGAACTGACCATCAGCTGGCTATCGGCGCCATCGAGGTTCAGCTGCAACTGGAACGGCAACTCGCCAGACACCGGCAATGGCTGGCTGACCTGCAACCAGTCGGTAAGCTTCTTGACCGCCACCTGACCCTTGGCCACCACCCGGGTATTGAGCTTGCCGGCGCGGCCATCGGCAAAGATCTGCGCCGTCAGCGGCCGCTCGAATGCCTGGGCACTGATTCCTTCACCACTCAAGCCCTTGGCGCTGTCGAAGCGGAAGTCGCCCTTGAGCTGGGTCAGCTCCAGCGGCGGCTCGCTGAGCTTGAGACGGGCCTTGTCGGTCTTGAAATCCACCACGATCTTCGGCTCTTCACCCTTGGCCAGGGGGATATCCAGGTCCACCTTGCCTTGCAGGTCGCCCTCGCCTTGCCAGCCCGCGAAGGTCGAGGCGGTACCGATCGGAGCCTCCTGGAGGATCTTCAGGCCATCGCCCAGGCCACCGGCAAAATCGCCGTCGATGTACATGTGCGAGCTTTGCCCGTCCGGCGCATGGGGGATGTTGACGAACACATCGCGCACCTTGGTATCGAGCAACTGCCCCTTGCTGGCGACGATGCGCACCCGGCTGCCTTCGATGAACACGTCGCCGTTGACCTTGGTCAGGTGCGACCAGCCCGGCTGGAAGGCCAGCTCGGCATCATGCACCTTGAAGAACAGGCTGATGCTGCGCGCGGCCTCGATGGCGTCGTGGTTCAGCGAGCCCTGGTACTGGAAGAACCCCTGGTCCACCGCGCCCTTGAGGATCGCCGTGCGCAGCCATTCATCCACCGCCGGGTTGAGCACCTGGGGCAGGTACTTGGCGGTATAGCGCCCATCGCCGTCCACCAGGCCGACCCGCAGGTCCATGTAGTCTTCCTGGGCATGATCGAAGTGCAGGCGGATCAGGAAATCGCCGGCGATCTTGCCTTCCTCGCCCAGCACCTTGAGATACGGAGCGATCAGGGTGAAGCCTTCCTGGTCGAGCTTCCAGGTCAGCGTCGCGTTGGCCTGGATGTACTGCCAAGGCTTGGCGAAGATCGGGTACAGGTGCAAGGAGAAGTCCTTGCTGTCCATGCGCAGCTCGCCCTTGCCCAGGTTGCCGCTGATGCTGCCGCTGACGTTACGTGCCGCAGGCGCGCCGTGATAGGCATCGAAACCGACACGGTCGAGGTTGGCGGCGAAACTCAGGCGCTCATCGCCCGTGGCCTGGGGCCGGTAGTCCAGCAGTACATTGCGCAGCCCGCCCGTGACCTTCAGGTGGTCGACAGCCGTGGCTACGCCCTCGGGCAAAGGCGCCAGCGCATCGAGGATCGGGGTGATGGGCGCCAGGTCCAGGCGGTCGGCCTGCAGGTGCCAGAGTTCTTCGTTCTGCTCGCCGGTATTGCGCTGCTGCAATTGCAGGCGCGACTCCCAGCGGGTCTGGCCCAGGTTCAAGGCCAGGGAGTCCAGCTGCACCTCGAGGCCCTGGGCATTGCGCTGCAGATTGGCGTTGAGCGCCAGGTTCTTCAGGGTCACCGGGGTACGCGCGGCGTAGGCACCGGTCAGTTGCGGTGCATTGAGGCGCAGCGCTGCGCTCTGCACGGTGCGCCGGCCCCAGCTGAGCCATAGCTCGCCGCCGGCCTTGAGCTCCGAGAACTTCCATTGCTGGGTCAGGCGCGGTGGCAGCCAACGCGCCCAGTCGCTCTGCGGCAGGCTCAGGTACAGGTCGGCCTGGGCATCGCGCCAGGCCTCGGCGCGGATCCGCGTGCGCAAGCTCAGGGCCAGGGGCTGGCCGTCCGGCAGGTTCAGGCGCAGGTCCAGGCGTTGGCGGCTGGATCCGCTGCGCAAATTGAGGCCGACATACGACAAGGCGATGGGCTGGTGGTCACGGGGCAACAGGGTGACCTGGCTGTCCAGCACCGAGAGTTCCGCCAGTTGCTGCAGGCGCGACAACAGTTGCTCCGGCTCCATGGGCTGGTCTTGCTGCACCGACAGGCCTTCGAGCTGCCATTGGCCGTCCGCGCCTTCCTTGAAGCTCAGGCTCAGGCCGCTGAGCTCCAGGTGGCCGATCCGCAAGTCGCGGGCCAATAGGCTACCGAGCATGTCCGGGGCGACGCTGACCCGATCCAGGCGCAGGGCATTGGCGCCCTCGCCCACCATCACGTCATGGGCCAGGAGGATCGGCGACAGGCCGCTCCAGCGCCCCTCCAGGCTGCCGATATGCACCGGCAGGCCGACGGCGTCCTGGACCTTGGCCTCGACCTCGGCCTGGTACTCGGCTACCAGCGGCGTCAGTTCCCGGCCCAGGCTGACGTACAAGGCGGTCGCCACCAGTGCCAGCGCACAGAGGCCCAGCCCCCAGCGGACCAGTGTGGTGAACAAGCGGATCAGCCGCTCCATGTCAGTTGGCTCCCATGGCAAATGTCATGCAAAAAGCTGAAGCCAGCCGTTTCCAATCATGTAGAACACGCGGAATCAGAGCAGCACCACGTCGTATTGTTCCTGGGAATACATGGTTTCGACCTGGAACCTGATGGTGCGACCGATGAAACCTTCCAGCTCCGCGACATTGCCCGACTCTTCATCGAGCAGGCGGTCGACCACCTTCTGGTTGGCCAGTACCCGATAACCTTCGGCCTGGTAGGCCCGGGCCTCACGGAGGATTTCGCGGAATATCTCGTAACAGACGGTTTCCGGGGTCTTCAACTTACCCCGCCCCTGACAGCTGCTGCAGGGCTCGCAGAGCACCTGTTCCAGACTTTCCCGAGTGCGCTTGCGGGTCATCTGCACCAGGCCCAGCTCGGTGATGCCGATGATGTTGGTCTTGGCGTGATCGCGCTCCAGCTGTTTCTCCAGGGTACGCAACACCTGGCGCTGGTGCTCTTCGTCTTCCATGTCGATGAAGTCGATGATGATGATCCCACCCAGGTTGCGCAGGCGCAGCTGGCGGGCGATGGCTGTCGCCGCCTCCAGATTGGTCTTGAAGATGGTCTCTTCCAGATTGCGATGGCCGACGAAGGCGCCGGTGTTGACGTCGATGGTGGTCATGGCCTCGGCCGGGTCCACCACCAGGTAGCCGCCGGACTTGAGCGGTACCTTGCGCTCCAGGGCCTTCTGGATTTCGTCCTCGACCCCGTACAGGTCGAAGATCGGCCGTTCGCCCGGATAGTGCTCCAGGCGGTCGGCGATTTCCGGCATCAATTCGGCAACGAACTGCGTGGTCTTCTGGAAGGTTTCCCGGGAGTCGATGCGGATCTTCTCGATCTTCGGGCTCACCAGGTCACGCAAGGTACGCAGGGCCAGGCCCAGGTCCTCGTAGATCACGTTGGGTGCACCGATGGTCTTGATCTGTGCGCCAATCTGGTCCCAGAGCCTGCGCAGGTAGCGGATGTCCATCATGATCTCGTCGGCGCCGGCCCCTTCGGCGGCGGTGCGCAGGATGAAGCCACCGGCCTCCTGGATGCCCTCCTGGGCCACGCAATCGCTGACCACCTGCTTGAGGCGCTCGCGCTCGGCCTCGTCCTCGATCTTCAGCGAAATGCCGACATGGGCGGTGCGCGGCATGTACACCAGGTAGCGCGACGGGATCGACAGCTGGGTGGTCAGGCGCGCGCCCTTGGTGCCGATGGGGTCCTTGGTGACCTGTACCACCAGGCTCTGCCCCTCATGGACCAGGGCGCTGATGCTCTCCACCGCCGTGCCCTCGCGGCTGGAGATTTCCGAGGCATGGATGAAGGCCGCGCGGTCCAGGCCGATGTCGACGAAGGCCGCCTGCATGCCGGGCAGGACCCGCACCACCTTGCCCTTGTAGATATTGCCGACGATACCGCGACGCTGGGTACGCTCGACGTGAACCTCCTGCAGTACGCCGTTTTCGACCACCGCCACCCGCGATTCCATCGGTGTGATGTTGATCAGGATCTCTTCACTCATGGCAAGGTCTCGTTCGGACGTGTTCATGGAGGGCCGCATGGGTCGGATTGAATGCCTTAGTGCGCTGGAACGTCTTGCCAGCAGGAAATGCCGAAATCACCGAGCAGTTCTGCGGTCTCGCACACTGGCAAGCCGACCACGGCGGAATAGCTGCCATTGAGCCCTGCCACAAACACCGCTGCAAGCCCCTGGATCGCATAACCGCCGGCCTTGTCCCGGGGTTCGCCGCTGGCCCAGTAGCGCCTCGCCTCCTGTTCGCTGATCGAGCGCAACCGCACCAGGCTGCGCACCACCCGCGCCTGACTGCGCTGGCCGTCGAGCAGGGCGACAGCCGTCAGCACCTCATGCTCGCGCCCGGAAAGCGCCATGAGCATCTCCAGGGCGTCGGCCTGGTCCCGCGGTTTGCCGAGGATGCGGCCATCGAGCACCACTGCGGTATCGGCGCCCAGGACACAGGCCGTGGAATCGCTGGCCAGTGCCGCGCGACCGGCCGCCGCCTTGCCACGGGCCAGGCGTTCGACATAGGCGGCAGGGGTTTCGGCGGCCAGCGGGGTTTCATCGATGTCCGCGCCGATGACAGTGAACGGCACGCCGATCTGGGTGAGCAGTTCACGCCGACGCGGTGAACCGGAAGCGAGGTAGAGCGGACTCATCAAGACATCTCCCTGTCGAGGTGCGGGCCAATGCCTGACCGGCTCAGTTGATCTTGAAACGCCGGCGCAAACCGCGCAGGCCGAAGCTGACCCAAGGCCACAACAGGGCGCTGACCAGGGCTGGCAGGACCACCGCCAGGGTCGGCTGGCGGTTGCCGGTCAGGGCACTGAGCCAGAGTTGCACCAGCTGCGCCAGGCCGAAGATCACCAGGATCACCAGGCTCTGCTGCCACATGGGGAAAATCCGCAGGCGCTGCTGCAAGGACAGCACCAGGAAGGTGATCAGGGTCAGGATCAACGCGTTCTGTCCCAGCAGCGTGCCATACAGCACATCCATGGCCAGCCCCAGGCACCAGGCAGTGACCATGCCCACCTTGTGCGGCAGGGCCAGGCTCCAGAATGCCAGCAGCAAGGCCAGCCACAGGGGCCGCAGGATCTCCATGAACTGCGGCATCGGCGACACGCTGAGCAACATGCCCACCAGGAATGTCAGCCAGACGATCCAGCCGTTATTCGAATAGGTAGTGCCCGCCATTATTCTCTTCCTCCGGTGGTGGCCGGCGCTGCGGCTGGCGGCTTGGCGGCTGCCGGTTTCACCACGGGTTTGTGGACCGGCTTGGCCGGAGCATGGGCCGCAGGCTTGACCGGGGTCGCCGGAGTTGCCGCAGGAGCGCTGGCCGGCGCGGCCGCTGCAGGCGCAGGCGCCGCCGCGGGCTTGGCGACCGTGCCCGGCACAACGACGCCACCCTGCTGGTCCTGGGCCTCCTGGGCCTGGGCCGCGTCATTGGCGCGCTCCTCGGCGGTACGCGAATCGCTGAACACCAGCAGCAGGTAGCGACTGCGGTTCAACGCCGCGGTGGGCACCGCGCGAACGATAGCGAACGGCTGGCCGGAGTCGTGGATCACCTCCTTGACGGTGGCCACCGGGTAGCCGGCGGGGAAACGCTGCCCCAAGCCGGAACTGACCAGCAGGTCGCCTTCCTTGATGTCTGCGGTGTCGGCCACATGGCGCAGTTCCAGGCGCTCCGGATTGCCGGTGCCGCTGGCGATGGCGCGCAAGCCGTTGCGATTGACCTGCACGGGAATGCTGTGGGTGGTGTCGGTGAGCAACAGGACGCGCGAGGTATAGGGCATCAGCTCCACCACCTGGCCCATCAGGCCCCGGGCATCGAGCACCGGTTGGCCGAGGAACACGCCGTCGCGCTCACCCTTGTTGATCAGGATGCGGTGGGTGAAGGGATTGGGGTCCATGCCGATCAACTCGGCCACTTCGACCTTTTCGTTGACCAGTGCCGAGGAATTGAGCAGCTCGCGCAGACGTACGTTCTGCTCGGTCAGGGCCGCAAGCTTCTGCAGGCGCCCCTGCAACAGCAGGTTCTCGGTCTTGAGTTTTTCGTTTTCAGCGGCCAGTTCGGTGCGGCTGCCGAATTGGCTGGCCACGCCTTGCCATAGCCGTTGCGGCAGATCGGTGATCCAGTAGGACTGCATCAGCACCAGCGACATCTGGCTACGCACCGGCTTGAGCAGTGTGAAGCGCGCGTCGACCACCATCAGCGTGATCGACAGCACGACCAGCACGAGGAGGCGCACGCCCAATGAGGGGCCTTTGGCGAAAAGCGGTTTAATAAGCCGCTCCTCCCGGGCAAATGTTGTGTCTATTCATAAGGCGTCGAACCGGCCTGGGTGCAGATTGACAGAAGATAAACGCGACAGGCAGCACTGCAAAGTGCTGCCTGTGAGCGCAACAGCATAGATGCCGACAGCGAAGTTATTCGCTGGAGAGCAGGTCCATGGTGTGTTTGTCCATCATTTCCAATGCACGGCCACCGCCGCGGGCGACACAGGTCAGCGGGTCTTCGGCGACGATCACCGGCAGGCCGGTTTCCTGGGCCAGCAGCTTGTCCAGGTCACGCAGCAGCGCGCCACCACCGGTCAGCACCAGGCCACGCTCGGCGATATCCGAAGCCAGCTCCGGAGGCGACTGCTCCAGGGCGCTCTTGACTGCCTGAACGATGGCGGCCAGGGACTCTTGCAGAGCCTCCAGCACTTCATTGGAGTTCAGGGTGAAGGCACGTGGCACGCCCTCGGCCAGGTTACGGCCGCGCACGTCGACTTCGCGCACTTCACCGCCCGGGTAGGCGGTACCGATTTCCTGCTTGATGCGCTCGGCGGTGGATTCGCCGATCAGGCTGCCGTAGTTGCGGCGCACGTAGGTGACGATGGCTTCGTCGAAGCGGTCGCCGCCGACACGGACGGACTCGGCATAGACCACGCCGTTCAGGGAGATCAGGGCGATCTCGGTGGTACCGCCACCGATATCCACGACCATCGAGCCACGGGCTTCCTCGACCGGCAGGCCGGCGCCGATAGCGGCGGACATCGGTTCTTCGATCAGGAACACTTCACGGGCACCGGCGCCGAGGGCCGATTCACGGATGGCACGACGCTCAACCTGGGTGGACTTGCATGGAACGCAGATCAGCACACGAGGGCTGGGCTGCAGGAAGCTGTTTTCATGAACCTTGTTGATGAAGTACTGCAGCATCTTTTCGCAGACGCTGAAATCGGCGATCACGCCGTCTTTCATCGGACGAATGGCAGCAATGTTGCCCGGAGTACGACCGAGCATGCGCTTGGCTTCGGTACCAACCGCCACAACACTTTTCTGATTACCGTGGGTCCGGATGGCTACGACAGATGGTTCATTCAGGACAATACCGCGCTCGCGCACGTAAATAAGGGTGTTGGCAGTGCCCAGGTCAATGGAAAGATCGCTGGAAAACATGCCACGCAGTTTCTTGAACATGGGAAAGGGACCCTAGGCAACGCGTGGGTAAAAAAGTGCGGCAAACTCTAACAACGACAGGGATTTTGGGCAAGGCGCCAATATGTTAAATTGGCGGCTTTTCTGTGCACCAACCCCCACAATCGCGGCCGTAAGACCGTAGAAATACGGTAGTGTTCCGACAATCTGACACGCGGACGATTTCCGCTTTTGTTTTCCACTGGAGAATCCCATGGCGCTTGAACGCTCCGATGTGGAAAAAATCGCTCATTTGGCCAGCATCAAGCTCAATGAAGGCGATCTTCCACACATCACCTCCGCCCTGAACAGCATTCTGGGGCTGGTGGATGAAATGCAGGCAGTCGATACCGACGGTATCGAGCCGCTGGCCCACCCCCTGGAAGCCAGCCAGCGCCTGCGCGCAGACGTTGTGACCGAGTCCAATCATCGCGAGGCCTACCAGTCCATCGCGCCAGCGGTCGAAAACGGCCTGTACCTGGTTCCGAAAGTCATCGACTAAAGGGAAAGAGCCTGCAATGCACCACATGACCCTGGCCGAGATCGCCCGCGGACTCGCCGACAAGAAATTCTCCTCCGAAGAACTGACCCGGACCCTGCTGGCGCGCATCGCCCAGCTCGACCCGCAGATCAACAGCTTCATCAGCCTCACCGAAGACCTCGCGCTGACCCAGGCCAAGGCCGCCGATGCCCGTCGCGCAAATGGCGAGAGCGGCGCCCTGCTGGGCGCGCCGATCGCCCACAAGGACCTGTTCTGCACCCAGGGCATCCGCACCAGCTGTGGCTCGAAGATGCTCGACAACTTCAAGGCGCCCTACGACGCCACCGTGGTCTCCAAGCTGGCCGCCGCCGGTACCGTGACCCTGGGCAAGACCAACATGGACGAATTCGCCATGGGCTCGGCCAACGAGTCGAGCTGGTATGGCGCGGTGAAGAACCCGTGGAACCTCGAGCACGTGCCGGGCGGTTCGTCCGGCGGTTCCGCCGCAGCCGTGGCCGCACGCCTGCTGCCGGCCGCAACGGCCACCGATACCGGTGGATCGATTCGCCAGCCCGCGGCCTTCACCAACCTCACCGGCCTGAAGCCGACCTATGGTCGCGTGTCCCGCTGGGGCATGATCGCCTATGCCTCCAGCCTCGACCAGGGCGGCCCGCTGGCACGCACCGCCGAAGACTGCGCGCTCCTGCTGCAAGGCATGGCCGGCTTCGACCCGAACGACTCCACCAGCATCGATGAACCCGTGCCCGACTACAGCGCCAGCCTCAACGGCTCGCTGCAGGGCCTGCGCATCGGCGTGCCGAAGGAGTACTTCAGCGCCGGCCTCGACCCGCGTATCGCCGACCTGATCCACGCCAGCATCAAGGAGCTGGAGAAGCTCGGCGCGGTGATCAAGGAAATCAGCCTGCCGAACATGCAGCACGCGATCCCGGCGTACTACGTGATCGCTCCGGCGGAAGCCTCCTCCAACCTGTCGCGTTTCGACGGTGTGCGCTTCGGCTACCGCTGCGAGAACCCCAAGGACCTGGAAGACCTGTACACCCGTTCCCGTGGCGAAGGCTTCGGCAGCGAAGTGCAGCGCCGGATCATGGTCGGCGCCTACGCGCTGTCCGCCGGCTACTACGACGCCTACTACCTCAAGGCGCAGAAGATCCGGCGCCTGGTGAAGAACGACTTCATGAACGCCTTCAACGAAGTCGACGTCATCCTCGGCCCGACCACGCCGAACCCGGCCTGGAAACTCGGCGCCAAGAACAGCGACCCGGTCGCTGCGTACCTGGAAGACGTGTACACCATCACCGCCAACCTCGCCGGTCTGCCGGGCCTGTCCATGCCGGCAGGTTTCGTCGATGGCCTGCCGGTGGGCGTGCAACTGCTTGCCCCGTATTTCCAGGAAGGCCGCTTGCTCAACGTTGCGCACCAGTACCAGTTGCACACCGACTGGCACACCCGCACCCCAACCGGCTTCTGAGGAGACACACATGCAATGGGAAGTCGTGATCGGGCTGGAGATCCATACCCAGCTCACCACTCAATCGAAGATTTTCTCCGGTAGCTCCACCGCCTTCGGCGCCGAGCCCAACACCCAGGCCAGCCTGGTGGACCTGGGCATGCCCGGCGTGCTGCCGGTGCTGAACCAGGAAGCGGTGCGCATGGCGGTGATGTTCGGCCTGGCGGTAGACGCCCAGATCGGCCAGCACAACGTGTTCGCCCGCAAGAACTACTTCTACCCGGACCTGCCCAAGGGCTACCAGATCAGCCAGATGGACCTGCCGATCGTCGGCAAGGGCCACCTGGACATCCCCCTGGAAGACGGTACCGTCAAGCGCATCGGCATCACCCGTGCGCACCTGGAGGAAGATGCCGGCAAGAGCCTGCACGAAGAGTTCAACGGCGCCTCCGGCATCGACCTGAACCGCGCCGGCACGCCGCTGCTGGAAATCGTTTCCGAGCCTGACCTGCGCAGCGCCAAGGAAGCCGTGGCCTACGTCAAGTCGATCCACGCCCTGGTGCGCTACCTGGGCATCTGCGACGGCAACATGGCCGAAGGTTCCCTGCGCTGCGACTGCAACGTCTCGATCCGACCCAAGGGCCAGGCCGAGTTCGGCACCCGCTGCGAGATCAAGAACGTCAACTCGTTCCGCTTCATCGAGAAGGCGATCAACTCCGAGATCCAGCGCCAGATCGACCTGATCGAGGACGGCGGCAAGGTGATCCAGCAGACGCGCCTGTACGATCCGAACAAGGACGAGACCCGTCCGATGCGCAGCAAGGAAGAAGCCAACGACTATCGTTACTTCCCCGATCCGGACCTGCTGCCGGTGGTCATCGAGGACTCCTTCCTCGCCCAGGTGCGCGCGACCCTGCCGGAGCTGCCACCGCAGAAACGCGAGCGCTTCCAGGAACAGTTCGGCCTGTCGGTCTACGATGCCAGCGTGCTGGCCTCCAGCCGTGAGCAGGCGGACTACTTCGAGAAGGTCGCCAACATCGCCGGCGACGCCAAGCTGGCGGCCAACTGGGTCATGGTCGAGCTGGGCAGCCTGCTGAACAGGCAGGGCCTGGAGATCGACCAAGCCCCGGTATCGGCCGAGCAACTGGGCGGCATGCTCCAGCGCATCAAGGACAACACCATCTCCGGCAAGATCGCCAAGACCGTGTTCGAAGCCATGGCCAACGGCGAAGGCAACGCCGACGAGATCATCGACAAGCGCGGCCTCAAGCAGGTCACCGACACCGGCGCGATCTCGGCGGTACTGGACGAAATGCTCGCGGCCAACGCCGAGCAGGTCGAACAATATCGCGCCGCGGACGAAGCCAAGCGCGGCAAGATGTTCGGCTTCTTCGTCGGCCAGGCGATGAAGGCCTCCAAGGGCAAGGCCAACCCGCAACAGGTCAACGAGTTGCTGAAAAGCAAGCTCGAAGGCTGACCGGGACATGAAGCCGTGGCTTGCCAGTCGAAACGTGGTCCGCGTACCGCCGTTCTCGCTGGCAAGCCCTCCTTCCCCATCGATGCCCGCCCCCCTTTTCCCCATGCGTTCGCCCCTGCAATCCTGGCTCGGCGCCTGCGCCCTGCTGGCACTGCTCAGCGGCTGCGCCAGTAGCCAACTGGTCGACCCCCGGGGTTATGACGAGACCGGAACCGCCTCCTACTATGGTGCCCGGCATCACGGCAAGCGCACTGCCAGCGGCGAAGCCTTCGACCAGAACGGCCTTACCGCCGCCCATCGCCAACTGCCCTTCGGCACCCGGGTGCAAGTCACCAACCTGGCCAACGACAAGCGCGTCGTGGTCCGTATCACCGATCGAGGCCCGCACACCCGTGGCCGCCTGATCGACCTGTCCCACGGTGCCGCCCAGCAGTTGGACATGCTGCGCAGCGGAACCGCGAAAGTACGTGTCCAAGCCCTCAGCGACTGATTCCCGGAGTTCATCATTACCGCCTTCGCCGAACTGCCCCTGCTCAGCCTGATCCAGCTCATCAGCGGCCTGCTGATGCTGGTCGCCGGTGCCGAGCTGCTGGTCCGCGCGGCCGTGCGCCTGGTGGTCCGCCTGCATGTGCGGCCGCTGATCATCGGCCTGACCATCGTCGCCTTCGGCAGCAGTGCCCCGCAGCTGGCCATCAGCCTGCAAGCGACGCTGGGCGGCAGCACCGATATCGCCGTGGGTAGCGTGATCGGCAGCAGCATCTTCAACATCCTGGTGACCCTGGGCCTCTCGGCGCTGATCATTCCGCTACGGGTTTCCCGGCAACTGGTGCGCCTGGACATCCCGTTGATGATCGGCGCCAGCCTGCTGGTATTCGCCCTGGCCTACAACGAGCACCTGGGCCCGCTCGACGGCGCGATCCTGCTGGCGGCGCTGGTGCTGTACCTGGCCCTGCTGTCGCGCCAGTCGCGCCACGCCACGCGCCTGCACTCCCCCGCGCCACCCGCGCGCAAGCACCCGACGCCCTGGTTCAGCAGCCTGCTGCTGATCCTCCTGGGCCTGGGCCTGCTGGTATTCGCCGGGCACTTGTTGCTGGGCGCCGCGATCACCGTGGCCGACGACCTGGGCCTGTCGGAGCGGGTCATGGGCCTGACGGTGATCGCCGTCAGCGCCTCGCTGCCCCAGCTGGCCACCTCGCTGCTGGCCGCCCTGCGCGGCCAACGCGATATCGCCGTGGGCAACGTGATCGGCGGCAATCTGTTCAACCTGCTGGGGGTCCTGGGGTTCACCGCCCTGGTGGCGCCCACGCCGCTGTCGGTCTCGCCCAATGCCCTGGACTTCGACCTGCCGGTGCTGCTCGGCGTCGCGACCCTGTGCCTGCCGGTGTTCTATTCCGGCTACCGCGTGACGCGGGCCGAGGGCTTGCTGCTGCTCGGCCTGTACCTGGCCTACGGGCTGCACGTGATGTCCTTCACGACCGGCATGCCCCTGGCGGGCAAGCTGGAGCGCCTGATGCTGTTTTTCATCCTGCCGGCGCTGGTGGCGTTCCTGCTGTTCAGTTCGCTACGGGCCTGGCACCGCCAACACAAGAGGGAAACGCCATGAGCGAGAACAATAAAAGCGGTCTGCAGATGCGTCGCCAGGTGATGGGCGATGCCTTCGTCGACCGAGCCCTGGGCAACGCCACCGAGTTCAGCCAACCCTTGCAGGACTTCGTCAACGAACATGCCTGGGGAGGCGTGTGGAACCGCGAAGGCCTGCCGCTCAAGACCCGCAGCCTGATCACCCTGGCGGCCCTGACCGCCCTCAAGTGCCCGCAGGAACTCAAGGGCCACGTACGCGGCGCGCTGAACAACGGCTGCACTGTCGAAGAGATTCGCGAAGCGCTGCTGCACTGCGCGGTGTATGCCGGGGTGCCGGCGGCCGTCGATGCCTTTCGCGCCGCCCAGGAAGTGATAGACGCCTACCAGCAAGACCAGTGATATCTCGTCGCCGGTCGCCCCTGCGCGCCGGCGTGCCCCCTAGATCCAGCCGCCCCACTGCAGCAGGAAGATCCCGATATTGGTGGTCACTGCCGCCATCACCGTGGTGATGACGATGATCGCCGCTGCCAGTTCATGATTGCCGTTGGCCGCCCGGGCCATGACGAAGCTTGCCGCCGCGGTGGGGCTGCCGAAGTACAGGAACAGGATTCCCAGTTCGGCCCCGCGAAAGCCGCAAAGCCAGGCGCCGAAAGTCGCCAGCGCCGGCAGGCTGATCATCTTCATCAGGCTGGAACTGATAGCCATCCGCCCGCTGTTGCGCAAGGCCGCCATGGACAGGGTGCCGCCGATGCAGATCAGCGCCAGCGGCAGGGTCATCTGCGCCAGGTACTGGCCCGAGGTCTGCACCCAGCCAGGCAGGTCGATCTGCCAGTAGGCGAATGGCCCGGCCGCCAGCACACTGACGATCAGCGGATTGCTGATCACGTTCTTGAAGATGCTCCAGGGGTCGGACTTGATCACCGGGCTGTAGACCGCCAGGACGATGGTCGACAGGGTGTTGTAGAAAAGGATCACCAGCGCCGCCAGCACCGCCCCCAGGGAGATGCCGTAGCTGCCATACATGCTGGCCGCCAGGGCCAGGCCGATGATCGCGTTGTTGCCGCGAAACGCGCCCTGGGTATAGATGCCGCGATCCTCCCGCGGACAACGCCAGATCGCCCAGAGCCAGGCCAGGGCGAAGCATGCCAGGGTGGCCAGGGAAAAATACACCAGCACCCCGGGCTTGATCGACGAACGCAGGTCGGCGTGGACGATACCCAGGAACAGCAACGCCGGCATGGTGACGTTGAACACCAGGGCCGAGGCGGTATGGATGAAGTTGTCGTTGATCCAGCCCACCCGCTTGAGCAACAGGCCCAGCAACAGCATGGCGAAGACGGGCGCGGTAATCGTCAGCGTTTCGAAAAAGATGGCCAGCATGGGCGGGTGGACCTTGAGCCTGTCGTAAGGCGGCCAATGGTAATCCAATCATCCCGCGGCCGCTCGAGGAGCGAGCCGCCAACCCTTGGGCCAGAGGCCTCGCCAAACCGTCACTGCGGCCGGCGCGAAAAAACATCCTGCTTCGGATGCTTGCCATCTTGACGTGGAATGATTTTCGTTTATCCTCGATTTCAACTGTATATAAATACAGTTAAATTCAAATAACCCATGACATATCAAGGAGCTAGAAATGTCAGGAATCTCTGCACAGAAGCAGCAACCGCAACATGCCGGCAAGATCATCGCCGACCTGGACCGCCTGTTCACCGAACAAGGCATCGCCATCAACGGCGATGGCGACAACCTGGTACTGGTCGCCGACGGCCACCACACCATCAAGTACCACCGCCCGGAACACCTGCCCCGTGAGCCACAGCCCGTAGCACCGGGCCAGCCATCGCTGCGCTTCGAAGGCGGCGAACACACCGCCATCGGCGACAGCACCCTGCTGCGTTTCGCCAAGGACGCCCCCGCCATCCCTGCCTGGCAAGTCGAACTGCACCTGCCCAACGGCCTGGCCCTGACCTACGGCCAGGTCGTCGCCCTGGGCGGTGACTTCTACGGTATTCCCGACCAGCCGATCTGCGATGGCGCGACCCCGGCCGAACGGGTGCAACGCTTCATCGCCGCATTCAACTCCCTGGCAGTGCTCCCCGCGTCCAAGGACGAGGCCCGGCAGATCCTGGCCGTGATGCAGAAGGAAACCGCCGCCGCCAACCAGGCCATCCGTGACGGCAAGCAACCCCACGAGGCCTATGACGCCCTCGGCGACAGCCTGTCCGAGGAATGGAACAAGATCACCGGCGGTGGCAGCGCGGTATCCGCGCTGTTCCCCCTGGGCCGCTACCTGAAGCTGGCCGCCAACAACGCCGACCATTTCGGCGAATGGGCGCTGGCGGCCTACACCGCCGGCCATACCGCCGCCCTGCAACAAGCGGTGCAGGCAGGCAAGACCGCGGATGACAAGCAACTGGAACTGGCCTATGCGATGAGCGCCTTCGCCGACCACTTCCTCACCGACCTGTTCTCCGCCGGCCATGTACGGGTGCCGCGCAAGCAAGTAGCGGCTGTGGTCACTCCCAGCGACCTGGGTTCGTTGATCACCCGCTTCATGCATGACGAGGACAGCAAGTTCGGCCTCAATGTCAGCAACGCCCAGGGCGATCGCTGGCACTCCTACGGCGACAAGCGCTATTTCGACAGCGTCGACCACCGCAATCGCCAGCTGGTGAAACTGGCGGTCCAACGCTCGGCCGACGAGATCTTCGCCAGCTACCTCAGCGGCAGCCTGCCGGCCCCGGCCAGCTATGCGGCGCTGAAAGTGGCACCGGACCTGAACGCCGCCAAGAGCGGCAACTTCTCGCCACTGTTCGTCACCAAGGGCGACCAGGTGCTGCGTCGCAGCGACGTCAACAACCTCAACGACAGCAAGACCATCGACAACTGGTGGGGCTGGAGCACCTACCTGCTGCTCAAGAACTACAGCCCCAACAAGCCGGCGGGCTACCTTGAAACCCCCAGTGCGATGCCTTCGATCGTCGCCGATGGCTGGCAGAGCCACACCCCCAGCGAACCGAACTGGCTGCCAGGCCACGCAGTGCGCTACGCCGTCAGCGAAACCAATGGCTTGAACGAGTCGTACATCGGCCCCTGGTCGGCCTATGTCGAGCTCGGCGACAGCTTCCAGCCGACCCTGGCGATCCCGGCCGGCACCAGCAACAGCGGCGCCAGCGGGCGCAATGTATTCCGCCAGTTCCGTGGCGGCTCACCGGAGCTGATCGGCTCCATCGACAAGAACGCCACCCGCTTCATCGACCGCAACGCCTGACAAGGACATCACCATGGCTATCAATCTGAACCTGCAACTGGCCTCCGGCCAATCCCTCAAGGGCGCTCCGCTGGAGCTGCTGCTCAACGGCGCGCCAATCGCCCGGGCCAGCGTCGACGAACGCGGCAACGTGGCCTTCAACGCCAAGCCGGGCAGCGGCCAGCTGGCGGTGCGGGTCGACCGCACTATCCTCAAGAACGGCTGACACCCGCGAAAAAAAGGCCCGCCCGGCAGCTACTGCCGGGCGGGCCTTCGTACATCCGGACGGTGATCAGGCGCTCAGGGGCTGCTCCACCAGCTGGCCCTGGTCGATGCGAACATGCCGCGGATGGAAACGCTTGAGGCTGCTGCGGTGGCCGACACTGACGATGCTCAACCCCGGCAGCTGGTCGATCAACGCCTGGTACAACGCCGCTTCGTCTTCTTCATCCATGGCCGAGGTGGCCTCGTCCATGTACAGCCACTGCGGTGCATACAACAGCGCCCGGGCAAAGGCCAGGCGCTGCTGTTCGCCCGGAGAAAGCATGCGCTGCCAGTGATTGGGCTCATCCAGGCGCGGTACCAGATGCGCCAAGCGGCAAGTATCCAGCACTTGCTCGTAGCGCTCCTGGGCATAGCTGTCGCCCGCTTGTGGATAACTCAGGGCCTCACGCAGGCTGCCAATGGGCAGGTAGGGTTTTTGCGGCAGGAACAGCGCACGCTGGTCCGGCAAGCGGATATTGCCGTGGCCCGCCGGCCACAGGCGTCCCATGGCCCGCAGCAGGGTGCTTTTGCCACTGCCGGAACGGCCGCTGAGCATCAGCCGCTCGCCCGGGCTCACGGTCATCTGCGCACCAGCCAGCAGGTGCCGGCCATCGGCCAGGTCCAGGCCCAGGTCATGCACTTGCAGCTGCTTGCCCTCGGTTCGCACGTCGATGGCCGGGGGGCGTTCCTCGTTGTCGCTCATGGCCTGGCGGAAACTCAGCAGACGGTCGCAGGTGGCGCGCCAGGCTGCGAGGTCGGAATAGGCCGTGATGAACCAGCTGAAGTTCTCCTGGACGTTGCCGAAGGACGAGTTGATCTGCATCAGTTCGCCCAGCTCGATCTTGCCGGCGAAGTAACGTGGGGCCGCGACGATGAACGGGAAGATGATCGCGATCTGGCCATAACCGGCCGTGAAGAAGGTCAGGCGCTTGGATACCTTCATGATGTCCCAGAAGTTGTGCCAGACCTTGCCGAAACGACTGCTCAGGCGCTGGTTCTCATTCTTCTCGCCGTCATACAGGGCAATGCTCTCGGCGTTTTCCCGGACCCGCACCATGGAGAAACGCAGGTCGGCCTCGAAACGTTGCTGCTGGTTGTTCAGGCCGATCAACCGGCGCCCGATCAGGTGGGTCAGCCAGCTGCCGACCAGGGCGTACACCAGGGCGCACCAGAACATGTAGCCGGGAATGGTATAGCCCAGCACCTCGATGCTGCCGGACACGCCCCAGAGGATGATGGAAAAGGACACCAGGCTGACCAGGTTGCGGATCAGCCCCAGGCCCAGCGCCAGGGTGTTGGTGGTGAAGCTGTTGAGGTCCTCGGAAATCCGCTGGTCGGGGTTGTCGGTATAACCGCCCTGCTCCAGCTGGTAGTAGTTCTTGTTGTCCAGCCAACGGGCGAAGTGCTTCTCGGTGAGCCAGGCCCGCCAGCGGATGGTCAGCATCTGGGTCAGGTACAGGCGGTACACCGCGCCCAGGATCGCCACCGCGGCAATGCCGCAGAAATACAGGATCAGGTGCCAGAATGCCGCTTCGTCCTTCTTCTGCAAGGCGTTGTAGAAATCCTTGTACCAGCTGTTGATCCACACCGAGATCGCCACGCTGAACAGCGACAAGCCGACCACCGCGATCAGCAGCAGCCAGGCCTTGCCCTTTTCCTCGCTGCGCCAGTAGGGCACGGTCATGGCCCACACCCGACGGAAGAATTGCCCGCGCACGGCATCGTTGACCGCAGAGTATTCAGCGTTCTGATTCATCATTGGAGCTCGATTGAGAGGGGGGAAAGCATCGAGCCGATCATAGTCGATCGGCTCGCTTTTTCACCTGTCCTGGAGGACACGGCGCCCGGCGCGGATCAGCGGCGGACGGGGCGCTTCTGCAGCTTGCGCTGCAAGGTACGGCGGTGCATGCCCAGGGCCCGGGCAGTGGCGGAGATGTTGCCTTCGTGCTCGGTCAGCACCCGCTGGATGTGCTCCCACTGCAGGCGGTCCACCGACATCGGGTTTTCCGGCACCAGGGTGTCGAGGTCGGCATGCTCGGACAGCAGCGCCGCCAGTACATCGTCGGCGTCCGCCGGCTTGCACAGGTAATTGCAGGCGCCGCGCTTGATCGCCTCCACCGCGGTGGCGATGCTCGAGTAGCCGGTGAGGATCAGCACGCGCATCTCCGGGTCCAGCTCCAGCAGCTTGGGCAGCAGGACCAGGCCGGAATCGCCGTCCATCTTCAGGTCCAGCGCGGCATAGTCCGGCAGGTCCTGCTGGGCCAGCGCCAGGCCCTCTTCGGCGGAACCCGCGGTACTGACGCGAAAGCCGCGACGGCTCATGGCTCGCGCCATCACGCGGGTAAAGGTAGCGTCATCATCCACCAGCAACAGGTGCGGCAGTTCCTCGCCTTCGACTTGGTTCTCTTCACTCATGGTCGTCTCCTCGGGCGGCACGGGGCAGGCGCAGCTCGGTGAGCGTACCGCCTTCCTCATGACTGTAGAGTTTTACTGAGCCACCAGCGCGGGTCACGCTGGCCTTGCTCAAGAACAGGCCCAGGCCGAAACCTTTGCCCTTGGTGGTAAAAAACGGTTTGCCAATCTGCTCGGCGATGGCCAAGGGTACTCCGGCGCCATGGTCGCGGATACTGATGGTCAGGTCGTCCGCATTCCAGTCCAGGCGCACCTCCAGGCCTTCGGGGCAGGCATCGGCGGCATTGTTGAGCAAGTTCAGCAGCGCCTGGGTCAGGTCCGGCGGCGGTGCCAGGCGTGGCATCGGGCCCTGGCCCAGCAGGTGGAAACGATAGCTGGCCTCAGGACGCATCAAGTGCCAACGGTTCAGGGCTTCGTCGAGCCACTGGGTCACATCCTGCATCTCTACCGCCATCCGCCGATTGGCTTCGGCGGCACGTACCAGTTGCTGCAAGGTTTCCTTGCACAGCTTGACCTGGTCCTGGAGCACGCTGAGGTCCTCCTGCAACAACGGATCGGGATGGTCCTGGCGCATTTCCTTGAGCAACACACTCATGGTCGCCAGCGGCGTACCCAGCTCATGGGCGGCGCCGGCGGCCTGGGTGGCCACGGCCAGCAACTGCTGGTCGCGCAGCCCTTCCTCGCGGCGGATCGCCCGCAGTTCTTCCTGGCGCCGCAGCTCCTCGGCCATCCGTGCGGCAAAGAAGGTGATCACCGCCGCGGCCAGGGCAAAGCTCAGCCACATGCCGTAGACCTGCAGGTTCTCGCGGGCGATGGGCAGGGTCTGCAAGGGATAGAACCACGCCAGCAACAGGGTATAGAGGGCCAGGGCAATCCCGGAAAGTGCCACCGAATAGCGCCAGGGCAGGGTCACCGCGGCGATGGTCAGGGGCACCAGGTAATAGGAGACGAAAGGATTGGTGGAGCCGCCGGAGAAATACAGCAGCACGCTGTGGATAAATAGATCGCAAGCCAGTTGCAGGGCATATTCGAGCTCCGTCACCGGCCATGAGGTGCGCAAACGGATGGCGGTGAAGGCACACAGCACCATGGAGAACACCAGGGTGATGCCCAGTTGCAACCAGGGCAGCGGCAGCAGGTCGAGCCAGTAGGCAAGCCCCACCGAACCGGCCTGAGCGGCCAGAACCAGGGTGCGGATGAAGGTCAGGCGCCAGAGGTTCTGGCGAGTTGCAGACAGCAATTTTACGGGGGCGAGCATGAGCTCTCCTGATGAGCGCTCCAGGGCAATCGGCGGGAGTATAACCAAGCAGCCCCCAACGCAGGCAAACTGCGGCAAAGCGCCACAGGAAAAGCAGCGGCAAGCGGCAAGCTTTGAGCTACAAGCACAAGTCCCGGAATAAGGGAGGCCAAGGTGTATCAAAGTTGTAATGGGTGCAACTGGGAATAAAAGCTAGAGTCATATCGCTCACGCAGGCGCGAACTTTCGGCTTGCGGACTGCACTCAAGGAGATCCCATGCAGCCTTTCACTCGCAGCGTCGCCCTTCTGGCCCTTGGCGCCGGCACCCTCACCAGCCTGCCTGCCCTGGCCGCCGATGATTTGCATTACAACCAGGTTTCCCTGCGCGCCGAAGCCAGCCAGGAAGTGGCCCGGGACCTGATGATCGTGACCCTCTACAGCGAGTCGCAGAACTCCGATCCAGCCAAGCTGGCGGCAGAAATCAGCACCACCATGAACAAGGCACTGGAACAGGCGCGCCAGGTCAAGGAAGTGACCCTGAGCCAGGGTAGCCGCAACAGCTACCCGATCTACGACAGCAAGGGCCAGAAGATCACCGGCTGGCGCGAGCGCGCGGAACTGCGCCTGGAAAGCTCCAACTTCGCCGCCCTGTCCAAGCTGACCGGCGAACTCTTGACCGACCTGAAGATGGACGGCATGGACTTCGCCATCGCCCCTGCGACCCGCAAGGCCAGCGAGGATGCCCTGCTCAAGGACGCGGTCCAGGCATTCAAGGCCCGGGCCCAGCTGGCGACCGAGGCCCTGGGTGGCAAGGGCTACAAGATCGTCAACCTGAACCTCAACAGCAACGGCTATCCACAGCCCTACCTGCGCGCACCGATGATGAAGGCCGCCAGCGCGGACTTCGCTTCCTCTTCCGTCACCCCGGAAGTCGAAGCCGGCACCAGCAAGGTCAACATGACCGCCGACGGCGCCATCGAAGTGCTGATGCAATAAGCCACGCATCAACCACGCAAAACGGCGACCCCGGGCAAACGTGGTCGCCGTTTTGCGTTTCTACCTGTCGTCTGGCGAATTAGAAAAACTCGCGTCGTTGTGTATGAATCCAACCAGCAAGGTGATGTTACAGTGACGCCCCGTCATGGATCTGTCATACGTTGCTGACGTCCGCCAGATACACGCCGGGTATTTTTACTGCAGCTTTCCAATAAGAGTCTCTTCAATGACCGCAGATCGCATCGGCGAACGCCTGCGCCGCTATCGCCGCGCCGCCAAGAAAACCCTGCGCCAGATTGCCAGCGAGTCCGGTCTGACTGCCAGCTTTCTCTCCCAGGCAGAACGCAATCTCACCGGCGTGTCCATTTCATCCCTGGTCAACATCGCCAAGTCCCTGAATGTTCCACTGAACGCCCTGTTCGACCAGCCAATCCAGGCACAGCCCGACTCCCACGACGGCGAACGGGTGCGCTACACCATCGAGGGCCAGCCGCTGGCCTATGAACGACTGTCCAGTTCATTTCCCGGAAACATGATCAACGCGGTGAAGATGAACATCTCAGTGGGATATCAATCAGAACTCATCTCCCATGATGGGTCGGAGTTTTCCTACGTTCTCTCTGGACAGATCGTGTACACCATCGAAGGCCGGCAATACCCCCTGGGCCCCGGCGACTCGGTGCACTTCGACGCTACCAAGGCCCACTTCCTGGCCAATGTCGGCGACGGTCCGGCGGAAGTCCTGACCGTCACCACCATGGGCCTGTTCGACGACCTCCCCGCCTCCTGAAACCCATTCCCGCCATGCCTGCCGAGCCTCAAGGACGAGGCTTTGCGCAGGAGAAAAGTTAGTCATGCTTAATTTTCGTTGACCGCAATTTCAGCATGACTTAATTTCGGCATCGGCGAGTGACCACGCAAACACATGACAGGCACTCGCCATCGCCGCAAAGGCTCCATGGGTTCATCCATTCCCCATGGCAAGGCGAGTTGCCACGGCCCACAAGGCCACCCTCAGGTAAGCCCTAGAAAAAGAAAAAATGAGGTTTGCATGTGTAAGTTCCACCCATTCCAGGTTTGGCAAGCCGCCGGTCTGAGCCTCGGCTCCCCGCTGCCCCACGCCGTTGGCAACCATTACCCCGCGTCTTTCCTTCCGGCCGCCATGGCGTTGCAGTTCTCCTGCAGGACCGCCCGTGCACCGGAAAATCCGCTGCGCAAGTCGCTCGCCGCCCGCCCAAGGCATGCACCATTACGGGGCGCAATCGCCCATGCATGCCCACAAAAAAGGCGGCAAATGCACCATAAAGAACCGACGCAAACGATCAAATGCGTCAAGTTTTATACAAATGCGTCATTCCTGTACGTTCGTTCCACTCTTTGATACCTGCGCCGGCCCCACATCTTGCATTGGGTATGGGGCCTGCATAAGTATCGGCGGGTCGACTCACAAGGTCGCCCTCAACACAAACAATGACAACAAATCATGAGGCCACCATGTTCAAACAAGCAGTCATTCCGTTTTTAGTCAGCGCCGGTCTGCTGGCCAGCGCCCCCATCGCCCAGGCGGCGACTAATCTGGTGTTCTGCTCCGAGGGCAGCCCTGCCGGTTTCGACCCGGGCCAGTACACCACCGGAACCGACTTCGACGCCTCGGCCGAGACCCTGTTCAACCGTCTCAGCCAGTTCGAACGTGGCGGCACCGCGGTCATCCCGGGCCTGGCCACCAGCTGGGACATCTCCGAAGACGGCCTGACCTACACCTTCCACCTGCGTGAAGGCGTCAAGTTCCATACCACGCCGTACTTCACCCCGACCCGCAACTTCAATGCCGACGACGTGGTGTTCACCTTCACCCGGATGATCGACAAGGACATGCCGTTCCGTAAGGCATACCCGACCGAATTCCCGTACTTCACCGACATGGGGATGGACACCAACATCACCAAGATCGAGAAACTCGACGACAAGACCGTGCGTTTCTCGCTGAAGAGCGTCGACGCCGCGTTCATCCAGAACCTGGCCATGAGCTTCGCCTCCATCCAGTCCGCCGAATACGCCGACAAGCTGCTCAAGGAAGGCAAGACCAGCGACATCAACCAGAAGCCGATCGGTACCGGCCCATTCGTGTTCAAGAGCTACCAGAAAGACTCGAACATCCGCTACACCGGCAACAAGGACTACTGGAAACCTGAAGACGTGAAGATCGACAACCTGATCTTCGCCATCACCACCGACCCATCGGTGCGTATCCAGAAGCTGAAGAAGAACGAATGCCAGGTCACCCTCTTCCCACGTCCGGCCGACCTCAAGGCCCTCAAGGAAGACAAGGACCTGAAGATGCCTGAACAGGCCGGCTTCAACCTGGGTTATGTCGCCTACAACGTGATGCCGGTCCTCAAGGGCCGCACCGACGCCAACCCTCTGGCCGACCTCAAGGTACGCCAGGCCCTGGACATGGCGGTGAACAAGCCGCAGATCATCGATTCGGTGTACCAGGGCGCCGGCCAGCTGGCGGTCAACGCCATGCCGCCGACCGAGTGGTCCTACGACACCACCATCAAGGACGCCAAGTACGATCCCGAGAAAGCCCGCCAACTGCTCAAGGAAGCCGGCGTCAAGGAAGGCACCCAGATCACCCTGTGGGCCATGCCGGTACAGCGTCCCTACAACCCCAACGCCAAGCTGATGGCAGAAATGCTGCAGTCCGACTGGGCGAAGATCGGCCTGAAGGTGAACATCGTCAGCTATGAGTGGGGCGAGTACATCAAGCGTTCCAAGGGCGGCGAGAACCAGGCGATGATCATCGGCTGGAGCGGTGACAACGGTGACCCCGACAACTGGCTGGGCACCCTGTTCGGCTGCGACTCCATGAACGGCAACAACTTCTCGAAATGGTGTGACAAGCCTTACGACGCTTTGATCAAGCAAGCCAAGGCCACATCGGATGTCGCTAAACGCACCGAGCTGTACAAGCAGGCGCAGCACATCCTCAAAGACGCAGTCCCGATGACACCTATCGCACACTCGACGGTGTTCCAACCCATGCGCGCCAACGTGCAGGACTTCAAGATCAGCCCGTTCGGCTTGAACTCCTTCTACGGCGTGAGCATCAGCAAGTAACTTGCGACGACGGTGGCGTCCTGACGCCACCGTCGCCTTGCCCCCCGAAAGAGTCCGCCCCGGCATCGACGCAACTGCGCTACCTCGCAGCCGCGCGATCCCGGAGCCGTACCCGAAAAGACTTGCAGAGCCCGCGCCGGATACGGCCCTGGCCTTCAACTTGCAAGGGCGACGGTGGGCATTTTTGCAACCATGGTTTGTCATCAATGGCCTCTACAGGCTCCAGGAAGGAGCCATGGTCCCTTGATCATCACAACAAAAAATGGAGATGGATCGTCATGCGTCACTCCTTGATCATCCCGGCATTGCTGGGCAGCAGCTTGTTGGTCGCCAGTTCGTTGGGCCAGGCCGCCGATCGCAGCCTGGTGTTCTGCTCCGAAGGCAGCCCGGCCGGCTTCGACACCGCGCAATACACCACCGCCACCGACAACGATGCGGCCGAGCCGTTGTACAACCGCCTGGTGGAGTTCGAGCGAGGCGCGACCAACGTCCTGCCCGCCCTCGCCACGCGCTGGGACATCTCCGAGGATGGCCTGAAGTACAGCTTCCACCTGCGCGAGGGCGTGAAGTTCCACAGCACCTCGTACTTCAAGCCAACCCGTGACTTCAATGCCGACGACGTGCTGTTCACCTTCAACCGCATGCTCGACGCCGACCATCCGTTCCGCCGTGCCTACCCGACGGAGTTCCCCTACTTCAACGGCATGAGCCTGAACAAGAACATCGCCAAGGTCGAGAAGACCGACCCGCTGACCGTGGTCATCACCCTGAATACCGTGGATGCGGCGTTCATCCAGAACCTGGCCATGAGCTTCGCCTCGATCCTTTCCGCCGAATACGCCGAGCACCTGCTCAAGGCCGGCAACCCGAGCCAGATCAACCAGAAACCCATCGGCACTGGTCCCTTCGTCTTCCAGCGCTACCAGAAAGATTCGCAGATCCGCTACGCCGCCAACCCACATTACTGGGACCCGAGCCGGGTCAAGCTCGATCGGCTGATCTTCGCCATCAACACCGACGCCTCGGTACGGGTGCAGAAGCTGCGCGCCGGCGAATGCCAGATCACCCTGCATCCGCGCCCTGCGGACATCGAGGCCTTGAAGAACGATCCGAAACTGCAGGTGATCGAGAAGCCCGGGTTCAACCTCGGCTACATCGCCTACAACGTGCAGCACAAGCCCTTCGATCGCCTCGAAGTACGCCAGGCGCTGGACATGGCGGTGAACAAACCGGCCATCCTCAACGCCGTGTACCAGGGCGCCGGGCAACTGGCGGTCAATGCCATGCCCCCCACCCAGTGGTCCTACGACGACAGCATCAAGGACGCCGCCTACAACCCGGAAAAGGCCCGCGAACTGCTCAAGGCCGCCGGCGTCAAGGAAGGCACCGAAATCAACCTCTGGGCCATGCCCGTGCAGCGCCCTTACAACCCCAACGCCAAGCTGATGGCCGAGATGCTGCAAGCGGACTGGGCGAAGATCGGCCTCAAGGTGAAGATCGTCAGCTACGAATGGGGCGAGTACATCAAGCGCACCAAGAACGGCGAGCACGACGTCAGCCTGATCGGCTGGACCGGCGACAACGGTGACCCGGACAACTGGCTGGGCACCCTGTACAGCTGCGATGCCATTGGCGGCAACAACTATTCGATGTGGTGCGACCCGCAGTACGACAAGCTGATCAAGCAGGCCAAGATCGTCACCGACCGCGACCAGCGCACCTTGTTGTACAAGCAGGCCCAGCAACTGCTCAAGCAACAGGTGCCGATCACCCCGATCGCCCATTCGACGATCAACCAGCCGTTGAGCGCGAAAGTCGAGGGCTTCAAGGTCAGCCCCTTTGGCCGCAACTCCTTTTCCGGGGTCGGCCTGACCCCATAACCGATGAGCCTAGAACCCTGAGGGCGTTGCTCGCCCTCATGCAGGCGTATTGCCTGGATTCAGAGAATGAGCCCTCTGCAAACGTTTGCGATGCCTTGAATGAGTTCCAAAAAGCCAGCCGGCCGAAAAAAACCGGCAAGTAAAAAAACAAAACAAAGGAGCATCACCCATGAAACTGAGCAGCAGCGCATTGTTAGCCCTGGCCATCAGTAGCATTACTGCTACGGCCTATGCAGAGAGCGTCAGCCAGGACTTCGTCCCGACTGAACTGAACAGCAAGAATGCCCAGGCCGAGTCCAAGGGGTTCATCGAAGGCCAGAGCCTGTCCGGGAGCACCCGTAACTGGTACGCCAACGAGTTGAAGCGTCGTAACGACCGTTTCTCCTACAACCACAACGGCCAGCCGACCTCCACATCACGCCGTATCAACTGGGTGCAGGGCACCATCCTCAACTACACCTCCGGCTTCACCGAAGGCACCGTTGGGGTCAGTACCGAAGTCGCCGCCTACAACGCCATTGCCCTGGATCGTGACCGCAAGGACATCGCCGGCAAGAACAACCGTACCCTGACCCACTCCGACGGCGACGCCGTGGGCCAGTGGAGCAAGCTGGGCCTGGCCAACGTCAAGTTTCGCGTATCCAACACCACCCTGACCGTCGGCCGGCAGAACGTCAGCACGCCGATCGTCGATGTCATCGGCAACCGTCCGCTGCCCTCGAGCTTCGAAGGGGCCAGTATCCACAGCGAAGAATTCAACAACCTGTCGTTCGACGCGGGCACCTATGACCGGGTATCGCCACGGACCGAACAGAGCCTGTCGAAATTCCGCTCCGAATACACCAACAACACCGCCGAGACCGACCGCGTCAGCGTGATCGGCGCCAACTACCAGCCGCTCAAGAGCCTGAAGACCAGCCTCTACGCGTCCAAGGTGGAAGACTTCTGGAACCAGTACTACTTCGGCTTCACCCACGAACTGGGCGACAGCTCGGTGCTGGGCCTGACCACCGGCCTGAACTACTACAAGACCGTCGATACCGGCAAGAAAGAGATGGGCGAGATCGACAACGATACCTACTCGCTGTCCCTGGGCCTGGCCCACCAGGCCCACAGCCTGACCTTCTCCTACCAGGCGGTGAACGGTAACGAGTACTTCGACTACCTGCACGAAACCAACGGCATCTACCTGGCCAACTCCCTGCTCTCGGACTTCAACGGCCCGAACGAGAAGTCGTTCCAGATCGCCTACGGCCTGAACATGGCCGAGTACGGCGTGCCCGGCCTCAAGTTCAACATCTACCAGGCCCGTGGCTGGGGCATCGACGGTACCCACTACAAGGGCACCGCCTACGGTGGCTTGAACTCCGAAGGCAAACTGGTCGGCGTCAGCACCATGGACGGCGAAACCCACTACGAATACGGCATCGGCGCCAGCTACGCGGTGCAGAGCGGCCCGCTCAAGGCCACCGCCATCCGCGCGACCTACACCACCCACCGCGCCAGCAAGTACCAGGCCGACGGCAACATCAACGAGTTCCGCCTGGTCACCACGGTTCCATTCAATATCCTATAACCCACCAGTCGAACGGCGGACTCATGACGAGTCCGCCCTTCAAGCTACGCTGGTTCCATCGTTCGAAAGGGGTTCTCGATGAAAATGCTACCCATGAAAGCGGCCTTGAGCGCCGCATTGCTGAGCGTCGCCCTGGGCGCCGCGGCCAAACCCTTGGTGGTCTGTACCGAAGCCAGCCCGGAAGGCTTCGATATGGTCCAGTACACGACCGCGGTGACTGCCGACGCAGTGGCGGAAACCATTTTCAACCGCCTGGTGGACTTCAAGCCGGGCACCACGGACATCGAGCCGGCCCTGGCCGAGTCCTGGGAAATCAGCCCTGACGGCCTGCAATACACCTTCCACCTGCGCAAGGGCGTCAAGTTCCACAGCACCGACTACTTCACCCCGACCCGCGACATGAACGCCGACGACGTGCTCTGGAGCTTCCAGCGCCAGTTGGACCCGAAACACCCCTGGCATGACAAGTCCAGCGTGGGTTTCCCCTATTTCGAAAGCATGGGCTTCAAGGAACTGCTCAAGAGCGTAGAGAAAGTCGACGACCACACCGTGGTCTTCACACTGACCCGCCGCGAAGCTCCGTTCCTGGCCGACGTGGCCATGGCCTTCTCGTCGATCTTCCCGGCCGAATACGCCGACAAGCTGCTCAAGGAAGGCAAGACCGCCGAGCTCAATAGCAAGCCGATCGGCACCGGCCCGTTCATCTTCATCCGCTATGCCAAGGACGCCCAGGTGCGGTTCAAGGCCAACCCGGACTATTTCCGTGGCAAGCCACCGGCCGAAGCACTGATCCTGGCGATCACCACCGACAACAACGTACGGCTGCAGAAGCTCAAGGCCAACGAGTGCCAGGTCGCCCTGTATCCCAAGCCCGACGACATTCCCAGCATCAAGGCCGACCCGAACCTGCAGGTACATGAACTGGCGGCCATGACCACCGGCTACATCGCCATGAACACCACCCGCAAGTACATGAGCGACGTGCGGGTCCGCAAGGCGATCGACATCGCCTTCGACAAGGAAGCCTACGTCAATAGCCTGTATGGCCCGGGCAACGCCCTGGTCGGCACCGGCCCGTACCCACCGACCCTGCTGGGCTTCAACACCAGCCTGAAGAACCCGCCCCGCGACCTGGACAAGGCCCGCGCCCTGCTCAAGGAAGCCGGGGTGCCCGAAGGCACCGTGATCACCCTGTTCACCCGCAACGGCGGCGGCCCGACCAACCCCAACCCGCTGCTGGGCGCACAGATGATGCAGGCCGACCTGGCCAAGATCGGCCTCAAGCTGGATATCCGCGTGATGGAATGGGGCGAAATGCTCAAGCGCGCGAAGAACGGCGAGCACGACATGGTGTCCGCTGGCTGGGCCGGGGATAACGGTGACCCGGACAACTTCCTGACCCCGAACCTGAGTTGTGACGCGGCGAAAAACGGCGAAAACTACGCCCGCTGGTGCAACAAGACCTTCCAGGACCTGATCGACCAGGCCCGCGCCGAGGCTGAACCTGCCAAGCGTGCCGAACTCTACGAAAAGGCCCTGCTGGTCTTTGAGCAGGATCAACCCTGGATTCCCATGGCCTATCCGAAAATGTTCACCGCCATGCGCAAGAACGTCGAGGGGTATCACCAGAGCCCCCTGACCACCAACAACTTCGCTACCACCCAGGTGAAGTAATAAGAAACGCCCACCGCTCCCGACCCGGGAGCGGCGGACACGCCTAACCGGCTGATTGAGGTACTTCAGAAGATGTTTAGTTTTATTGCCCGCCGTGTGGGGTTGTTGATTCCCACATTCTTCGGCATCACCTTGTTGACCTTCGCCTTGATCCGCATGATTCCCGGCGATCCCGTGGAAGTCATGATGGGCGAGCGCCGGGTCGACCCCGAGATGCATGCCCAGGCAATGGAACGCCTTGGATTGAACAAACCGCTGTATGCCCAGTACCTGGACTACATCGGCAAGCTTGCCCACGGCGATCTGGGCGAGTCCCTGCGCACCCGCACCAGCGTCTGGAGCGAGTTTTCCTCGCTGTTCCCCGCGACCCTGGAACTGGCCATGGCCGCCCTGCTCTTCGCCGGCGTCATCGGCCTGCTGGCCGGGGTGATCGCCGCCCTCAGGCGCGGCTCGCTGTTCGACCACGGGGTGATGGGAATTTCCCTCGCCGGCTACTCGATGCCGATCTTCTGGTGGGGCCTGATCCTGATCATGTTCTTCTCGGTGAGCCTGGGCTGGACCCCGGTTTCCGGACGTATCGACCTGCTCTACGACATCGAGCCCAAGACCGGCTTCATGCTGATCGATACCTTGCTGGCAGGCGACACCGGCGCCTTCGTCGATGCCCTGGAACACCTGATCCTGCCCGCCATCGTGCTGGGCACCATTCCCTTGGCGGTGATCGCGCGGATGACCCGCTCCTCGATGCTCGAAGTGCTGCGTGAGGACTACATCCGTACCGCCAAGGCCAAGGGCCTGTCGCCCAACCGGGTGGTCTTCGTCCACGGCCTGCGCAACGCGCTGATCCCGGTACTGACCGTGGTCGGCCTGCAAGTCGGCACCCTGCTGGCCGGCGCGGTCCTGACCGAAACCATCTTTTCCTGGCCCGGCATCGGTAAATGGCTGATCGAAGCCATCGGCGCCCGGGACTATCCCGTGGTGCAGAACGGCATCCTGTTGATCGCCTGCCTGGTGATCATGGTCAACTTCGTGGTGGACATCCTCTACGGCTTTGCCAACCCACGCATCCGTCATCAGCGCTGAGGCCAAGACTCATGAGTACTCCAACTTCCTCGGTAGCAGTCGATCAAAGCCTGCTTTACCCGTCCGTCTACAAAGAATTCTGGCAGCACTTCTCCCGCAACAAGGGCGCCGTGGCCGGCTTGCTGTTCATGCTGCTGGTGGTGTTCTGCGCACTGTTCGCCCCCTGGGTAGCCCCGCATAACCCCAGCGAGCAGTACCGCGACTTCCTGCTGACCCCACCCGCCTGGCTCGAAGGCGGGCAGATGCAGTTCCTGCTGGGTACCGACGAACTGGGCCGCGACCTGCTCTCGCGCCTGATCCAGGGTTCGCGCCTGTCGCTGCTGATCGGCCTGTCGTCGGTGGTGATGTCGCTGATCCCGGGGATCCTGCTGGGCCTGTTCGCCGGCTTCTTCCCGCGCTTGCTGGGCCCGAGCATCATGCGCCTGATGGACATCATGCTGGCCCTGCCTTCGCTGCTGCTGGCCGTGGCCATCGTCGCCATCCTCGGCCCAGGCCTGATCAACACCGTGATCGCCATCGCCGTGGTCTCGCTGCCGTCCTACGTGCGCCTGACCCGAGCCGCCGTCATGGGCGAGCTCAACCGCGACTACGTGACCGCCGCACGCCTGGCCGGTGCAGGCCTGCCGCGCCTGATGTTCATCACCGTGCTGCCCAACTGCATGGCGCCGCTGATCGTCCAGGCCACCCTGAGCTTCTCCTCGGCGATCCTCGACGCCGCCGCCCTGGGCTTCCTCGGCCTCGGCGTCCAGCCGCCTACCCCCGAGTGGGGCACCATGCTGGCCTCGGCCCGCGACTACATCGAACGCGCCTGGTGGGTAGTGAGCCTGCCTGGCCTGACCATTTTGCTCAGCGTGCTGGCAATCAACCTGATGGGCGACGGCCTGCGCGATGCGCTGGATCCGAAGCTCAAGAATGCCGCCTGAGGAGATTCCCATGTCACTGTTAGAAATCAAGAATCTCAATGTCCGTTTCGGCGACGCCAAGGCAGTTCCCGTGGTGGACGGCCTGGACCTCAAGGTCGACAAGGGCGAAGTACTGGCCATCGTCGGCGAGTCCGGCTCCGGCAAATCGGTGACCATGATGGCCCTGATGGGCCTGATCGAGCATCCCGGCATCGTCACCGCCGACGCCCTGACCTTCGACGGCAAGGACATGCTCAAGCTCAGCGCCCGCCAGCGCCGGCAGATCGTCGGCAAGGACCTGGCCATGGTCTTCCAGGACCCGATGACCGCGCTGAACCCCAGCTACACCGTGGGTTTCCAGATCGAGGAAGTGCTGCGCCTGCACCTGAAGATGTCCGGCAAGGCCGCCCGCAAGCGCGCCATCGAACTGCTGGAGAAGGTCGAGATCCCCGGCGCCGCCAGCCGCATGGACGCCTACCCGCACCAGCTGTCCGGTGGCATGAGCCAACGCGTGGCGATCGCCATGGCCATCGCCGGCGAACCCAAGCTGCTGATCGCCGACGAACCGACCACCGCCCTGGACGTGACCATCCAGGCACAGATCATGGACCTGCTGCTGAGCTTGCAGAAAGAGCAGAACATGGGCCTGGTGCTGATCACCCACGACCTAGCCGTGGTGGCCGAGACCGCCCAGCGCGTCTGCGTGATGTACGCCGGCCAGGCCGTGGAAGTAGGCAAGGTGCCGGAGCTGTTCGACATCCCCGCACACCCCTACAGCGAAGCCCTGCTGGCGGCGATTCCCGAGCACAGCCTCGGTGCCTCGCGGCTCTCCACCCTGCCGGGCATCGTTCCCGGTCGTTATGACCGACCCCAGGGCTGCCTGCTGTCGCCACGCTGCCCCTACGTCCAGGAAAACTGCCGCCAGCAACGCCCCGGCCTCGATCCGCAAGCCGCCAGCCTGGTGCGCTGCTTCTACCCGCTCAACCAGGAGGTGGCGTGATGGCCGTCGTTCTAACCGCCCGCGACCTGACCCGTCACTACGAAGTGTCCCGGGGCCTGTTCAAGGGCCACGCCACCGTCCGCGCGCTCAATGGCGTGTCCTTCGAACTGGAGGCCGGCAAGACCCTGGCCGTGGTGGGCGAATCCGGGTGTGGCAAGTCCACCCTGGCCCGGGCCCTGACCCTGATCGAAGAGCCATCCTCGGGCTCGCTGCAGATCGCCGGCCATGAGGTCAAGGGCGCCACCAAGGAGCAGCGCAAGCAACTGCGCCGCGACGTGCAGATGGTGTTCCAGAGCCCCTATGCCTCGCTCAACCCACGGCAGAAGATCGGTGACCAGCTGGCCGAGCCGCTGCTGATCAACACCAAGCTGTCGGCCACCGAGCGCCGCGAGAAAGTCCAGGCGATGATGAAGCAGGTGGGCCTGCGCCCCGAGCATTACCAGCGCTATCCACACATGTTCTCCGGCGGCCAGCGCCAGCGCATCGCCCTGGCCCGGGCGATGATGCTGCAACCCAAGGTACTGGTGGCGGACGAACCGACCTCGGCCCTGGACGTGTCGATCCAGGCCCAGGTGCTGAACCTGTTCATGGACCTGCAGCAGGAATTCAACACCGCCTACGTCTTCATCTCGCACAACCTGGCGGTGGTGCGCCACGTCGCCGACCAGGTACTGGTGATGTACCTGGGCAGGCCGGTGGAAATGGGGCCCAAGGAGGACATCTACAACCGTCCCCTGCACCCTTACACCCAGGCCCTGCTCTCGGCGACCCCGGCCATCCACCCGGACCCGGACAAACCGAAGATCAAGATCGCCGGCGAACTGCCCAACCCGCTGAACCCGCCGCCCGGCTGCGCCTTCCACAAGCGCTGCCCGTACGCCACCGAGCGTTGCAGCACTGAAGAGCCGGCCCTGCGCCAGCTCGACACACGCCAAGTGGCTTGCCACTACGCCGAGCAGTTCTTGTAGACGAGCATGAAAAAGGCGCCTGCGGAACCACCGCAGACGCCTTGACCTTGTTGCACCGGCCCCTTGCGACGGATTGCGCATCGATCCGCCGCGAGGGGTTTTTTTCACCCCTGATCGGGCTCCCCGCCATCGTCGGTGGTCTGGTCGTCATCCCCCGAACTGCCGCCCTGCCCCTCATCCCCCGGCTCCGACTCGGACTTGGCCAGCATCTGCACCGGCGTGCTCTGCTCCGACGAGTAACCCGGCTCCTTGACCTGCAACAGGTTGTGGGCCCAGGCCCCGGAGGTTCCCAGGCTCAGCAGCACCAGCACCTTGATCAGCAGCACCACGCGTTGAAAAATTCTCATAGCCGATTCCATCCCTTCATAGGTGAATCATCGATGGCTGCAAACCCTGACGTGCAGCGGCCACAGCACCACCTGAAACCTAGTCGCGATACCCGGGACTTTCCAGATAGCCAGCTATCGATCCCCATGCCAGGAGCCCCCGTCCGACTAACGGTGCGTGCCACCCTGGGCTTGCCAACAGGCACAAAAAAGCCCCGCAGCCTGCACTGCGGGGCTTGGGATGTTGCCGGCGAACTTAGTGGTGTTCGCGGGTCGCGCGGAATTTCACGTCCGGCCAGCGCTCTTCCATCAACGCCAGGTTGACCCGGGTCGGCGCCAGGTAGGTCAGGTGACCGCCGCCGTCCAGTGCCAGGTTCTCCACCGCCTTGTTGGAAAACTCCTCCAGCTTCTTCTTGTCGTCGCAGCTGATCCAGCGCGCGGACCACACGGTGATCGGCTCGTAGGCGCATTCGACCTTGTATTCTTCCTTCAGGCGGCTGGCCACCACATCGAACTGCAGCACACCGACGGCGCCGAGGATGATGTCGTTGCTGCGCTCGGGGAAGAACACCTGGGTCGCGCCCTCTTCGGCCAGCTGCTGCAGGCCCTGGCGTAGCTGCTTGGACTTCAGCGGGTCCTTGAGGCGCACGCGGCGGAACAGTTCCGGGGCGAAGTGCGGGATACCGGTGAAGCCCAGGGCCTCGCCTTCGGTGAAGGTGTCGCCGATCTGGATGGTGCCGTGGTTGTGCAGGCCGATGATGTCGCCGGCATAGGCTTCTTCCAGTTGCTCACGCTCGGAGGAGAAGAAGGTCAGGGCGTCGCCGATGCGCACGTCCTTGCCGGTGCGCACGTGGCGCATCTTCATGCCCTTCTCGTACTTGCCCGAGCAGATGCGCATGAAGGCGATGCGGTCGCGGTGCTTGGGGTCCATGTTCGCCTGGATCTTGAACACGAAGCCCGAGAACTTCTCTTCCTGGGGCGCCACGCTGCGCTCGTTGGCCGCCCGTGGCAGCGGCAGCGGCGCCCAGTCCACTACGGCGTCGAGCACATGGTCGACACCGAAGTTGCCCAGGGCAGTGCCGAAGAACACCGGAGTCAGGTGGCCGTCGAGGAACTCCTGCTGGTCGAACTCGTGGCAGGCGCCCTGCACCAGTTCCAGCTGCTCGAGGAAACGCTCGTACTCGTCGCCCAGGTGGGCACGGGCTTCGGCGGAGTCGAGCTTCTCGATGATCTTGGTCTCGGTGCGCTCGTGGCCATGGCCCGGGGTGTAGACGATGATGTAGTCACCCGCCAGGTGGTACACGCCCTTGAAATCGCGGTAGCAACCGATCGGCCAGGTGATCGGCGCGGCCTTGATCTTCAGTACCGCCTCGATTTCGTCCAGCAGCTCGATCGGGTCGCGGATGTCGCGGTCCAGCTTGTTGATGAAGCTGACGATCGGCGTATCCCGCAGGCGGCAGACGTCCATCAGGGCGATGGTCCGCGGCTCTACGCCCTTACCGCCGTCGAGCACCATCAGCGCCGAGTCCACCGCGGTCAGGGTGCGGTAGGTATCTTCCGAGAAGTCTTCGTGGCCGGGGGTGTCGAGCAGGTTGATCATGTGCTCGCGATAGGGGAACTGCATCACCGAGGTGGTGATGGAGATACCACGCTGCTTCTCCATCTCCATCCAGTCGGAGGTGGCATGGCGGTCGGACTTACGCGACTTGACGGTACCCGCCACCGCAATGGCCTTGCCCATCAGCAACAGCTTCTCGGTGATGGTGGTCTTACCGGCATCCGGGTGGGAAATGATGGCGAAGGTGCGGCGTTTCGCGACTTCGGCGGCCTGTTGGGTCATGGGAAATCGCCTGGCGGTGATCAAAAAAGGGCGGCGAGTATAGCGCAAAGCTGCCTTCCCGGACCACCGTCCGGCCCTGCCATCCCCCTGTAGCCGCTGTCGGGCGCCAGCGACGGCTGCGACCGGGCGCGCAGCATCCGCAACCCGGTCATCGCCCTGGAACCCGTTGGATTCCCCGCCTCGATCACCGCCTCGCGCCACGAGGTCGCGGCCACAAGGGTGGCCAAACGCCGCCGACTATGGAACCTTTTAAAAGGTGGAGACGTCCACTTCCCTGCCAGGCGCTCATCAGATGCCTGGAATTTCAGCAAGTTAGCTTGACGAAGCTGCGCTCATGGTTCGTTCACCGCCGCCCTGCCGGCACTCGACGAACTGCTTTTCGCGGGGACTTTCCCGGCAGTCGGCCACGGCCCTGCCACAGGGGAAAGCGCCCGCCGACCGATAAGAAAAAAGGAGTCCGCCCGTGGCTATTCGCTATGGCAAAGGGCTGATAGGAGGGGCTGCGGTCATTGCCCTCCTGGCCCTGCTGGTCCACTGGATCGGCATCGATACGATCGAACACTACCGCGACGATCTACTGTTCTACCTGCAAGCTCATCTGTTCCTGGTCCTGGCGTCCATGTGCGCCGCCCTGCTGGTCGGCATTCCCGCCGGCATCCTCCTCAGCCGCCCCGCCATGGCCAGGCGCGCCGAACGCTTCATGCAAGTGTTCAACATCGGTAACACCATCCCTCCCCTGGCCGTCCTGGCCATCGCCCTCGGGGTCCTCGGCATCGGCAGCGGACCGGCGATCTTCGCCCTGTTCCTGGCCTCCCTGCTGCCCATCGTGCGCAATACCTATGAAGGCCTGAAGAACGTCCAGGGCTCGCTCAAGGAAGCCGCCACCGGCATCGGCATGACCCCGCGCCAGGTGCTGTGGAAAGTCGAATTGCCCAATGCCGTGCCGATCATCGTCGGCGGCGTGCGGGTGGCCCTGGCGATCAACGTCGGCACCGCGCCCCTGGCCTTCCTGATCGGCGCCAACAGCCTGGGCAGCCTGATCTTCCCCGGCATCGCCCTGAACAATCAGCCGCAACTGCTGCTCGGCGCCGCCTGCACCGCCCTGCTGGCGCTGCTTCTGGACGGCCTGGTGACCCTGGCCAGCCGCCTCTGGCTGGAACGTGGCCTGCGCCCGTCCTAAGCCCGTCAGAGACAAGGAACCGACATGAAGAAATTGAGCCTGATACTCGGCTGCGTCCTGCTGTTTGCCAGCCTGGCCCACGCCGCACAAAAACCGCTGATCCGCATCGGCGCCCGGGTCTTCACCGAGCAGACCCTGTTGGCGGAAATCACCTCCCAGTACCTGCGCAGCAAGGGCTACGACACCCGGGTCACCGGCGGCCTGGGCAGCAACCTGGCGCGCAGCGCCCAGGAAAGCGACCAACTGGACCTGATCTGGGAATACACCGGGGTGTCGCTGGTGGCCTACAACCACATCGACGAGAAACTCGACAAGCAGCAGTCCTACGCCCGGGTGAAAGAACTCGACGCGAAAAAAGGCCTGGTCTGGTTGTCGCCGTCCAGGTTCAGCAACACCTATGCCCTGGCGCTGCCGGAAAACGTGGCCAAGGAACATCCACAAATCAACAGCATCAGCGACCTGACCCGGGCCCTGGACGAAAACACCCGGGAAAACCGCCTGGTGGCCCTGGACACCGAGTTCGCCAACCGTTCCGACGGCATGGCCGGGATGGTCAAGCTGTATGACATGGCCCTGACCCGCAAGAACACCCGGCAGATGGACGCAGGCCTGGTCTATACCGCCCTGCGCAATGGCCAGGTGTTTGCCGGCCTGGTCTACACCACCGACGGACGCCTCAGCGCCTTCAAGCTCAAATTGCTGGAAGACGACAAGCACTACTTCCCGGACTACACCGCCGCTCCCGTGGTGCGCCAGGCCTACCTCGACGCCCACCCGCAACTGGCCGCCGAGCTCGAGCCGCTGGCGGCGCTGTTCGACGACGAAACCATGCGCCAGCTGAACGCGCGGGTCGACGTCGACCATGAAAGCCCCTCCGCCGTGGCCGCAGATTTCCTGCGCCAGCACCCACTCGATTAAAGAGGAGAAGACATGGAATTCTTGAACGCCTTTTCCCATCTCGATTGGGCCCAGGTCCTGCACCTGACCTGGCAACACATCACCCTGGTGGGCATCGCCGTCACCCTGGCCATCGTCTTTGGTGTACCCCTGGGCGTGCTGATGACCCGCTTCCCCAGCCTCGCCGGGCCATTGCAGGCCAGCGCCACGGTGCTGCTGACCATCCCCTCCATCGCCCTGTTCGGCCTGCTGCTGCCGTTCTACTCCAAGTTCGGCCAGGGCCTGGGGCCGCTGCCGGCGATCACCGCCGTGTTCCTTTATTCCCTGTTGCCCATCATGCGCAACACCTACCTGGCGCTGACCGGCGTCGAACCGGGCATCCGCGAGGCCGCCCGGGGCATCGGCATGACCTTCGGCCAGCGCCTGCGCATGGTCGAGCTGCCGATCGCGGTGCCGGTGATCCTCGCCGGAGTACGCACCGCGGTGGTGATGAACATCGGCGTCATGACCATCGCCGCCACCATCGGCGCCGGCGGCCTGGGGGTGCTGATCCTGGCCTCCATTAGCCGCAGCGACATGTCGATGCTGATCGTCGGCGCCGTGCTGGTCAGCCTCCTGGCCATCTTTGCCGACCTGCTTCTGCAATGGCTGCAACGTTCGCTGACGCCAAAAGGATTGAGCCCAATAGGAGCCCTAAAATGATCGAACTACAGAACCTGAGCAAGACCTTTCGCAGCAACGGCAAGGATGTCAAAGCCGTCGACGCGGTCAGCCTGACCGTCAACGAAGGCGAGATCTGCGTATTCCTCGGCCCCTCCGGCTGCGGCAAGAGCACCACGCTGAAGATGATCAACCGCCTGATCATGCCCACCTCGGGCAAGGTGCTGATCAACGGCGAGGACACCACCGGCCTGGACGAAGTGACCCTGCGCCGCAACATCGGCTACGTGATCCAGCAGATCGGCCTGTTTCCCAACATGACCATCGAGGAAAACATCACCGTGGTGCCGCGCCTGCTGGGCTGGGACAAGCAGAAGTGCCACGACCGCGCCCGCGAGCTGATGAGCATGATCAAGCTCGAACCCAAGCACTACCTGCATCGCTACCCGCGCGAGCTGTCTGGCGGCCAGCAACAGCGGATCGGGGTGATCCGCGCCCTGGCCGCCGAGGCCCCGCTGCTGCTGATGGACGAACCCTTCGGCGCGGTGGACCCGATCAACCGCGAGATGATCCAGAACGAGTTCTTCGAGATGCAGCGGGCGCTGAACAAGACCGTGATCATGGTCAGCCACGACATCGACGAGGCCATCAAGCTGGGAGACAAGATCGCCATCTTCCGCGCCGGCAAACTGCTGCAGATCGACCACCCGGACACCCTGCTGGCCCATCCGGCGGACGATTTCGTCAGCAACTTCGTCGGCCAGGACAGCACCCTCAAGCGCCTGCTGCTGGTCAAGGCCGAGGACGCGGCCGACAACGCGCCGTCGGTGAGCCCGGACACCCCGGTGACCGAGGCCCTGGAACTGATGGACGAGCACGATCGGCGCTACGTGGTGGTGACCTGCACCGAGAACAAAGCGTTGGGTTATGTACGGCGCCGCGACCTGCACCGCCAGGGCGGCACCTGCGGCCAGTTCCTGCGCCAGTTCAACGCCACCGCCGCCTACGACGAGCACCTGCGCATCCTGCTGTCGCGCATGTACGAGTTCAACCGCTCGTGGCTGCCGGTGCTGGACGCCGAAAGGGTGTTCCTCGGCGAGGTGACCCAGGAGTCCATCGCCGCCTATCTCAGCTCGGGACGCTCCCGTGGGATGAAGACCAACATCGTCTCCCCGGCCGAGGCCGTGAGTGCCTGATCAATAAATAATCAAAAGCCAACCCGTGGCGCGGTGGCCTGCTCGCGCTGGGCCATGCAGCGACCCTTCTTTTCATAAAGGAAGGGAACCGCTGCGCGGTCCAGCGCAAACCAGCACCCTCGCCAACCGATTTTTGGCGCTCCCACGTGCCGAAAAAAAATATCAACAGTCGCGCCTGTGGCAGCCCTGCGGCGAGCGATTGCGAAACAGTCAAAATCCCCCTTGCACCGCCCTCTCGCCGCTAACGTCGCCGATGTTGGCGACTTCGGCAGTTCACCACCACTTGGCGCGCAAAAGCCGCGAACGTGCAGGTATTTTTAACACTCGGAAATTCTTCGGGAACATCTGCCGGTCATCTGTGTCGGCTACAAAAGGACATGCCGATAACGCACGTCAGACAAGTGCAAAAACGCGACATTTTTTGTTGATCTCAGCCCCCTCACCGCCTAAAGTTCGCGCCGAACGTCCATGCTGGAAACGATCCATCCGGCTCAAGTACTGACGACGAGACAGCAAGGCCAAGGGCAGATTTCCCATGGCCTTTTTGCTTTCGGCGACATGCCTTGGGAAGTAGGCGAACCAAAGTGGGGATACGGAGGACGTTCATATGCACCCATTGATTACCAACGTTTGCCATCAGGAGCTCCCAACGCATGTCGATTAACGTCGAAGACTATTTCGCGCGCGCAACCTTTCAGAAAATGAAGGCGTTCGCCGACCAGAAAGAAACCCCGTTCGTGATGATCGATACCCAGATGATCGCCCAGGCCTACGACGACCTGCGCGCCGGGTTCGAGTTCGCCAAGGTCTACTACGCGGTCAAGGCCAACCCGGCCGTGGAAATCATCGACCTGCTGCACGAAAAAGGCTCGAGCTTCGACATCGCCTCGATCTACGAGCTGGACAAGGTGCTGGGGCGCGGCGTCAACCCGGCCAACATCAGCTACGGCAACACCATCAAGAAGTCCAAGGACATCCGCTACTTCTACGAGAAGGGCGTGCGCCTGTATGCCACCGACTCCGAAGCCGACCTGCGCAACATCGCCAAGGCCGCCCCGGGCTCCAAGGTCTACGTGCGCATCCTCACCGAAGGCTCCACCACTGCCGACTGGCCGCTGTCGCGCAAGTTCGGCTGCCAGACCGACATGGCCATGGACCTCCTGATCCTGGCTCGCGACCTGGGCCTGGTGCCTTACGGCGTGTCGTTCCATGTCGGCTCCCAGCAGCGCGACATCAGCGTCTGGGACGCCGCCATCGCCAAGGTCAAGGTGATCTTCGAGCGTCTCAAAGAAGAAGACGGCATCGAACTGAAGCTCATCAACATGGGCGGTGGCTTCCCGGCCAACTACATCACCCGCACCAACAGCCTGGAAACCTACGCCGAGGAAATCATCCGTTTCCTCAAGGAAGACTTCGGCGATGACCTGCCGGAAATCATCCTCGAGCCGGGCCGTTCGCTGATCGCCAACGCCGGCATCCTGGTCAGCGAGGTGGTGCTGGTGGCACGCAAGTCGCGCACCGCCGTGGAGCGCTGGGTATACACCGACGTGGGCAAGTTCTCCGGCCTGATCGAAACCATGGACGAGTCCATCAAGTTCCCGATCTGGACCGAGAAGAAAGGCGAAGTGGAAGAAGTGGTGATTGCCGGCCCGACCTGCGACAGCGCCGACATCATGTACGAGAACTACAAGTACGGCCTGCCGCTGAACCTGGCCATCGGCGACCGCCTGTACTGGCTGTCCACCGGCGCCTACACCACCAGCTATAGCGCCGTGGAGTTCAACGGCTTCCCACCGCTGAAGTCGTATTACGTATAAAGGCAGCGGCAAGCGGTTAGCTTCAAGCTGCAAGTAAAAAGCCCATGAGCAGTCATGGGCTTTTTAATGGCGCTGCGCTTACCGATCTTCCCTGACATGCCAGATACGCAGGATGAACAAGGTCATGCCTTGAATCTCGTAACGCATCTCATAGCGCCCCACCAGCAGACGTCGCACATCCCGGGGCAGGAACTCTTCCAACTGCTCTCCCAATCGAGGGTTATTTAGAAGAGTCTCAGGGGCCTGTACCAGGGATTGGACAGTCAGGGCGGCAGCGGAGCGATTGACCTGGGCAAGAAACTCGAAAAGACGGGCCAGGTCGGAAAGCGCCTTGCTCGTCCAATCCAGCTGTCTCATTTCGGCAGTGGCAGAGGACTGTCACCCGACAAGCTCTGCGCCCAGGCCTGCACAGCCTGGTGATCGATAACCCTACCGGCATCCACATCAGCCAGGGCCTCAAGAGTCAGGCGCCGACGCTCCTCCTCCTGGTCCACCCAGGCAACCAGCGCCTGCTTGACGATCCAAGCACGCGAACGCTCCAGGCGCGAGGCCAACTGGTCAACCTTGTTGGCCAGATCCAAAGGAATATGTGCAGTCAGCACTTTTGTCGCGGGCATGAGGCAAGACCTGCATCAGAATGATTGAAAGCGATTAGCTTTGAATCATAGTGATTTATATCAAGGCAGCAAGCCGCTCGGCATCCCGCTCATCCCCCAGTTGCGCCGCACGCTGGTGATAGGCCAGGGCCAACTGGCGGATCTCGGGATGGCGGGCCTCGAGCAAGGCAGCACGGGCAACCCGGAGGAAATTCAGGTTGCCGCCGACCAGGGCCCGCTGCAGCCAGTCCAGGGCTTCGTCGATGCGCCCGGCATCGGCGAGGATCGCCCCATGGCTGAACTGCCCGCGAAAGTCACCGCCCTCGGCCGAGCGACGATACCAATCCCGGGCCGCCTGGGGGTCGGCCGGGCAAACCAGCCCCTCTTCCAGGTAACGCCCCAGCAGGTTCATCGACTTGGCATGGCCCAGTTGCGCGGCGCGCTGGTAGCAGGCCAGGGCCCGACCGTGGTCCTGGGGCACGCCACGGCCGGTGGCCAGCAGGTTGGCGTAGTTGTACAGGCCCCAGTCCAGGCCGGCAGCCGCGGCCTGGCGGTAATGCTCGGCAGCGACGCCTGGGTCCGCCGGGCAGCCCCAGCCGTGTTCATGACAACGGCCGAGCATGTTGCGCGCCATCAGGTGCCCGCGCTGGGCGGCGATGCCGAACCAGCGCAGGGCCAGGGCCTGGTCCTGCTCGATGCCGCGACCATCGAGCAAGATCTGCCCCAGCAGCGCCTGGGCGTCCACCAGGCCTTCGCCGGCGGCCAGCAGGATCGCCTGGGCGGCGCGGCCCGGGCTCTCTTCGAGCATGGCGCTCAGTTGCCCGCCATCGAGGCTTTCCTCGCGGCGCAGTCGAAAAGCCATGGCCTAGACCTCGACCCAGCGGCGCAGCAGGTTGTGGTAGGTGCCGGTCAGGCGGATCAGCGAGGGGTGTTCGGGCATGTCCCGGGTCAGCTCCTGGATCGCCCCGTCCATCTCGAACAACAGCGCCCGCTGGCTGTCTTCGCGCACCAGGCTCTGGGTCCAGAAGAACGAAGCGTAGCGGGCACCACGGGTCACCGGATTGACCTTGTGCAGGCTGGTGCCCGGGTACAGCACCAGGTCGCCAGCCGGCAGCTTGACCCGCTGCACGCCGTAGGTGTCCTGGATCTCCAGCTCACCGCCGTCGTAGTCCTCGGGGTCGCTGAAGAACAGGGTCGAGGACAGGTCGGTGCGCACCCGCTCGGCGCTACCCTTGGGCTGGCGCACGGCATTGTCGATATGGAAGTCGAAACTGCCACCTGCGGTGTAGCAGTTGAACAGTGGCGGGAACACCTTGTGCGGCAAGGCGGCGGACATGAACAGCGGGTTCTGCCAGAGGCGTTCGAGCATCGCCTCGCCGATCTCCCGGGCCAGCGGATGGCCCTCGGGCAGTTGCAGGTTGTGCTTGGCCTTGGCCGACTGGTAGCCGGCGGTGATCTTGCCGTCCGCCCAGTCCGCCTGCTCCAGGGCTTGGCGGATGCGCCCTACTTCATCACGGGTGAACACGCCGGGGATGTGCAGCAACATGGCCAGGTACCTGGAAGCCGAAAGTGCGGCAATGGTATTGATTCTTATTGACTGTGTAAAACGCCCGGGACGGATGGGAATGCAAAAACCGTAAAGATAAATTGTAAAGAATGTAAATTCAGTGCGAATAGCAATATTTCGCAATTGATAACGAATGCTCGCATCCCCTATATTCCGCGGCCTCAAAACCTCGGGGAGGGGACAAGATATGACACGCCAACAACCATTATCCGCTGTCAGTTCGCCACGTTTGCTGGCATCGGCCATCGGCGTCGCCATCACCGCCGGCTCCGCCGCGCACATGGTCCAGGCCGCCGAGGACACCGGCAAGAAAGCCTCGGGAGCGATTGCCCTGGAAGCCACCAGCATCACCGGTGAAGCCCAGGATGCGACGTCCTACAAGGTCGACAGCTCCTCCTCGAAGAAGTACACGGCACCGCTGGTCAACACCCCGCGCTCGGTAACTGTAGTACCGCAGCAAGTCCTCAAGGACACGGCGGCGACCTCGCTGCAAGACGCACTGCGCACCGTTCCAGGTATCACCTTCGGCGCTGGTGAAGGTGGCAACCCACAAGGTGACCGCCCCTTCATTCGTGGTTTCGATGCACAAAGCGACACCTACCTGGATGGCGTACGCGATACCGGCGCTCAAAGCCGGGAAGTCTTCGCCGTGGAAAATATCGAGGTCAGCAAAGGCCCGAACTCGGCCATGGGTGGTCGTGGCGCAGCAGGGGGCAGCATCAACCTGGTCAGCAAGAAAGCTCACCTGGGCAACTCCCTCGACGGTGGTTTCACCTGGGGCTCCGACCAGACTCAACGCTACACCCTGGACGGCAACTATCAGTTCAGTGACACCGTTGCGGGCCGCCTGAACCTGATGAGCCATGAAAGCAATGTCGCTGGACGGGACAAGGTCAACTACGACCGTTGGGGCGTCGCGCCGTCCCTGGCCTTCGGCCTGGGTACCGACACCCGGGTATTCCTCGACTACTACCATCTGGAAAGCGACGACCTGCCGGATTCGGGCATTCCCTACGGCTACTCCATGGGCACGGCCCACACCGCCGCGCATCCGGACAAACCAGTCAACGGTGGCGATAGCAGCAACTTCTACGGCCTGACCGATCGCGACTTCCGCAAGTCCCGGGTGGACACGGCGACCTTTGCCTTCGAGCACGACCTGAACGACTCGTTGACCCTCAAGAACACCTTCCGCCACGGCACCAGCATGCAGGACTACATCCTGACCCAGCCGGACGATAGCCAGGGCAACGTACGCAGCGGCACGGTATGGCGCCGGGCCAACACCCGGGTCTCGAATACCGAGACCACCACCAACCAGACCGATCTCTATGGTGAGTTCGTCCTGGGTGGCTTCAAGAACAACTTCTCCACCGGTATCGAACTGTCCGACGAGTCCTCGAAGAAGAGCGGCTACAACGTTTCCAATAACTCGAGTATCAAGTGCAACGTGCCGCAGCCATCGGGCGTCTGTACCTCGCTGTCGAATCCGACGCCGGACGACATCTACGCCGGCACTATCAGTCGTAACTACGCGGGTACCGATACCGAGGGCACCACTCGTGCCATCTACTTCGCAGATACCCTGGAGCTGACCCCGCAGTGGCTGGTCAACATGGGCCTGCGCTACGACCATTTCGAAACCCAAGCCAAGACCAAGAACGGCGCTCGTACCACCACCTTCAAGGCTGAGGACACCAGTGAGTTCGTGACCGGCCAGCTGGGGTTGATCTGGAAGCCCCAGGACAACGGTAGCGTCTACATTTCCTATGCCACTTCTGCAACACCGGTGGGCAGCACCTTGGATAACGGGGCTGAAACCAACCCCTTCGCGACCACCTCCGGGACGCCGACCAGCATCGTCAGCGACATGAAGCCCGAGGAAACCACCAACTACGAAATCGGTACCAAATGGGATCTGTTCAGCGAGCGGCTATCGCTGACCGGAGCGATCTTCCGCACCGAGAAAGAAAACACCCGAGTCTTGAGTAGCAACTACACCTACGAAAACGCCGGCAAGACCCGCGTCGACGGCCTCGAGCTGACAGCCAGCGGAAAGTTGACCGACAAATGGCAAGTGTTCGCCGGCTACAGCTATCTGGACAGCACCATCGTCGATCCAGGTGCCGCTGGTGATCGCAGCGGCAAGATCACTAACCTGAACAACCCGGCCAAAGGCAACGAGCTGCCCAACACGCCGAAGAACAGCTTCAGCCTCTGGACCACCTACAACCTGACCCAGAAGCTGACCATCGGTGGTGGTGCCTTCTACGTCGACAAGGTCTGGGGTGATAACAACAACACTCTGTATGTACCGTCCTACACCCGCTACGACGCCATGGCCAGCTACAAGCTGACCAAGAACGTCGACCTGCAACTGAACGTGCAGAACCTGACGGACAAGACCTACTACGACAAGGCCTACGCGGCGCACTTCGCCAACCAGGCGCCAGGCCGTACCGCTCTGCTAAGCACCAACTTCCACTTCTGATCCACCGCGACACCCTGTGGCCCCGGCCACAGGTGCCCAAGCCCCATGCACCCGCTGCCTGGGGCTTTTGCATGTAAAGAAGAATGCTTCTCGCTCACACACGGCATAATGCGCGCCGTGTTTCACCTCTTCGGACGAACAAGGCGGTCGATGTGTTGAAGAAAACCCTGTTCCAGCTGCACTGGTTCTTCGGCATCAGCGCCGGGCTGGTCCTGGCCTTGATGGGCATCACCGGGGCCACGGTATCGTTCGAGGATGAGATCCTGCGGGCGCTCAACCCCTCGGTGCTGCAGGTCGACAAGCTGCCCGCCGGCACCCTGCCGCCGGCCGAGCTGGTGGCCAAGCTCCAGGCGGCCGAGGGCAAGGACGTGTCCATGCTCTGGGTCGAGACCGACAGCGGCAATGCCGCGCGGGTGTTCTACACCCCGCCGCCCGGGGAGCGCCGTGGGCAGATGCGCTACTTCGACCCCTACACCGGGCAGTTCACCGGCGAGGCCGTGGGCCAGGGCTTCTTCGGCTTCATGCTGCAACTGCACCGGTTCCTGGCCATGGGCGACAGCGGCCGGCAGATCACCGGCGCCTGCACCCTGATCCTGATCTTCTTCTGCCTGTCCGGGTTGTACCTGCGCTGGCCGCGCCAGGTCGCCAGCTGGCGCGCCTGGCTGACCCTGGACTGGGCCAAGAAAGGCCGGGCCTTCAACTGGGACCTGCACGCGGTGTTCGGCACCTGGTGCTTGTTGTTCTACCTCTTGTTCGCCCTCACCGGCCTGTACTGGTCGTACGAGTGGTACAGCAAGGGCCTGACCCGCCTGCTGTCCGACTCGCCACACAGCGAGCGCGCCCGGGGCGGGCGCGGCGGCCCGCCGGCCAAGGGCCCGGCCCCGGTGGCCGACTACAACGCCATGTGGAGCAGCATCTACAGCGCCGCCGGCAAGGACCTTAGCGCCTACAACGTGCGCATGCCGCCCGTGGCCGGGCAGCCGGCAACGGTGTTCTACCTGCTCAAGGACTCGCCCCACGAGCGCGCCCTGAACCAGATCACCCTGGACCCGACCACCGGCGTCATCAGCCGGCACGAGCGCTACGCCGACAAGAGCTTCAAGGCGCAATTGCTGACCAGCGTCTACGCCCTGCACGTGGGCAGCTACTTCGGCCTGGTGGGGCGCATCGTGCTGACCCTGGCCTCGCTGTGCATGCCGCTGTTCTTCATCACCGGCTGGTTGCTATACCTGGATCGCCGGCGCAAGAAGCGCCAGATCAAGGACGCCCGCAAGGGCCTGGAACAGGCCACCGACGATACCAACGGCTGGCTGATCGGCTTTGCCAGCCAGAGCGGTTTCGCCGAACAACTGGCCTGGCAGACCGCCGGGCAATTGCAGGCCGCCGGCATCGGCGCCCGGGTCCGCCCGCTGGCCAGCCTGGACGAGCAGGAGCTGCGCAGTGCCCAGCGGGCGTTGTTCGTGGTCAGCACCTTCGGCGATGGCGAGGCCCCGGACAGCGCCCGGGGCTTCGAGCGCAAGCTGCTGGGCCGCGAGCTGGCCCTCAACGGCCTGGAGTACGCAGTGCTGGGCCTGGGCGACCGCCAATACCCGCAGTTCTGCGGTTTCGCCCGGCGCCTGCACACCTGGCTGTCGAGCCAGGGCGCCAGCAGCCTGTTCACCCCGGTGGAAGTCGACAATGGCGACAGCTACGCCCTGCGCCACTGGCAACAACAACTGGGCCAGCTCACCGGCCATGCCCCGGTGGACCTGTGGCAGGCCCCGGCTTTCGCCAACTGGACCCTGAGCCAGCGCCACCTGCTGAACCCCGAGAGCAGCGGCTCCGGGGTCTATTTGCTGCAATTGCAACCGCCCGGCACCAGCAGCTGGCTGGCCGGCGACCTGGTGGAAGTCATGCCGCGCAACTGCCCGTGGCTGGTGGACCACTTCCTCGAGGGCCTGGGGCTTTCCGGCGAGAGCCCGGTGCAGCTCGACGGCCTGGAAGAGAGCCTGGAGCAGGCCCTGGGCAGCCGCCAGCTACCGGAGAACCGCGCCCACCTGGTGGGCCTGCATGCCCAGGCCCTGGTGGATGCGCTGGTGCCGCTGACCCAGCGCGAATACTCCATCGCCTCGATCGCCGCCGACGGCTGCCTGGAACTGTTGGTGCGCCAGGAACGCCACGCCGACGGCAGCCTGGGCATCGGCTCCGGCTGGCTCACCGAGCACGTCCAAGTAGGCGCGAGCATCAGCCTGCGGGTGCGCCGCAACAGCGGTTTCCACCTGCCGGCCGAGCCCTGCCCACTGATCTTGCTGGGTAACGGCACCGGCCTGGCTGGGCTGCGCAGCCTGCTCAAGGCGCGGATCGCCGAGGGCCAGCAACGCAACTGGCTGCTCTTTGGCGAGCGCAATGCCGAGCATGATTTCTACTGCAAGGACGAGCTGCAGGAATGGCTGGCCCGGGGCGACCTGAGTCGCCTGGACCTGGCCTTCTCCCGCGATCAGGAACACAAGATCTACGTCCAGGATCGCCTGCGCGAAGCCGCCAAGACCTTGCAACAGTGGCTCGACGACGGCGCCGCGCTCTATATCTGCGGCAGCCTGCAAGGCATGGCCTCGGGGGTGGACCAGGTGCTCAACGAACTGCTGGGCGCCGAACAGGTCGAGCGCCTGATCGAACAAGGCCGCTACCGCCGCGACGTCTACTGACCCGCAGGAGCGAGGCTCGCCCGCGATAAGCGCGATGCGGTGTGCCTGGGACACCGCGTTAGCATTTATCGCGGGCGAGCTGCGCTCCTGCCCCATGGGCCATAGGCGCGCATCAGGCCGGTTGCAGCTTGCGCTCGAACACCGCCACGCCATCGAGATCACGCAGGATCACGCTCATCTGCGCCGTCTGGCCATCGATCTGCACCTCGCCAAAGAACTGGAACCCGGCGAACGGCGAGGCGTTCTGGGTCGGCGGCGCCTTCTGGAACACCACCTCGGGGCCGAAAGTCTTGTCCAGCACGTTGGGCCCGAAGCTGCCGGCATTCAACGGGCCGGCGACGAACTCCCAGAACGGCTCGAAATCCTGGAACGCCGCCCGGTCGGGGTGGTAGTGGTGGGCCGCGCAGTAATGCACGTCGGCGGTCAGCCACACATGGTTGCGCACCCGGTGCTTGCGCAGGTAGGCCAGCAACTCGGCGATCTCCAGCTCGCGACCCTGGGCCTGGCCCGGGTCGCCGTTGGCGATGGCCTCCCAGCGCGCCACGCCGGGGCTGACCTCGCCGTCGGGCACGCCCAGGCCGATGGGCATGTCCGCCGCCACCACCTTCCACTGCGCCTGGGAATCCTTGAGCTCGCGCTTGAGCCAGTCCAGCTGTTCACGGCCGAGGAACGGCTTCTCGCCGCCGAGGTTGTCGTCGTTGGGCCCGCGATAGCTGCGCATGTCCAGCACGAACACATCCAGCAACGGCCCGTAGCTGAGCTTGCGATAGATGCGCCCGCCACCATCGGCGCTCTGCCGGCGCATCGGCGCGTATTCCAGCCAGGCCTGGCGCGCACGGCCCACCAGGGTCTGGATGTCCTTGACCATGTAGCGCTCGTCCAGCTGCTTGCTCGGCGACCAGTTGTTGACCACCTCGTGGTCGTCCCACTGCCAGATCTGCGGCACCTCGGCGTTGAACCGGCGCAGGTTCTCGTCCAGCAGGTTGTAGCGATAGTTGCCACGGTACTCGTCAAGGGTCTCGGCCACCTTGCTCTTGGCCTCGGTGGTGATATTGCGCCAGATGCGCCCGCCCTCGGTGGTCAGCTGCGCCGGCACCGGGCCATCGGCGTAGATGGTGTCGCCGCTGTGGATAAAAAAGTCCGGCAGGCGCAGGCGCATGGCCTCGTAGATGCGCATGCCGCCGATGTCCGGGTTGATGCCAAAACCCTGGCCGACGGTGTCGCCGCTCCAGACGAAACGGATATCCCGGCGCTGGCTCGGGGCACTGCGCAAATGGCCGAACCAGGGTTCGCTGGCCACCCCGGTGCGGGCATCCTCGAAGGTCACCCGATAAAAAATCGCCTGGTTGACCGGCAGCCCGCTCAGGTCCACCCGGGCGGTGAAGTCGGTGCGGGCATCAGCCAGCGGCGACACCAGGCGCCGCGGGTTGGTGAACATGCTGCGGGTGTCCCACTCCACCACCATCCGCGCCGGGCGGTCGCTGCGGCTCCAGATGATCGCCCGATCGCCCTGCAAGTCCCCGGACTGCACGCCATCGGTGAGCTTGGGCCGATCCTTGACCGAGGCGATCACCGCCGGCGCCAGGCTGGGCAGCAACATCCCCGCCCCGGCGATTTGCATGATCCGTCGACGGCCGAGGTTGAACTCGCTCATGGTGACTCCCTGACATGGTCAAAAGAGGCCACCTTAGCCAGCGCCGATGAAGGGGATGTGACAAAGCCGCGTCCTGGCCCGGGAGTCCCAGGCCAGCGGCGACGGGTGCAGCGGGTCTCTCAAGCTGCCTCTACGGCAGTAACGGGTGCCGATGGATTGATGATGGATTGTGTGTTGCCTGCCTGTTCGGCAATCGAGATAAACAGCACCGAAGGACGCTGAAGGACTGGTTTCTTAGCTACCTGTGCGGCAGTGAACGCGACTATCTCGGCCAGGAAGAATACGACTCTTTTCTTAGCTGCCTATACGGCAGTGAACTACCGTTCTTTCTTCAGGCATGACTTGTCCTTTTTCTTAGCTGCCTATACGGCAGTGAACCTCCAGCAGGATGCGGCTGTAACGCCGGTGCATTTCTTAGCTGCCTATACGGCAGTGAACCGCCGGGGCGGTCGGTGGGGGCGGCGCAAGCTTTCTTAGCTGCCTATACGGCAGTGAACTCCTGGTGCTAGCGACCGACTTATCCGGGCCGTTTCTTAGCTGCCTATACGGCAGTGAACTGATTCAACATAGGGAATGCCCGTACTGGACTTTTCTTAGCTGCCTATACGGCAGTGAACCTGACCAGCTCCACCACTGCCGGTGTCGCCACTTTCTTAGCTGCCTATACGGCAGTGAACATGCGCAGGTAGTCGCCGTCCTTCGTGGCGATTTTCTTAGCTGCCTATACGGCAGTGAACTGGGGTCGAAGACAATCACGACCTCATGATCATTTCTTAGCTGCCTATACGGCAGTGAACAAGGTCGCACAACCCTTTTTGACACCCATGGCTTTCTTAGCTGCCTATACGGCAGTGAACGAGCAGATCGAAGATACCTGCCTGAGCTCCCATTTCTTAGCTGCCTATACGGCAGTGAACTCGGTTGCCTGCATGAACGGCCCGCCTTCAATTTTCTTAGCTGCCTATACGGCAGTGAACTAGAGCACTTTCTCTATAACCTCCTGAATTTCAAAAGAAAGGCCGTTAAAGGTTGCTGTACACCCTTTTTCTGAAGCGCTTTGTAAGTCATTGATTTTACAAAGCGCTCCACGGCACCCGGAAAAAAGGGTCAGAACCAGGGCACTGTCGCGCTGGAGCTCAGGCCATAGCCGTTGAACGTGCCGGGCTGGGGTTGTTCGAGCAACGGGCCGTGGCGGATGAACAGGTTGAACAGCTGATGGCTGGTCTGGCTGCGCATCACCGCGAACGGCAGGTCGCAACGTTTCGCCGCGCTGTCGGGCAGGCGCTGGCGGGCTTGGTCCTCGGTCAACCCATGGCGCTTGATCAGGCGGCGACGCAGGCGTGCCGGGCTGCTATCGACCTGTACCCGGCTGACATGGCGATGCTGCACCGGCGTCGGCACCGAGCAGGGCTGGCCGATCTGTACATGGTCACGCATACCGGTCAGCCAATCGATGGCCAGCAACTGGCCCAGGGCCTGGCGATTGCCGTGGATGCGCAGGTGCGAGCCCAGGTGCCTGATCGGCCGCCGGGTATCGGGAAAGCTGATGCCGATATCGTTGCGCCGCAGGTCGTGCAGGGCCCGATGGAATTTATTGAGCAAGGCGCTCATCAACTGCGGCTCGGGAAACTCAGGGTCCGGCAGCAGTTTCAAATCCAGGTAATGGTCCATGGCTCAACCTGCCTCGCCGAACACGCCGCCGCGAATCAGGGTGGCGATCACGAAGTGCTGCTGGTCCAGCGCGGGTACTCGATCCTTGAGCACCCAGCTGTCCAGCAGGGTGTAGAAATCGTCCTGGCTGCCGCGGGGCTGGCGATAGGCCTTGCCCTGGGTAGTCACCGAGCCATAGGGTTCCACGGCGATCGGCCCGTTGCTGTCGGCGCCCTGGTACCAGGTGTCGATGCTGCGCAAGGCATTACCGACTTTCTGCGAGTGGATGCCGGCGATGTTGCCCACGCTGTACAGCGTCTTGCTCTTGTCTCCGCGCCCACGGTCCAGGATCAGCTCCTGGGACGGGAACACTTCCTGCCCGGCGCCCATGCGCGCGTAGGCCGTGATGCGCAGCAGCACATGCTGTTCGCCGGCCAGGCCCCGGGCAATCAAGCCAGCCAACGACTGCAAGGCCTCGCCCTGCTCACCGGCAGCGTCGAACTGACGCAAGGACAGGCTCAGGCTGTCGAAGCGCCATTGCGTCGCTGCCTGGCCCTCCACCAGATGCTCGACCTCCACCTCGACCTGCTCGGCGCCAATGCGGTTGCGCCACAGGAAGCGACCGTTAGCCAGGTTATGGGCGTAGCGGTGGGCCAATTCGCCGAAGCCATTGGCCTGGACATACCCCTGTACAGTCTCGAGCAGTTTCTGCCGGTAAGCGAAATCGTTGCAGGCCGAAGGCTGGCCAGTACCGGCCAGCACCCGCAGGGTGAAGCTGACCCGCAGGGTGTCGGCATCGTGCGGCAAGGTGGCCACGTCCACGGTTTGCAGGTTGGGATGCTCGATGGCGGCATCCAGCTTGGCTGGGTCCAGTTCCTTGGCCTTGAGTCGGTTGGAAATGGTTCCGCGTACGGATTTTTCCCGCACCACCACCGGCTCCCACTGACTGCGCGACTGCCAGTCGCCGGCATGGAACAGCGCATCGGAAGGGTCGAGTTTGCGCTCGAAGGCCAGGACCGAAGCGGTTTTCAGGGCGTCATTGCTCATGTTCGAACTCCTTTGAAGTCAGTCGAAGTGCGCCAGCGATGGCACGCGGTAGTCGTTGCGGCAGCGGTACAGGCCCTGGTCGCTGCGAGAGTCGGCGTACCAGAGCAATTGTTGTGGCGATTGCAAACGGTGTGGGCTGATCCACTGCCCGATGCCATAGAGGTTTTCCACGAAGCGAAAGGCCGTTTGCGAGTCGCGGGCCCGGGCCACCGTGCCCGGCGCCTGCAAGGCGGTGAGCGCGCCATAACCCACGGGGATCGGCACCAGCCAGCCGAGGTCGGTGCGGTCGTTGCGCCACTGCACCGGCCCTGAAACCTCCCCGTCTGCACCGGGGGCCACGCTGGACCAGTTGATCCGCGCCAGCGACAACCAGGCGTCCAACACCGAAGCCCCGGGTTGCCTGGCTTGCAGATCGCGATGGCGTTGCTCCAGCAGATCCTGGCGCTCCACCAGGGTGAAACCCGGCAGCAGGCGCAACTTGGCCTGGTAGAACAACACGTCCCGTGCCTCTTCATCCCCCGTCATGGGGATCGAATAGGGCTGTTGCTGGCCCTGGGGGGCACGGGAGGGAATCAGGCTGCCGCCAGCAATACGCATCTGCAGCAAGAGCTCCCGCACTTGGCGGGCGACGGTACTTTCCTTGTCGTCAAGGGCCTGGCTCTGGACCGCGAATACCAGGCTGATGCGCAGATGGACCCGCCCTTCCTCGACAATCGCGGCGGTGCTGCCATCGCGATTGAGGGGGTTGCGAGTCAGGCGCAGGGTGTTGACGAAATCACCATCGGTGACCTGTTCTTCGTGATCGTGGACCACCACGCCCACCGCGTTGAATTGCAGATCCAGGCCCGTATCGACCGTCTTGCGTTCCAGGGCCCACATCAGCCCGAGAAAGGCGGTGATCGACGGAAAGCCATGGGTCAGCGGGCTGGAAAGGCTGTTGGCGTTCTGTACTTGCAGGTGAGGGATGACCAGCAGGTGCTCGAAATGTGGGCACTCAGCCATGGCGCACCTCCTGCTCCACCACCTCACGGGTAGCGCATGAGATCTCGGCATCGACCACCGCCTGCCGCGCCCAATGCGCCTGTTCGGTATCGCCCACCGGCAGGCCCCGTTGCAGCAGGATGGCATTCAACCAGTGGCCGAAACGCTGGGCGATCTCGTCCGGCCAACGGCGTTGGGCGAAGGCCGCAGCGAAGGCTTGGTCCGCGTCCTGGTGGTCATCAGCCGATGCCAACTGCGCGCGTTGCGGGTCGAGCCAGAGTTGTTCGCACAGCGGCAGCTGGCAGTGCCGGTCACGACTCCAACCAGGAGGTAAAGAGGCCCGCAAGCTCAGGCCAAAGGCCGCCAACGCCCGGCCCAGGGCGCGCTCTATACGTTCACGTTGAGCCCGAGTGCGCAGGCTGCGCGCCGGATCGGCTTGCAGCAGGAGGCAGAGGGCCTCGATCAGCTCGCCCATGTCTTCGAAACGCCGCAGGCGACTGAACACCGACTCCAGGTGCAGCAGGTTGCCCGGATGCTGCTGGCGCCATTTAGGGGGCAAGGACGCCAGCAAGTAATTCACTCCGCCACGCTCACTGTTGAGCTGGCTGATGTTTTGCGGCTTGGTCCCGCCGAGCTTGCGTATCACCAGTTGTGGATAGTCGCGATAGATTCCGTCGTGGGCTTGACGCTGGCGCCGGGCCTGGCGCGCCGCCTGGTTGCGCTCCCCAAAACGTGCATCGTTGATATCGGCATGGACCGCATGGACCAGGCTGCTGGGAAACATCGGTTGCAACAGTTCGAAACCGGCATCGTCGCCAGGCTCGCCCGACACACACCAGAACACCTGCTTGGCCATGGCGTGGGAACTCAAGGTCTGATGGGGGCGAACCAGGCCCTTGAAGGCTTCGGCCCAACTTTGCGCCAGGGCCGGGTCCGGGCTCAGGGCGGCCAACAGGTCGGCATCGTCCTCCAGCAGCCAGTCCAGTAGCCGACGTTGCTCCACCTCCAGCTTGAGGAACTTGTAGACATCCAGCGCGGCGGCGTTGCCGACGATGTCCTGCGCGTAATCGCTGCCCAGCATGTGGCTGCCGACTTCCCGGTGCCGCGGCAATGTTTGCGGAGCGACATGCAGGCTGCTGCCGCGAGCGTCGGGATGGGTGGCCTTGAGCACATGGGTGACGGCCTGGATCTGCCCTACTCGACGGGCCGCGTCGGCGAGCCAGGTGGCGTATTCATATTTTGCGGCGCTGAGTGCATCACTGGCCTCAGCGGCTTTCGGTTTTGCGTCTCGCCGTTCCTGGATGAAAGCGTTGATGGTGTGGCGAAACAGCCTGGAGCGTATTGCCGGGTTCGTTCCTTGATTCATGTCCCTTCCCTGTAGAGCGCTTGTCGATGACAAGTCCGTGACAATCCTTGATGGCTCTTGGCCACCAAGGGTTTTAGCAACCTGCGATTGTGCCTTCAAGAGGTCGATGCCCCTGAACAGAGGCAGTGGCTCAAGCTCTTGAGGCAAACCCCAGCACCGGATGAAAGCGCCAACCCTGGGGACTGACGCTCAGCTTGACCGTGGTGAAGCGCTCGGCGCAGGTCCGCAACGGCAGGCCTTGGATCGCCGCCTGTTCGTTCAGCAATGACAACAGGTCATGCTGGCCCCAGGGGCTGATACCTGGGGCGGACACCCCTTGCAGGTCGATGTTCTCCAGCAACCGCTGGGCCGGCAGGTACAGCTCCGCCGCGCCGGGCTGCTCATGAATGCGGTGCAGGACCAAGCGTTCTTCATCGTCATCGGGCAACCACAGCAACTCTGTCTCCCTGATGGTGTTTTCACGAAAAGGCTGTTGCTGGGGCAAGGCCCAGGTCAGGGCCGCCCTGGGGTATTGCCAGGCACAGGCCGCGTCCAGATCGAAAGCCACAGGCTTGACCCCGCGTGGGGTCGGTTGGCCTGCGCGGCTGCGATCCTTGGGCAACATCTGTGCGCTGAGCCGCGCCTGCTCCAGGTCCACCAGGTTGTGCCGCGGGCGCCACGCCTGGCTGGCCCTGGGCTGGATGCGCGGGCGCGCGCTGAGCTCCTGGAAGTCGGCCGGATCCAGCAGCTGCCCAAGGCGATGGCTGACCAGGCGCATGGGGTGATCCGCTTGGCGGCTGTCATGCTCGAAACCCGGGCGGATGAACGCTGCGGCTCCAGGTTGTTCGAAATGCCGTAGGTTGCTATCGAAGATAAACATGTTGGCGTGCCGGCATGGCTGCTGGCGGTGGCGCTGTACCCGCCCGGCCAGTTGGATCAGCGAGCGCATCGATGAGGGTTCGACCACTGCCCAGTCGTAGTCATGGTCGCGCCCGACTTCAGTGACCGGCGACCCCAGCACCACGAACAGATGTTCCTCTTCGGGGTACTGGTCGAGCAGCTGGCGGATCTGTGGTTGGTCATAAACCGCACCCGGCTGGCGACGGTCCAGGCAGGTGTCCAACTGCGCCTCGATGGCCGAGCGCAGCAGCAGGGGGAACCGCGAGTGGTAGACGCACAGATGAATGCGCTGGCCGGCAGGTGCACCGAGAGCGAACAGGGCCAGGGCGACATCGAACAGCGGTTCGATATTGGCCATGCGCACCAGGCCAAAACTGACGCGCTTGCCACTCTGCGGACACACCTCGGCATGCCGGGCATGGGCCTGCAACATCGTGGCTCGCACCTGCTCGGCGAACGCCCGGCGCATGTCCGCCACTGGCTGCGCGCCAATGCTCAAGGCGACCAGTTCGCCACGCCGCCTGGGCTCGATACGCCCGAGCGCCTGCACCCGCTGGTCGACGAAGGCCCGATGCTGTTGGCTGAAGGTCTCGGCGTCGTGGCAGTTGAAAGGCTGGGCCGTGAACTCATCGACCCACAGGCAAGGGATCTCATCAGGCGTGTCGAGCTCTCCACGATTGCGCCGATAGTGCCGGCGCCCGGCGCCATAGGCCTGGAACATCCCCTGCACCAGGGCCGCCGGCAGGGTCGCCGACGACAACAGCACCCGCGTGCCCAGCAAACCCGCCCAGTACACCAGGCGCGTCAGGGCCGGCAGGTCGGCGAGGTCGAAATCATCCAGTTCATCGAGCACCAGATCGCTGCTGAGCAAGCGCAACATCGGCGCAATCTGCCGTCCGGCCCTTTGCGCCTCGGTGGCGGGCATCAAGTGATCGATGGTGCAGACCAGCATGGGCGCATTGAGCAATACGGAGATCTGGGGCTGGTTCACCACCTTGGACAACAGGCCGTGGGCGGCCAGCGAACCCTCGTAGCGCACATGGCTGTCTTCTTCGATCAGCGCCTGGGCCGAAGCCGAACCGCTGGCTTCGGCCCCGGCCTGGTAATGCTCGAACAACGCCCGGCTGGCGCAGCCGCCAACCCGGATGGCCAGGTCGTCGTCCCCCAGGTTCAGCAGCTGGCGGTAGCTGTTGCCGGTCTGCAAGGTCAGGCTGCGCAGCCCCAGGGCGAAGGTACAACGCATGCCGGCCAGGGGGTCGGCCAGGGCATGCATGATCCGTGCGTTGGCCAGGGTCTTGCCGCATCCGGTAGAGGCCATGTTGACGATAAAGGCCCCTTGTCGCTGCGACTGACTACGCAAACCGGTCGCCGCATCCACCGCCTGGTCCTGCCAGGCAAAACGCCCGGAACCACTGCGTTTGCACAAGCCTGCATGACGCGCCAAACGCGGCAGGTGCCGCTCGAAATCGGGCAAGCCATGGACGATGCTGCGGGTCATACGGGCAACCCCGAGCAAGTGTTCATCCAGGGGCTGCTTGAGCTGGCCGTCGCTATGGGTATTGGCGAACACCAGGCCCTGGTCATCGCCCCTGACCCGCTGATTGGACTCCGGCGGCAGGCTGGAATAGTGATGATCACCCAGCATCAGGCTCATCCGCGCCAGGTGCATCACATAAGGATTGTCCAGCCAATTGCCGTGACCGGGTTTGGCTTGCAACACCAACAACCGCTGGGCGAGCTTGGCCGCCTGGGCCCGCCACTGGGGATGGACCACGGGCAGACCATGCTCGAACTGCCAGAATGCCTCGACCTCGTTGAGCGGCGCCGAACGACGGCACTCGTTCCACTCGTGGGTGATGCCCTCGATCAGGTTGTCCAGCATCGCGGGATTGAAGCGGGCGGACTTCTTGCCCAGCCATGACTGCTCGCCATCACCGGCCTCATTCCAGCTGGGCAGCGTCGGCAAGCGATGATGGCTGACCACCAGCCAAGCCACGGCAGCCGCCAAGGGCGCGAGCTGCTTGAATGGCGGCGTCGTGGCATCGAGCCCATCCCGCTGAAAACGCCCGGCAGCCAGCCAAGCCTGATCATCCTCGGCACTGGGCGAGGCCAAGCGCCGGAGCCAGGCAGGGTCATCATCCGTCCCGACAAAAGCCAGGAACAGCCGCAGCGATACCCACTCATGGCGATACAGGTTGTGTTCCAGGCTGCGCCGCCGCAGCTTCTGCTGGAAGGCCCGGCTGGCCTTGCCCAAGTCATGCAGCAGCGCCGCCAACTGCGCCAGCAGCAAGATGTCTTGGACGGTGTGCCAGCCCTTGTTCCTGGCACGACGCGACAAGCCTGGAGTTCGAGCGCGTTTGCAATGAAGCGTTGTTTCTAGAGTCGCGGAGTTGATGTCTTCCATGAAATACAACCGCCTGCAGCATCATCCATTGAGCGCTAGCGGTTATAAGCAATGTCCGATTGTTCGTCCATGGCGTATTGGAAGTTCAAATAGAGGGAATGAAGGCTCGCCCCAAACCCCGGCAAACAGCCCCTGCTGGCGCCAGGGTTTGCGGGCACAAGGCCAAGGTAAGGCAAAGGTTATGGCCAACTGCGCACGGGCCCATAACTGAAGATCTTGGCCGGTAGATTCCGGGCTCTCCAAGGCGTCCCGCTGATGAAGTCGAACACCGGGCACTGGGGCGAGAAAGCGCCCCAGCGGGTGCAAGCTCCCTCGCCACAGGTGGTGCGTATTCAGTCAGGGGAAAGGCGATGGCCATCGAGCAAGGCATCCACCACGCCACGAGCCATCTCCACCGAATGCACCAGGGACCAGATCAACCCACGCTCGACGCCGCTGGCCTGCTCGGTGATCTCATCGGACACCTCCTCGGCGGCCTTGAGCAGCATGGACACATGGACCAGGGCCTCCTCGGCACTGATGCCGGAGCGAACGTCGAACAATGAATCGCGCCCCACCGGCGCGGCGACCGTGGGTTTAAGCGTCCGGATCAGCGAACCGGTACGGGTGTTCACCAGCGCATGGAGAATCACCTCGTTGGCCCGGTCATGCTCCGGGTTGCGACGTGAAACAGAAGAGAAAACGGGTGGATCGGGAACGAGCTTTTTCATGGTGTAGCTCCTTGGAGTTGAGCTATCACCCGACGCTGCTAAACGTGAGGGTGGCAGCTGTACGCGGGTTAGCAGACCGGTCCAAGGAACCCGGCGCACCCGAGGGTGCCCCACGCACAGCCGCCATAACAAAGCCCAGCAGGTAGATAACCAACTGGGCTGACGACGATGCTTTACGAGTCTTGGTATCGGGCTGCTAAACCCGATCACTGAGGGTCAGCGACGAACCGAGACTAGTGAGCAGAGTGCTCACCCGCAAGCGCCAGGAAGTCTCTCGGAAACCCCTTACAAAAGAAAGAGATTTGGATAGGTTTTGAGCCTGTCGAAGGCAGCGAAAAGGCCAAAAAGTATTCGGTGGATTCAAGACCCAGCGGCCGCTACGCGCCCGTACGCAGCCTTCGGCAGCAGCTACACGAAGCGAGTCTGTAGCCGCTGTCAAGCCGGGGCGAGGCTGCGACAAGGACCGCAAGGCCTTCAGCGGATTCAAGAACCAGGCGGCCGCTGCGTGCCCGTGCGCAGCCTGCGGCAGCGGCTACACAAAGCGATGCCAAACACGCACACCCCACCCCGCGATGCGCCGCCCGGTAGGGCGCGCCGTACGCTTGTGATCTTGACCCACCCGCCCCCTGGGGAGGCCGAGTGCAGGTGCTTATCAGGGGAATGGCGCGCAGCGCCCCTCGACGCAGTCGAGGACATCGCTGGAAGCGATGCCCCCTGAGAAGTACCGGAACGAGGGAACCCGAGCGCAGCGAGTGGCCGGACGTGGGGGCAAGCGTTTTTGGTTACTTTTTTGGCGTTTGAAAAAAGTGACCCGCCGTAAGGGCGGAACCACAAGCAAGCCACCCCACCGCCAACGGATATGTACTCCATCCCCAGGGCACCTGGCCGGCTACCAGGCCGCCAAGCCCCAAGGCCGATCCTACAAAACTTGCAGAACCGTCTAGCTTGCCACCCACACCCCCTCCCCCCATGCTCCCCATTCGCCCAAACGGCGACCGGGTTTGGCGACCTGGAACTCAGCTACGAACAGATACGCTTGTACCGCTTATCTACGACGGAGCCTTCGCCATGACTCATCAATACATCCCCATCACCGGCATCGACTGCGCCATCCCCTGCCTGTTCATCGACAAAACCGCCCCACTGGACGTCCTCCACGCCAACGGCACCACCCGCCTGCTGGCCATCACCCAGCTGTTCGAAAGCCTCTCGCGCACCGAGCTGAAACACGCCGACCACACCGACCTGCAACACATCGCCCACGTCGCCGCTATCCTCCTGCGCGACAGTTGCGACCTGCTAGGCGTGATGGGCTGGCGGCTCCAGGCCTGAACCGAATACGCTCCGCCCCCGACAGGGTGCGGAGCATCCTCATGGCGCAACGCCCTCCAACACCTGCCTCACCCCCAACAACAAAAAAAAATGCCCCGGATACAACAAATAGGCCCACCGCCGCATCGCCGGCACCCACCCTCCACC